>CAZTTD010000005.1:10263-32742 GCA_964616925.1 uncultured Actinomyces sp.
ATCCGCTGGTTCGCGCTGGCAACACCTTCCGCGGTCCCGTACTGAGAGATCCAGTTCAGGAGTTCGTCATACGCGGCCGGGTTTTGGGCGATTTGAGGCTGGAGTTCAGGGTGCTCATACGCCAGACTCGCTAGGGCGCTAGGCGCCGTAGCGGGATCAGAGGCCATCGATTCTGGCGTCGCCATAGTTTCACCTATTCGAAAAGTCCGCGTTTCAGCGGGTTGGATTACGTAGATACTATTCGGAATTCTATGTCGAAACACTCCGGAAAAAGTGTTATCACCGCGCCTGCAGCACACCGTGCGCGTACTTTTTGGCCCCAGAACACGGGCCGTGGGGATCTTTGGGACCTCTTGGGTGATCGCTCGCGAAATCCTCGATCTGTCATCGCAGGGGGATGTCTGGTGGGGAACCGCTCATTCCGCGGACCCTTTGACTAAGCTTGGGGGAGCAATGCCCGCACACAGAGGAGTGAAAATGCCAAAGATTAAGGTAGTCGGACCCGTCGTTGACCTAGACGGAGATGAGATGACGCGGATTATTTGGCAATTCATCAAGGACCGCCTTATATTCCCCTACCTTGATATTGACCTTCGCTACTACGACCTGTCGATCCAGAACAGGGATGCCACGGACGACCAGGTCACCGTTGATGCGGCAGAGGCGATTAAGAAGTATGGCGTCGGCATCAAGTGTGCAACGATCACGCCGGATGAAGCCAGGGTCGAAGAATTCGGCCTGAAGAACATGTGGCGCAGCCCCAATGGAACAATCCGAAACATTCTGGGTGGCGTCATTTTCCGTGAGCCGATCATTATTGACAACGTTCCGCGCCTGGTGCCCACTTGGACTAAGCCGATCGTTGTTGGTCGCCATGCATTCGGTGACCAGTACAGGGCCACCGACTTCAAAGCACCCACCGGTGGAACAGTTACCCTAACCTTCACCCCGGATGATGACTCCGAACCAATGGAGTTTGAGGTCGTGACGATCCCCGAAACCGGCGGCGTCGTTATGGGGATGTACAACTTCAACGAATCCATCCGTGACTTCGCACGTGCATCTTTCTCTTACGGACTGCAGCGTGGCTTCCCCGTCTACATGTCCACGAAGAACACGATTCTGAAGGCCTACGACGGCCAGTTCAAGGACATTTTCCAAGAGGTTTTCGACACCGAATACAAGGAGCAGTTTGACGCCGCGGGCCTCACTTACGAGCACCGCCTCATTGACGACATGGTCGCTGCCGCACTCAAGTGGGAGGGCGGATATGTGTGGGCATGTAAGAACTACGACGGTGACGTGCAGTCAGACATTGTCGCCCAGGGGTTTGGATCCCTTGGCCTGATGACCTCTGTGCTCATGACCCCGGACGGGAAGACCGTTGAGGCGGAGGCAGCACACGGCACCGTGACACGGCACTACCGCCAGCACCAGGCGGGAAACCCGACCTCGACAAACCCCATCGCATCGATCTTCGCGTGGACCAGAGGCTTGGCTCACCGCGCAAAGCTGGACAACACGCCTGAGGTGAAGGACTTCGCTGACACGCTTGAAGACGTCGTAATTAAGACGGTTGAGAGCGGGAAGATGACGAAAGACCTGGCTCTCCTTATCAGCCCGGATGAGCCGTGGCTGACGACGGAAGAGTTCCTTGGTGCCATCGATGACAACCTGAGGGCCCGCCTAGACGCGTAGATACCGGCTCCACCTGCGCGGGAGGCCCTAAGTCTTATCCACCCCCATTTTCCCCACCAACGACGAAGGGATCCCAATGGACACCGACTCAGGGGCACTCTCCGCCCAGGACCTAATAACTGGAATCAATCACCGCACGGGCGAACCGTTCCGGCTGGGCGTTCTCACCTCCGGCGGGGACGCCCAGGGGATGAACGCGGCCGTACGCGCCGTCGTCCGCACCGCGCTTGCGGTCGGCGCCGAACCGTTCGCAATCCTTGAGGGGTGGGACGGCGCCATCCGCGGTGGCAAGTACATAAAGAAGATGGACTGGTCCTCCGTGTCCTCGATTCTGGGGCGCGGAGGCACAAAGATTGGGACCGCCAGAAGCGCGGAGTTCCGCGAATACGCGGGTCGGCACGTCGCGGCGAAGAACCTCTTGGAGAACCGCATAGACGGGCTGGTCGTCATCGGAGGGGACGGCTCCTTGACCGGTGCGGACCAGTTCCGCAGAGAGTGGCCTCAGCACATCAAAGAACTGGTGGACGAGGGCGTGGTGGACGCTGAGCTTGCCGGCGCCTACCCGGAGCTAACCCTGGTTGGGTTGGTCGCCTCCATCGACAATGACCTGGTTGGTTCGGATATGACGATAGGTGCGGACACCGCCCTCGCCCGGATCATCGACGCGATCGACATGATTAGCTCCACGGCAGCATCTCACCAGAGGACGTTTATTGTGGAGGTCATGGGGCGCAGGTGCGGATACCTGCCTCTGATGTCCGCGGTTGCTGGCGGTGCAGACTATGTTTTTACCCCGGAAGAGCCTGCTCGGCGTGACTGGCGTGAAGAGATGTGCACGAAACTGGCGCTGGGTCGTGAAGCCGGACGTCGGGAGTCGATCATCGTGGTGGCCGAAGGTGCACGCGACGTTGACGGGAACCCGCTGACCACAGAGGACGTCAAAGAGGCACTCATGGAGGGGCTCTCTGAGAACGCGAAGATCACGATCCTAGGTCACATCCAACGGGGTGGCGCGCCATCCGCGTACGACAGGTGGATGTCCACGCTTCTGGGTTACACGGCAGTTCAGGAGCTCTTCGATCCAGAGGCGTACGGCAAGGGCAGCATCTTGGGCGTGCGCCGTAACAGGGTCACGCGGCTACCACTTGAAGAGTCAATCGTGCAGACGCGCGCGGTGGCGCAGTTGATCGAGGACGGGGATTACATTGCCGCCCGCAAGGCCCGCGGCAAAAGTTATTACCAGATGGGTAACATCTTCGCCACACTTACGGAGCCGCCGCAGTTGGAGAGGAAGACGCGTCGCCCAAAGAGGGTCGCGATCCTGCATGCGGGCGGGTTGGCTCCAGGAATGAATACCGCTGTTCGAACTGCGGTGCGTCTGGGGTTGGATTCCGGCTGGCACATACTGGGCGTCGAAGGCTCCTGGTATGGCCTTATGAATGAGAGAATCCGTGAGCTCCACTGGGATGACGTCGAAGGGTGGGCTTTCGACGGTGGTGCAGTTCTGGGTACAGCACGCGCGATACCCAAGCCCGAAGAGTACTACGCGTTGGGGCGTGCAATAGAACGCAGTGACATTGATGCGCTCCTAGTGATTGGCGGGCACTCCGCCTACATGGCTGTGCAGCAGCTGAATGAGGCACGCGGCCATTTCCCGGCACTGAAGATCCCGACCATTCTGGTCCCCGCTTCAATCGACAACAACCTTCCGGGTACGGAGCTGTCAATTGGTACCGACACGGCGGTCAACAACGCGGTATGGGCGCTGGACCGGATGAAAGAATCGGCGGCGGCTTCTAGGCGCTGCTTCGTCGCGGAAACCATGGGACGCAAGTGCGGATATTTGGCTCTGATGAGCGGTATGGCGTCAGGTGCAGAGTTTGTTTACCTGAACGAAGAGAACATCACGCTGGATGATCTGTCCGCAGACCTGAAGCTGATGCGTCACTCATTCGAACACGGACGCAAGGTTTTTATGGTTGTGATGAATGAGGAGACATCGTCTCATTACGACCGTGAGTTCATAGCACGCGCAGTGGAGGCCGCTGGAGAGGGGCTGTTTGACGTGAGGGACTCCGCCCTCGGACACATCCAACAGGGTGGAATGCCAACCGCGTTTGACCGCATTCTGGCTACGCGGCTGACCCACAAGGCGCTTGTCTACCTGGAGCACGCATTCCGAAATGACAACGTGTCTGCCGTGTACATCGGCATGGCCGACGAAGGCATTGATGTTCGGCCAATAACCCAGATGGACGCTGAGTTGGACGTTGACAAGCGACGCCCCTACCAGCAGTGGTGGCTTCCGCTGGCGCCGCTTACAGAGACTGTTTCACTGGAGAACAGCGGCTTACCGGTGCGCAAGATACCCATTGCGGATGTCACTTTGAGCTAACGGGCTGCGCCGCAACAACAAAGACCACGGGAGGACAGGGGAGCGTCACTTCCGACAGACAAACGGACTGGCAAGGATACTAGGAAAGAGCAGAAGATGAGTTCGAACGAAAACTCAGTGGTTGACCCAACTACTACGGCCGCATGGGAGTCCTTGGAGGAGCTGGCAACAGGTTTCAGCCCCGACTTGACGACGTGGTTTGCCGAAGACAAGGACCGTGCGCGCCGATACACCCGCGACGCGGGCGATCTATATGTTGACCTGTCCAAGAACCTGGTGACGCAGGACGTCCTCGACCTGCTACTTCAGTTGGCAGAGCAGACGGGGGTGACCCGCCACCGCGCGCGCATGTTCGGCGGGGACAAGATCAACGTGACGGAAGAGCGCGCCGTTCTTCACACGGCACTGCGCCAGCCCGCGGATGCTGAGGTGTTCGTCGATGGGAAGAACGTCATTCCGGACGTGCATGCGACGCTGAAGAAGATGTACGCATTCGCGGACAAGGTGCGCAGTGGTGAGTGGACCGGTGTCACGGGCAAACCGCTGACAACGGTTGTGAATATCGGGATCGGCGGCTCCGACCTGGGGCCCGTGATGGTTTATGAGGCTCTTCGTCCCTACGCGAAGGCGGGGATGGAAGCGTTCTTCATCTCCAACATTGACCCCACTGACGCCGCGGAGACGGTTGCTAACCTGGACCCTGAGACGACGCTGGTGGTCGTGACTTCAAAGACGTTCACGACGCTGGAGACAATCACCAATGCGCGTGTGGTCCGGAAGTGGTTCTTGGACAAGCTGGCTGAAACAGACGTGATTCCCAGTGCCGATTCTGAAGAGGCAGCCACGGCCGTGTCGAAGCACTTTGTGGCGGTATCCACCGCACTTGACCGCGTTGCGGACTTTGGCATCGATCCTGACAACGCGTTTGGATTCTGGGATTGGGTAGGCGGGCGTTACTCCGTCTCATCCGCAGTTGGCACGTCATTGGCCATAACGCTTGGACCAGATGTGTTTGATGAGTTCCTCCAGGGACTGCACAAGATGGACATGCACTTCCTGCATGAGCCGGCGGAGAAGAACGTTCCGCTCCTGATGGGAATGCTGAACATCTGGTATGTGAACTTCCTGAACTCCGCATCCCACGCGGTCCTGCCTTATTCGCAGTACCTGCATCGTTTCCCTGCCTACCTGCAGCAGATGACCATGGAGTCCAATGGTAAGAGCGTGCGCTCCGATGGTGCGGCGGTCTCCTATGACACTGGAGAAGTGTTCTGGGGAGAGCCGGGCACCAATGGTCAGCATGCGTTCTACCAGCTAATTCACCAGGGAACTCGGCTTATACCCGCGGACTTCATTGCTTTCGCGAACCCGGTCTGGCCGCTGGTTGATGGTGACGCGGACATGCATGAACTCTTCCTGTCCAACTTCTTCGCACAGACAAAGGCACTGGCGTTTGGGAAGACGGAAGAAGAAGTGCGCGCCGAAGGGACCAAGGAAGAAGTTGTTCCGGCACGCGTTTTCACCGGAAACCGGCCCACTACGTCCATCATGGCGCCCGCTTTGACACCTTCCGTCCTAGGTCAACTTGTCGCTCTGTACGAACATTTGACCTTCGTTCAGGGTGTCGTGTGGGGTATCGACTCCTTCGACCAGTGGGGCGTGGAGCTGGGTAAGGCCCTTGCGGTTGGATTGATGCCGGCAATCGAGGGCGACCGGGAGGTCCTAGACCAGCAGGACTCATCCACCAAGGAATTGGTTGAGTACTACCTGAAGCACCGCGATAAGTGAGGTGTGTCCCAACCGGCGGGGCCCTCGGTCCCGCCGGTTGCTCAATCACCGACGTAAAATGAGGATTGTCCAAAACTATGTTCTATCGCAAATACGCTAGGAGTTTCACATGAAGGACCCCCGCATTGTCACAGTCACAGGCGCGGCCGGCAACATTGGATACGCACTCTTGTTCCGCATCGCTTCGGGAGCTGTGTTCGGGGATGACACCCCGGTAAAGCTGAACCTTTTGGAGATCCCCCAGGGGCTCCGCGCGGCGGAAGGCACCGCGATGGAACTGCTTGACTCCGCATTCCCGCTGCTTGACTCCGTTGACGTTTTCGATGATGCCAATAAGGCGTTTGAAGGCTCTAACATGGCGTTCTTGGTTGGCGCTCGCCCTCGTACCGCAGGTATGGAGCGCGCTGACCTACTGGAGGCGAACGCGGGTATCTTCGGTCCTCAGGGGCTTGCAATCAACAACCACGCTGCAGAAGACATCCGCGTAATCGTTGTCGGAAACCCGGCTAACACCAACGCTGTCATCGCTCAGAATGCTGCCCCGGACGTTCCGGCGGATCGGTTCACCTCCATGCTGCGCCTAGACCAGAACAGGGCCATCGCGCAGCTGGCGCAGAAGACCGACGCCGCGGTTCGTGACATCGAAAACGTCGTTGTGTGGGGCAACCACTCCGCTGACCAGTACCCGGACGTCTCCTATGCGACCGTAAACGGTGTTCCTGCGGACACGCTGGTTGATGAAGCGTGGTTGGCTGACTACTTCCGCCCGACCGTTGCGAAGCGTGGAGCAGCGATCATCGCGGCCCGTGGCGCGTCCTCTGCCGCCTCCGCTGCGTCCGCTGCGATCGACCACATGCACGACTGGGTTAACGGCACCAAGGAAGGGGAGTTCGTTACCGTTGGTGCGTACTCCGATGGTAGCCACTACGGTGTTCCCGCAGGCCTCTCCTTCGGTTTCCCCTGCGTTTCCGTTGACGGAGAATACAAGATCGTGGACGGCCTTGAGATTTCAGAGGGCACCGCCGCGGGCATTGAGCACAACATCAAGGCACTGAAAGAAGAGTACGACGCAGTGAAGGAAATGGGTTTCATCAAGTAGTGACCCACTGAACCTCTCACGGTAGGAGGGCTAAGACACCCGTCCCTGCGCCCCTTGGGTGCCAATGCGGCCCAGGGGTAAGCAGGTGGGTGACTTGGTCCTCCTATTCGTCTTTGACGTGCGAAGATAGACGGTAGCTGGCTTGGATCGGGGAGGCTACAAAAGATGCCGGAAATTGCGCGCGAGAGATCGGTGCTTCGGGTAGCTCACCTGTATTTCCTTGATGGGCTCACGCAGGCCGCCATAGCGGAACGTCTTGGATGCACGCGGTGGACGGTTGGGCGCCTTCTGCAAGAAGGTGAGGAACGCGGAATCATCGACATCATGATCCGCCACCCCTACGCGCGCGACCACGCTTTGGAACTGGCTCTGGAAGCTCAGTTTGGATTAGTTGATGCTCAGGTCGTATCGACCCAGGACCGCGTCGCGGAAAGCCTACTGCTGATAGTCCGTACGGCAGCTGAATATCTGGAGGACATGCGCCCTCGACCCCATGACGTGGCATTCGCGTGGGGCAGGACGACGGCTGCGATTGCCCGTGCGGTTCAAGACGGCTGGAATCCAGGGGTGCGCGTAATGCAGGCAAATACGGCTCCGGAAGAGGTCGAAGAGCTTCTGGCGCTTGGACCTTTGCGTCAACTTGCGCTGGCAGCTCCGGGAGACTTGGTTCTCCTTGGCGCTGAGCCAATCGGGCGCTCTTCTAGGGAGGCGCTGGTCGCGACCCTTCAGGCTCGCGAAAGCGAAGCAATGCGCACCGTCAACAAGGCAGATACCGTCGTGTACTCCCCGGCGGGCATCGCAGAATCTTCCCTTCTGGTGCGTTCCGGACACGTCACATCCAAAGAGCTTCGTAAGATCTGGGAGGCGGGGGCAGTTGCGAACGTGGCTGGGCACCTTGTTGACGTGAAGGGGCAGGTCGTTTCTCGGGCCCTTGATGAGCGGACGCTTTCCATCTCCCTTGACGCAATCAGGGCTGCCAGGAACTCCATGGCAGTTGCGGCAGGAGAGAACAAGGTTGAGGCCCTGCGGACCGTCATGACCACCGGTCTTGCAAAAATCGTCATCACCGACACAAACACCGCAAGGGCGCTACTTTCCCAGCAATGAGAGCGACCGCACACGGCATACCTTTCGTCAAATGGGCGTGTGCAACAAGGAAATGCTACGGACGTAAAATGGGTGTGCCCGCGACCGGCGGGCTTCGCGATCCAGTGAAAGTGTTGTGCCTTGTCTTCAAGCCTGTATCAGCCCCTGTCCGTAGTCGATCCCGAACTCTACGCCGTCGTTGAAGGTGAGCTTGGCCGTCAACGTGACACGTTGGAAATGATTGCGTCAGAGAACTTCGTTCCCTACGGTGTCCTTGAGGCCCAGGGCAGCGTCCTCACAAACAAGTACGCCGAAGGGTATCCCGGGCGTCGCTACTACGGCGGCTGCGAATGGGTGGACGTCGCAGAGAACCTGGCCATTGAGCGTGCCAAGACGCTGTTCGGAGCGGACTACGTGAACGCCCAACCCCATGCCGGCGCCCAGGCGAACGCCGCCGCACTCATGGCGCTCGCGAAGCCGGGTGACCGCATCTTGGGTATGGAGTTGGCTCACGGCGGCCACCTCACCCACGGTATGAAGATCAATTTTTCGGGGAAGTTCTATGAACCGCATGCATACGGCGTAGACCCCGAAACGTACCTTTTGGACATGGATGTCGTGCGCGACAAGGCGCTAAAGGTGCGGCCGTCGGTGATCATCGCGGGGTGGAGTGCGTACCCGCGCCAGCTGGACTTCGCGGCGTTCCGCGAGATTGCGGACGAGGTCGGGGCGGCACTCATGGTCGACATGGCCCACTTCGCGGGTCTTGTCGCAGCAGGTCTGCACCCAAGCCCTCTGCCTTACGCGGACGTCGTCACGACGACCGTACACAAGACGCTGGGTGGCCCACGTTCAGGAATGATCCTGTCAGCGCGCGGTGAGGAATGGGGGCGAAAGATCGATTCCGCCGTCTTCCCCGGCCAGCAGGGTGGCCCGCTCATGCACGCGGTTGCAGCGAAGGCCGTAGCAATGAAGATTGCTGCGTCAGAAGAGTTCAAAGAACGCCAGACCCGCACGCTGATGGGTGCCCAAATCCTGGCGGACCGTCTACTGCAGGAAGATACGGCGGCCGAGGGAATCTCCGTGCTCACCGGAGGTACGGACGTCCACTTCGCCCTCGTCGACCTGCAGACTAGCCCACTTAGTGGAGCGGACGGGGAAGACCTGCTGCACCGCGTGGGCGTGACAATCAACCGCAATGCGGTGCCGTTTGATCCGCGTCCGCCAAGGGTGACCTCCGGCCTGCGTATCGGCACCCCCGCGTTGTCCACGCGTGGTTTTCAAGAGGAAGACTTCGTGGAGGTAGCAGACATCGTTGCGACCACCCTGCGTGACGGAGCGAAGGGGGAGGCGGACGAGGGCGCATTGCGCGCACGCGTCGACGTCCTCACCAGCCGCCACCCGCTCTACCCGGACGTGGAATCCCTGGAAGTGATGGCGTGAAGTACCCATGGCCCCAATCCGGTGGGGATTCTCAGTTGGCCAAACGCCTTGATGGCACCGCCCTCGCAACCTCAAAGAAAGCTGAGCTGCGTGCGCGTGTTGCCGCGCTTGGCGTGCGGGGCGTGACTCCCGGTCTCGGGACCATCCTTGTGGGGGAGGACCCCGGATCCCAGATTTACGTTGGCGCGAAACACCGCGACTGCAAAGAAGTTGGGATTGCGTCCATCGATGTGAGGCTCCCAGAAGACGCCACGCAGGATGAAGTGTTGGCTGCCGTTGAGTCTCTGAATGAAAACCCGGACTGTACCGCGTTCATCATTCAGCTTCCGTTGCCAGCGCATGTTGACACGGCGACGGTTCTGCATGCCATGAAGCCAACAAAGGACGCCGACGGTCTGCACCCGGTGAATCTGGGGCTGCTTGTGGAAGATATCAACGGGACCTCTAATGCGCCCCAGCCGTGTACGCCTAAGGGAATCGTGGAGTTGTTGAAGGCTTCCGGTGTGCCGCTGCGCGGGGCACGCGTGTGTGTTCTGGGAAGGGGTCTTACGACGGGTCGCCCGCTGGGACTCATGTTGACGCAACGCGATGTCGGTGCGACCGCCGTGCTGTGCCACACTGGCACCAAAGACACGGCAGCGGAAATGCGGGCCGCGGACGTGATCATCGCTGCCGCAGGCGTTCCGGGTGTTGTGACCGCAAGGGACGTAAAGCCCGGTGCTGCGGTTGTGGACGTAGGCGTGTCCCGTGTTGATGGCAAGATCGCGGGCGACGTGGCTGAAGGCGTTGAGAAGGTTGCCGGCTGGCTTTCCCCCAATCCCGGCGGGGTGGGGCCAATGACGCGCGTGATGCTCTTGGAGAACGTGGTGTCGCTGGCGGAGGCGTCAGCCTAGGAACGGGTGCGCGGCTTGGGATTTGCCCGCCGCGCATCCGCCCTCGTCCTACAAACCGACCTGAATAACCACGGGGGCATGGTCGGAAAAGCGCGTGTCCCAAGAGGGCGCCCGGTGGATCTGGAACGCCTTGGCGCGCGCACCTAAGTCCGGCGTAGCGAAGTGATAGTCGATGCGCCAGCCCGCGTCGTTGTCGAACGCGCGTCCCCGCATTGACCACCATGAGTACGGGCCCTGCACATCACCGGCAAGGCTACGCACCACGTCGTCCCACCCGCGTCCGACCCACCGGTTCAGGTACTCAATCTCCTCATCCAGAACGCCGGAAGTCTTGTTGTGGTTGCCCTTCCAGTTCTTCACGTCGGCCTCGCTACGCACCACGTTGAAATCCCCAGAGACCAGCGCTTCCTGCCCGGTTTCACCCACTGCTCGCAGCGCTTCCATCCGACGGTCTATCTTTGAAAGGTGCGCCATCTTGGCGGCCTGACGCTCCGGTTTCTTCGCGTCCCCGGAGTGGAAATAGGCGGAAACCGCGCGGATGGAGGTGCCCGCGGACGTCACCAGGTCCACCTCAATCCACCTTCCGGAGTCCACCGGCTCTTCGTCCTCCTCCAGCCCAACGGTGTGGGAACCGTTCGGGTCGAGGGCGACGGTCTGCGAGTCTTTACGTACCGCAACCGCCACGCCTGCCCGTCCCTTTATTTTCGAGGGCGCCACCAGGGTCTGGTAGGCGTCCCCCAAGAGACCGCGAGCAATGTCTTCTTCCGCGCGCACTTCCTGCAATAGGAGCACGTCGGGAGTATTTTCAGCCAGCCACTCTGCCATCCCTTTCCGGTAGGCGGCGCGGATGCCGTTGACGTTCAGGGAAACGATGGAGATATACGATGATTGAGTCACGCGGACAGTATTCCAGAGATCTTTAGGATGTGTACTTATGTCTGGTAGTTCCCAAAAGTGGCATTCGCATACGCATGAGGTCGCAAGTGCGTCCCGGTCGCGGTTGGCGTGGGCGCTGGGAGTCACGGCGTCGGTGCTGGTCGTTGAGGTTGTTGGTGCGATTCTCACGGATTCCCTGGCGCTACTTGCTGATGCCGGTCACATGGCCACAGACACCATCGGATTGGTGATCGCTCTGTTTGCGGCTCATTTGATGACCAAGCCGCCCTCGGATCGGTGGACATGGGGTTTTGCGCGCGTGGAGGTTTTGGCCGCTGGACTGCAGGCGGGTCTTCTCATAATTCTCTGCATCTTTATTGGATGGGAGGGTATCCAGAGGCTCATTACTCCAGCGCCGGTTGAGGCAGGCCCGATGCTCTGGGTTGGCCTGTTCGGTTTGGTCGCGAATGTGGTCTCCATGGCGCTGCTGTTTGGAGGGCGCGGCGCGTCCCTAAACATGAAGGCGGCGTTCCTTGAGGTGAGCGCAGATGCGCTGGGCTCGGTGGCTGTCGTGGTTGCCGCCCTAGTCATGCTGTGGACCGGGTGGCCCTATGCGGACTCTGTCGCATCCTTGCTAATCGCAGTCATGATTGCAGGGCGCGCGGTCGCTATCCTGCGTCAATCCCTGGGTGTCCTGATGGAGAAAACGCCTGATGGCTTGGAGTTAGAGGACGTGCGGGCCCTGCTCCTTTCACATCCGTCCGTCGTAGGTGTCCACGACCTGCACGTGTCTGCGATCGGCACCAACCTAACGACCTTGACGGCCCACGTTATTGTGACCGCAGACTGCGTGAAGTCGGGGCGTACCGTGGATGTCCTACATGACCTCCAGGAGCAGTTGGAAACCGGTTTGTCAGTCGACCTGAACCACGTCACACTCCAGATAGATTCGGAGCGCCACGCTGCACATGAGGAGTTGGCGCATTAGATAAGGGAGGGTCATTCCTTTTCGGATTGTTCGCCGTTGGCCGCCACAAGTGCCTGCTCTGCGTCCCCGCTTTCTTGGGCGGGGTTGGAATCCATCTTCTGCGCGGGTATCACGTCCCCGCTTAGGGGGTTATGCGGCCAGTTCAGGGTCCGCGGAGCGGCCATGGTGACGTAGTTTGGCTCCTCAGTAGCCATCACCTGGTTTGGATAGATCTTGAATGGTGTGGCTGGTGGGTCGGCCATCCACGCGCAAATATATAGTGCCGCCCTGGCCAAGATGTTGACCCAAACCAGAAGCATTACCACTGTCGCGATCGTTGCGATCACAGGGTTTCTTGAGGCACCCATGAGTGCGCTTCCGCCCCAGCGCAGGAAGGTGGAAGCGATGGCATACATGATTGCGCCGGCCCAAAGCGTCTTGGTGGGCACGGTAAGACGCGCAACGTAGCGAATCATCACCGCGAACATTGCCACATCCACAAGGCTTGGTACCAGCAGTCGAAGTACATCAAATGCCGCCGTCTCAATGATCCGACGTGTTTCCGGCCAAACAGTCACTATCCAAGCCTCAAACGTGTCGGAAATGATCGACAGAAACACCGTCGTTCCGATCGCCAAGAAAAGAAGCAGGAGCCCAACGAAGTACCGGAAGTATGTCTGTATCGCATCCCCGGGATACTCCATGAGTCCGAACATGGCACGCAGAGCCGTGACGGTGTAGCGGACGATCTTCATCGCGGACCATATGGCAAGGACCAGAGCCACAGCACCGGTCAGGAAGTTTCCCGACGAAGTAACAATGGCCTGTGGATCTATGATCCCTTTAACCCCGGTTGTAGAGTCGCCAATCAGTCCGGGAATGTGTCTGTTGATACTGTCCACGACCAAGGTCTGGAAGCCAGGGTTCGACCCGAAGAAGTAAGAGAAAAGCGACCATGCAACGGTTACCGCAGCTGCCAGGGAGAAAATGGCCATGTAGGAGATGCCGCCGGCGTAGATCTTCCCATTCTGCAATGAATAGCGGCTCAGCATTCGCCCTATGCGGTGGTGTGTGTACGCACTGATTATGGCCGGGATCTTGCGCCCAAGGCCCGGCTCTTTCAAAGCGTCCCAGAAGGAAGTCAGGTTTGTTGCGTGCTGGTCGACTGTCACCAGCAGGTAGGCGTCCTCCTGCAGGTCCGCCGCTTCATCAGAGGTTTGATCTGTCATTTTGGTGCTACCTGCATCTTGTTTCATAGTGAAAAATCAAACAGAGCCACCGACGTGTAAGACCCGTCAGCCTCCAGTTTGTCCAACCTAAATCCAGGGACCACCCAGGATGCTTCAAACCCTTTCCCCAGTTCAAGGGCGGCGTCCAAGCGTCGCTCCGAAACACCTTGGGCCAGCGTGATGTGCGCGTGGTAGGGGAACCTCAAGTTGTACTCAAGTGGGCCGGACCGTATGTCGTCAGCCAGGTCCTCACAATCCCGGGCCCCGCCCGCCACGTTCAAGAAAACCACCGGACTTACGGGCAGGAAAGACCCAGAGCCCCGCACTGTGATTTTGAACGGCCGGTGGCGCTTGGCGACCTTACGCAGATGTTCGAAGACGGACTCACGGTCCTTTTGCGCGACTGCCAGGGGCGGCATGATGGTGACGTGGGCGGGCACGTTCGTTGCGGCAGAGTCCCCAAGCGCCAAGCGTGCCTCCGTTATCTGCGACACCCAAGGCTCCGGTACGGCTACGACCACACCCAGCCAATCCTGAGTCTCGTCACGAGTTGGTAAGAACATCGCCCCTCAAACTGTCTATTGCACGGCTCCCACACCCGCAAGGACGGTCTGGGTTGTGAAGAGTCTACCGTGTGGGCTCTTCGTAGATGCCGGTAGAATCTTGCGCGGGCTCAAAAGGGTAGCCGTGAGAATCATAGGAAGTTGAGGCTGGCGTGACAGGGACGGATCCGTGGCTGGTTGTGGGACTTGGGAACCCGGGTTCGCGGTATCAGGGAACCCGCCACAACGTGGGTCGTGAAACAGTTGAGAATCTGGCCGCCGCCCTCGCCCAAAAGTTCCGCAAGGACAGAAGCGGCCTGATGGTTGCCGATGCGTTCCTTGGTCCTGGGGCCGGGCAGGGACGGATCTACCTAGCGTATTCCACCACATACATGAACGTGAGTGGACCCCCTGTCGCGATGTTCGCGAAGAAACTCAGCATCAAGCCAGCCAGAATCCTGGTGGTGCACGACGACTTGGACTTGGCGCCTCACGCGCTCCGGCTGAAGATTGGGCGGGGCGAGGGCGGGCATAACGGGCTTCGCTCCATCTCATCCTCCTTGGGGACCCGCGATTACGCGCGTCTGCGCATCGGGGTGGGACGACCGGTTGGTCGCATGGACGCCGCCGACTTCGTACTGGCGAAAATCCCCAAAGCTGACCGGTTGGAGTGGGAGGTCACCGAAGCCAAGGCCGGTGACGTGATAGAAAGCGTGGTCAAGGACGGTTTCACGGCCACTCAACAAGAGCTCCACTCAGCCGTTTAAATCCAACGAATAGGGCGGGTACGCCCAAGGACAGGTATGCAACTTTCAGCACTGTTGAAAATCGTCGGTAACGACGCGGCGCTTCGGGCGACGGTTCCAACCATGGCAACTCCGGGTCCGGGTGTGTTGGTGATCCCAGAGGGACTGCGTCCCGCGGCTGTGACACTGGCCGCGCATGAGCGGCGTCGCCGGGGCCTCACCTCACCCATTGTGGTCGTGACGCCCTCTGGCCGCGCCGCAAACAAGTTCGCACAGGCGGCGCGCGCCTGGACAACCGACGTCGCAGTGCTTCCGTCCTGGGAGACGCTTCCCCACGAAAGACTTTCCCCGCAGGTTGACACAATGGCGCAGCGGGCCACGGTTTTGCGCAGGCTGGCGCATCCCGAAAAGCAGGTCGAGGGCGCGGGCCCCATCTCCATCCTTGTCGTTCCGGTTCGCACACTCATGCAACCCCTCATTAAGGGCATTGGTGAGATCCGGCCGGTCTGGGTCCGTGAGGGCGACCTGGTGGACCCCAGGGAACTCCAGCGCGACCTAGTTGCGCTTGGGTATGAGGCCGTTGACATGGTGGAGACGCGCGGCCAGGTAGCAGTCCGCGGGTCCATCATCGACGTCTTCGTCCCAACCAGTGCGCATCCCGTGCGTATCGAACTGTGGGGGGACGAGGTCGATGAGATACGCCGGTTCAACCTTTCCGACCAGCGCACCGTGGGGCCGGCCCCGGGTGGTCTTTGGGCTCCGCCGGCCCGTGAGCTGCTGCTGACACCGGAGGTTCGCAGGCGCGCCCTCGCCCAGCAAAACGTGCTACCCGGAGCAGCAGAACTGCTGGAGTTAGCGACGGAGGGCATCTACGCGCCCGGTCTGGAGTCGCTGGCGCCGTCACTGGTGGACGGAATGGAACAGCTCATAGGGTTGCTGCCCGATGACAGTCTGTTTGTGCTTGACGATCCGGAGAGAGTACGTGCGCGTGGAGCGGACCTGCTGCAGACCGCGGAGGAGTTCCTGAATGCGGCGTGGGGTGCGGCGGCCGCGGGTGGCGCGATCCCGGTGATGGCCCATTCGGCTTCCTTCGTCCCGTTTGAGGACATTTGGGGCAAAGGCAGCGGCAGAGCGTGGTGGGAGTTCACGGCGCTCCCAACACCGGAGTTAGCGTCTGCGTTGGAAGATGCGGGCGAGGGCGAGGGCGATGGTCCGGCAGAGTCCGGTGAAGTCTCCCCGTCCGGTTCTGCGGTGGTGCCGATCGTCGTGAATGACCGATTGGCGCGCGTGGGTGCGCGGGAAGTGAACCCGTACCGCGGCAGGTTTGACCAGGCCACGAAAGACCTGTCCGCGTTGGCTTCAGAGGGGTGGCGACTCCTGGTTACCGTCCCGGCCCCGGGGGCTGGACGCAGGATAGCGGAGGTCCTGCGAGAATACGACGTGGTCTCCCGGCTAGTTGACGACGTGAGTCCGAAGGATCCAAGCGGCGTTGTGGAAGTGCTGCCGGCGCCCTCGAACGCCGGATTCGTCATGCACAGTGAGAAGCTGGCGCTCATTACGGAAGGCGATCTGACCGGGCGCGCGGGATCAAACACGCGTGACATGCGAAAACTGCCGGCGAAGCGGCGCAAGGGCATCGACCCGCTGACACTCAAGGTTGGGGACTACATAGTCCACGCGCAGCACGGGATTGGAAAGTTCCTTGGAATAGAAACCCGATCCACCGGCAAGGGCGAAGAGAAAGTCCAAAAGGACTACCTTGTCGTCGAATACCAGGCCTCACGCCGGGGACAGAGTGGCGACGTCCTCTACGTGCCGACATCTTCCCTTGACCAAATCTCCGCGTACACCGGGTCGGACACCCCCAAACTCTCAAGAATGGGTGGCGCAGATTGGGCGAAAACTAAGGCGAAGGCTCGCAAGGCGGTCATGGAGATCGCAGCGGAGCTGGTTCGCCTCTACGCTGAGCGCGCGAAGACGACCGGACATGCGTTCCCGCCGGACACTCCCTGGCAGCGTGAGCTGGAAGACGCCTTTGAGTACACGGAGACCCCCGATCAGTTGGCGACAATTGATGAGGTCAAGGCCGACATGGAAAAGACCATTCCAATGGATCGTCTCCTTACAGGAGACGTAGGCTACGGAAAGACCGAGGTTGCAGTTCGGGCGGCGTTTAAGGCCATCCAGGATGGAAAACAGGTCGCCATCCTAGTTCCGACGACCCTGTTGGCCCAGCAGCACTACGACACTTTCGCGGAACGATACGCGGGGTTCCCGGTGCGGGTGGAGCAGCTCTCCAGATTTACCTCCAAAGCGGAGGCGGAGAAGATCAAGAACGACCTGCGCGACGGCAAGGTCGACTTGATTATCGGCACCCATACGCTTCTCACCGGCTCGGTCCAGTTCAAGGACCTGGGGCTGGTCGTGATAGATGAGGAGCAGCGCTTCGGTGTTGAGCACAAGGAAACCCTGAAGGCATTGCGAACCAACGTGGACGTCCTTGCAATGTCGGCGACGCCGATCCCAAGGACACTGGAAATGGCGGTGTCCGGGATTCGCGAAATGTCCGTGTTGCAGACCCCACCTGAGGAGCGCCAGCCCGTCTTGACCTTTGTCGGCGCGTATTCTTCAGCGCAAGTCGCGGCAGCCATTCGGCGCGAGCTGTTGCGAGACGGCCAGGTCTTCTTCGTCCACAACCGCGTCGATTCCATCAGCCGCGTGGCCAAGCAACTCCAAGAATTGGTCCCGGAAGCGCGAATCCGGGTGGCGCACGGCAAACTCTCCGAAGCGGAGCTGGAACGCGTGATCGTGGACTTTTGGAATCATGAGTTCGACGTCCTCGTATCCACCACCATCGTGGAAACCGGGCTGGATATTTCCAACGCAAACACGCTGATCGTGGACAGGGCGGACACGTTTGGGCTCTCGCAACTACACCAGCTTCGTGGACGTGTGGGGCGAGGGCGGGACCGCGCGTACGCCTATTTCCTTTACAACACGGACAAGGCGCTGTCGGAGACCGCCCTCGAACGCCTGCGGACCATCGCGGCTAAGTCAGACTTGGGATCGGGACTTGCGATTGCGCAGAAGGATTTGGAAATCCGCGGTGCGGGCAACCTTCTGGGTGGCGCGCAGTCTGGCCATATCGAGGGCGTCGGGTTTGACCTCTACGTTCGCATGGTTTCGGAGGCGGTTTCGGCGCTGAAAGGGGAGACCACGCAGGACTCCAGCGACGTGCGCGTGGAGTTGGCGGTGGACGCCCACCTACCGGAGTCTTACGTGCCGGGAGAGCGGCTGCGGCTTGAGACCTACGCGCGTATTGCAGCGGTGAACAGTGATGACGCGGAGAAGGAACTCCGCGAGGAGTTGACGGACCGTTTTGGGCCCATCCCGCGCGAGGTCGACCTCATGATTGCCGTTGCCCGCCTGCGGGAAAAGTTGAGGGCGCTTGGCATCACGGAAGTGATCACCCAGGGACGTTTCCTTCGCATAGGGCCCGTGGCGCTGCCGGAGTCGAAGGCGCTTCGGCTGCAGAGGCTGTATCCGGGCACGGTCATAAAGCCGGCGGTGCGCCAGGTTCTTGTTCCCATTTCGAAGCCGTCGATGTCCATTGAAGAGGTCCCGACGGATGAGGAGCTTCTGGACTGGGTGGATGCGCTTCTGAAGGTTCTAACAGCGCCCATAATCCCAGCGCGGTGAAGGTCATTCCCCTTTGGCTTCTGAAATGTATTGCCAGCTAACCATCCGGAGGCCCAAGGGAGACCGCGATCATGAAGTACACTAAGAGACGGACTTTCCACGAAGGGGGCGAAGTGGCTTTGGCCTACAAGATGCGATCCATTGGCAAGGCGTTGGCGGGTGTTGCGTTCGGTGCAACGGTCGCGTTGGGGCTCTCAGCGTGCGGGACGTCCGGTAATCCCGGAGCGGCGTTCTTGGTGAACGGTGAGACCTACACGGAGTCTGCATTGACGCAGACCATACAGGAGTTCGCGGCTATTTCGGGAACCGAAGTTGCCCGTGATGAGATGGTGAGCTACCTGGTAATGGTGGATTTGCGGCTGCAATCCGCGGAGGCTGCGGGTGTGGCCTTCACGGATGAAGACGTCGTAGCGACGTTGGACGCGGCGCTTGCGGACGCGGATACGACGCTGACTGCTGACCAGCTTTCGCGCCCAGTCAGGGATATTTTCCGTGACGGACTGCTACTCAACATGGTTCAGGGCGGGGAAATCTCCGACGCGACCATTGCTGAGATGGAAACGTTCATCACTGACTCCACCGTTGTTGTTAACCCTCGATACGGAACTTACGCTGATGGCGTAGTCATGCCCGCCGGGGCACTTGGCGACGCAGTCGCCCCTCTAACCGAAGCGGTTGGTTAGCCTAACCGCGCTGATAGACCTAACCGAAATCCACAGTAAAAAGGAGATACACCGTGGCAATGATCGAAGATATTGAGGCACGGGAGATTCTTGACTCCCGCGGCAACCCAACCATCGAAGTTTCCGTCTACTTGGAGGATGGTGCTGAGGGGACCGCTGGCGTTCCGTCCGGTGCATCTACAGGTGCCTTCGAAGCACATGAGCGGCGTGACGGTGATGAGAACCGCTACATGGGCAAGGGCGTTCAGGATGCGGTGGATGCGGTGGCTGAAGTCATTGCACCAGAGATCATTGGTCTGGATGCGCGCGACCAGCGCGAAATCGACCGCGTGATGATGGAGATCGACGGAACCCCGAACAAGGCCAAGATCGGTGCAAATGCGATCCTTGGTGTTTCCTTGGCGGTTGCGAAGGCTGCGGCGCAGTCCTCTGAGCTGGCTCTGTACGCGTACCTGGGCGGCCCGAACGCTCACGTTCTGCCTGTCCCAATGATGAACATCCTCAACGGTGGTTCACACGCTGACTCCAACGTTGATATTCAGGAGTTCATGATTGCTCCCGTCGGTGCACCGACGTTCCGTGAGGCGCTTCGCATGGGTGCAGAGGTGTACCACACGCTGAAGACCGTGCTGAAGGAGCGTGGGCTTTCAACGGGTCTGGGTGATGAGGGCGGCTTCGCTCCTAACCTTGATTCCAACGCAGCTGCGCTGGACCTGATCGTTGAAGCGATTGAGCGTGCGGGCTACAAGCCAGGCGCAGATGTTGCGCTGGCGCTGGATGTTGCAGCGACGGAGTTCTTCAAGGATGGCGCCTACGTATTTGAGGGTGAGCCGCGCTCCACGGAGTACATGATTGAGTACTATGAGAAGCTCGTTGACGACTACCCACTGGTTTCCATTGAGGACCCGCTGTCGGAGGATGAGTGGGACGCATGGAAGCAGCTCACCGACGAAATCGGTGACAAGGTGCAGATCGTCGGTGACGACCTGTTCGTCACCAACCCGGCACGCCTCACCAAGGGCATCGACATGGGTGCGGCCAATGCACTGCTGGTGAAGGTCAACCAGATCGGTACCCTCACGGAGACGCTGGAAGCCATCGAAGAAGCTCACCGTAACGGCTACCGCACCATGACGTCACACCGAAGCGGTGAGACTGGTGACACGACCATTGCCGACCTTGCCGTTGCAACCAACTCCGGCCAGATCAAGACTGGTGCGCCGGCACGTAGTGAGCGTGTTGAGAAGTACAACCGCCTTCTGAAGATTGAGCAGGAGCTGGGCCAGGATTCCGCATACGCGGGCCGTAGCGCGTTCCCCAAGGCTTCGCTCTAGGGCGCAATGCGCGCGTGCGTGCTCCAGCCGGCACTGAGTCGGCCGGGGCACCGCCAGAGCAAGATCTTTAGATCAGCGACTTTTTGCAGTCAGCCATGGTCGGCTGATTGGAAGTAGGCGGAGAGCACTAGCGGACGTTGATGGACGGGGCAGGTTCCGGGATTCCGGGCCTGCCCCGTTCGGCGTTTAACTGTGTCCTCTCTCGGCTGTCGGATGTCCACTCTCTACTGTTGGCTGTTGGCTGTTGGCTCTCCACTATCGGCTCTCGCCTGGCCACTGTCTGCTCTGGACTCTCGGTTTTTCGGCGTTTCACAGAAGGGGCTGTGGGGACCACATAATTCACGGCTGGCTAATGCCTCGTCGCCAGCGGTGCACGACTAACTGGTGAGATGGCCCTGGAAGTCTGCTTGGGGTGCGGCTGTCAACGCCGAGATGACGGGGCACGGATCAAGTTGGTTCTGGATAGGTCGAGATGGCATAGCCATCTTGGGGGTTCTCAAGCCATCTCGACTACTTCTGTGGTTGACCGTGTACTGCAGGCTGCGTGATAGGCACAGTTCGCAACCAACGAAGCAAACGGCGGAGCAAGCGGCGGGCCAACTGGTTTCATCCACAGCCTCTTTTGTGCCCCCAAAGTACATCAGGGGGCCCAAGATACATGCCGGGTAAAAATTACGGCGTTTTTATTGGGTTTTTGCTACCCCGTATGTATCTTCGACCCCGCAATGTACCCTCGACGGGGTTATTGGCCACGCGGGCAGGTTGACCACTACACAGATCCACCGGCGTCCAAGGTTGGGCAAACGTAAGACCGAAGGTTGTGGCACATGATCGAGGGTTAATCCCGGGATTAACCCTCGATGTTGGGGATAACCTTCGGTCTTACGCAACGGGACCGGAGGGGTGGAAGGTGCAACCGGTCGGATCCGGGACGGGAGCAGATATCGGTCGTAGGCTGGACGTCGGTGAAGGACTCCGGCGAAGGACACCGGTTCCGGACACCGGTGTAGGGCTGGTGGAGCCCAATGGGAGGACACGAAAAACGGGGCACCCACCCGTGCAAAAGTGGGCGCCCCGTCTTAAGGTCCGCGTCGATTTAGTTAGCCGACGATTCTTCGATACTTTCGCGATCCTTCTTCCCCGAGCCCCACGGGCGCTTAATGCCAGCCAGAGGCATAACGGCGAAGATCAGCGTCACTGCCAGCAGGACTGCGAACCCACACATGACGGAGGGGATGGAGTCGTCAACCTGAGGCCTCAAAATGGCAACTGCAATGGTGGGCCCGATGAACACGATGTAGCCCACCGTGAGTGCCCTCAGCGCCCAGGCTTGACGGCGATCTGATGTCTTGAAACTCCAGTAGAGGGAGAAGAAGGTTCCAATCGCCAAGAAGACGTAGTAGTAGGTTCCGTAAACCCACATCGCGTCACTGTGCGCCTCAATGAAGACGTAGTTTCCATAGCACTTGTCGCCATCGATGGAGAACTTGAAGAAACCCCAGTAAATGATGAACGACAGGGCCCCCGCGTACATCAGCAGCTGAGCCAGAAGCGACTTCTTCTTCGCGATCGCCATGGCCAAGCTAACGCCAAGTGGTGGCAACATAGTGATGGACATGTAGCCGATTTGTGCGAGGGCGTGGCCCGACAAGCGCGGATCCTCGCATATAAGGAATTCTGCCAGCTGGAATGTCCCTAGGAAAATCAGTAGCAGGACAACCAGCCACCCGACTTGATTCAGTCGGTAGCGAGCTGCAACCCAAGCCGCACCGAGGAACTCAATCAGCAGGGTTATCATCATTGCCTCAGGGGAGAAGCAGGATACTCTGCCCGACCTTAGGGACTTAGATATCGTTGACTTTGAGGGGCTCTCATCCATGAGGGGCAGTCCTTTATACACGCGATATTGCGCTATAAATGATAACAATGCGTCCTTTGTGGGGCGCGCGGAACCAATGATCACGTCACGAATCTGATGTTGGTGGTCTCACTTTGAACCAG
>CAZTTD010000005.1:32842-52334 GCA_964616925.1 uncultured Actinomyces sp.
GCGGAACCAATGATCACGTCACGAATCTGATGTTGGTGGTCTCACTTTGAACCAGGGAGCACGTCACGAATCTGATGCTGGTGGTCTCACTTTGAGCCAGTGGGTGCCTCCTGAAGGCGGTGCCGGGAGTCTCTCTTTCACTCATGGCGTGGTGGTTTCATCATTTGGAGCCGATAAGTGAAGATGGATGGTATGACTTCGCCATCCTTGCCTCCACAGCGCCCGAAAGCGCGTGCGATGCTGGATGCGTCTGCCCAGCAGAAGGTCACGGACGGTAGGACCGAAGCCGCGGTCGGCAGGGACCCATCACAAAACTGGATGCCCAAGGCGTCAGCACGCGGTTCGAAGCGAAGCGGTGGAGACACGGGCGGAGCACCCACTACGGCCGCCTCTGAAGGGGCGCGCCGCGCGCCTTTCCAGGTTGGCGGTGCGAAGCAAAAGGGTGAGGCAAAGACAAAGTCTCGAAGGTTTGGCTCGCGCAGTGGAACAGCGGAGGCGGCGGGGAAAACAGCGAAGTCGACGGGGAAGTCTTCCTCAGATAGAAGGCCTTCCGCGATTCCGCGCACCTCGACCTCGCCCGGATCCAGCGCGAAGGCCCGCCGAAAGAAGATCCCTGTCCGCTCCCACAAAGCCCGCGCGAAGTGGTCGTTTGGTGGTCTTACGGTCTCCATACGGTCACTGGTGGCTATCGCAGTCACAGTCGTCTTGTTGACAACTCTGGTTCCCCTCGGCTTGCAGTGGATGAAACAGGAACAGGCGTACCGCGCCATACTCGCGGAGGTCGCGCAAACCCAGGCCGACAATGACGCGATGCGGGATGAGTTGGCGGACTGGGAAAATGAAGACTTTGTTGCCGCGAAAGCGCGGGAACGTTTAGGGTTCGTAAGGCCCGGGGAAACCCAATACGTGGTGACGGATGCGCCGGACCCCCAAAGCGGCGCTGAGAGGAGTCCGGTTCCGGTCCACAAAGGCCCCGCCAAACCGTGGATGTGGCATGTGGCGGAGACACTGAAGGATGCGGACGAACCGCAACCTTCGCCCGTAACTAGCGAGGATGTAACGGGAGACAGTGGGAGTGAGGCGAACAGTGGGTGAATCGATGGATTCAACTCCGTGGCGGTGGACGGAAGCCGACCGGGATGCGGTCGTGGCTGATCTGGGCAGGGAACCTCGCGGGGTGCTTGGAGTCGGCGCATCGGCGCCGTCCGGCCGACCACTAGTGGTGGTCACTGCCCCCCGACTTCCCGACGGGACACCGTTCCCAACGCTCTTCTATCTGACCGACGCGGACTTGGTCGCGGCGTGCTCGCGGTTGGAAGCTGAGCACTTCATGGAAGACCTATCCACACTTCTCGCAGGCGACGCGGCGCTGAAAGATGCCTACCGGCGCGCCCATGAAGATTACTTAGCGCGGCGCGCCCTAGCCGGAAGAGACTCAGGGGTCGGAGACGTGCCAGAAATAGTGGGCTTTAGCGCCGGGGGGATGCCTGAGCGGGTGAAGTGCCTCCACGCCCTCGTCGGACACTCTTTGGCCGCGGGGATAGGTGTCAACCCCGTGGGCGACCTCGCGATTAGGGAGATCGTCAGAAGGGGATGGGGCCAGCATGCGCTCCTAGGTTCCGCCTGGTGGCCCAAGGAGGATCAGGTCGAGGACGGTAGAGGCGAGGGCGGGGAGTAAGACGTGGACCAGGCGCGCAGGGTCGCAGCGATCGACTGTGGGACGAACTCAATCCGCTTGCTAATAAGCGACGTGACACCTGGCGTGGGCGTCCTCGCAATGGAAGATGTCGAACGCGACATGGTGATAACTCGCTTGGGGCAAGGTGTGGACCGCACGGGTCGCCTGGATCCAGAAGCAATCGCTAGGACGCTGGCGGCTGCGGAACTTTATCAGGATCGAATCAACGCTGCGGGCGTGAGCGCGATGCGGGTAGCCGCTACGTCCGCCACACGGGATGCTTCGAATCGAAGACTGTTTGTCGACGGCATGGCGGAGATTACGGGCGTCACCCCGGAGGTGATCAGCGGCTCGGAGGAGGCCGAGCTTTCTTTTATAGGCGCGATCTCGTCTTTGCCGAGCGCCCTTGAACCACCATATTTGGTGGTGGATATCGGCGGGGGTTCCACGGAATTCGTACTGGGAACTACATCGGTTGAGAGTTCGGTTTCCATCGACATGGGTTCGGTGCGGGTGACCGAGCGGTTTGGCCCGGAACCTTGGAGCCCTGACAAGTTGGCGGCTGCGCGTGCGTGGATCGACCAAAGGGTTGAGGAAGCCGCGGAGGTTGTCGATTTGCGTGCCGCACACACGGTGGTCGGCGTAGCTGGGACAGTCACCAGTTTGGCCGCGCTGATCCGCGGAGTTACCGAATATGACCCGACGCTAACCCATGGGTATCAGCCTTCGGGTGAGCAGTGGAAGGAAGCCATGGACTTCTTGATCCACGCGTCGGTGTTGGAAAAGGGATCTCTACCTGCCATGCCACCTGGCAGGGCCGACGTGATCGCTGGCGGGGCACTGGTATGGGAGAGGGTCTTGGGCTACCTAGGTGTTGTTGATGTTCCCTCAATTGATGGTGGGGGGCGGCCAACGCATGCGGGTGACACTTCGCCTTTGAGTAGAACCATCCCCACGGTCGTTGTTTCGGAGCACGATATCCTTGACGGGTTGGCTTTGAGTCTTGCGGGCCAACCGCACTAAGGTTGTAGCGGTGCTTTAGCGCCCCCGTAGCCCAATGGCAGAGGCAGCCGACTTAAAATCGGTCCAGTGTCGGTTCGAGTCCGACCGGGGGTACTTTTAGAGGTGTGAAAGGGTGTCTGACCTGTGAAGATAGGTTAGGCATGATTCGAACTTTTGCACAGAGTCTCCATACAGTCTCCATACTTGTCTCCATTCTCCAAGTTCTTCCCTCTTGTCCCACAAGTAGGTTATGGATACGACACCAATTAAGAAACGGGCCCTACGACCCCAAGAAGCGGCCGCAGCACTCTCAACCTCACTGCGGACTCTGGCGCGCTGGCGGGCAACTGGCGTGGGTCCGGGATGGTTCAAGCAGGGCAAGATCGTCTACTACTCCGTCGCCGAGCTTGAGGCTTGGCTGCGGCGGGGCAGCCAGCACTGAGGAGTGACTCAACGTGCGCGGAGAATACCTTGCCCCGGGAACTCGCGGGGAAGTTAGAACCACAAAGATCAAGCCGGGCAAATGGCGGGCGGAGTGCTATGCCAGAGACCCATCCGGAAAACTGCGCCGCTCGCAACGAACCGGAGCTAGCGAAGCTGACGCCACGCGAAGGCTGATCTCCAGCCTCTCCCGCGGCGCGGCCTCCGGCATAGCCAGCGTTGAGGATCTGCTTGTCGAATGGCTCAAGCAGCATGACGGCGTGTCACCCTCCACAGTGGAGAGGTATCAGGGGGCGATCAAGCGATACCTGATACCAGCCATCGGGGCGATATGCATCGGCGACCTGAACACCCCCATAGTCAACGATGCCATCCGCAGCATCTACGTGGATCACTCGCGCCATGCCGCTGAGCGGTCGCGGGGAATCTTGAGGATGGCGTGCAAGTGGGGTGCTCGCATGGACATCTTGGAACGCGATTTTACCGCTGAAGTTCCACTTCCACGACAACGGAGTGGTGCAAGAAGGCGTGCCTGGGCACCCAGTGATGAGCAGATTACTCTGCTTTGTGAGCTGCTTAGGGCTGACTATGAACGGCCAGCTCGGTTTGGTCCGCGTTCCCCGTCAGCGTGGCTGGCCGCGGAGTTGATGCGCACCACCGGAGCTCGGATAGGGGAGGTGTGTGCAGTCCAGTGGGACGACATCAACTGGGATGCCGGGACGATCACCTATGCCGACACCGTTGTTTACGAGGAAGGTAAGAACCAGCTCCGTGGGCACCTAAAGAACTCAGACCCCTACCGCGTCTCCTACCTTCCACTGCCCATGTTGCACCTGCTGCGCCAACACCGCCAAGACACGGGGCCAATCGTGGCTGCTAGAGGTGGAGGCGCCATGCAAACCGCCAATTTGCGGCGCGCCTGGCGTCGAGTCTATGACCGCGCAGGCATCACAGAGGGCGAGCGAGTGCGACCCCACGACCTGAGACGCTCGGCAGGGACGAAGCTCACGGCTGCTTTGGGCATTGATGCCGCTAGCGCTCAACTAGGGGTGAACCGCTCCGGTTTTAGTGCCGCTTTTGTTTCTAGGCTGCGGCACGGTGTTGTGCGCTGTTTTGATAGTACTGGTTTTCTGCTTTGATGGGCGCCATGTTGCCGGCTTTGGTGTGAATCCTTTCGGCGTTGTACCAGTGCACCCAGCTAGCCGTGACGTACTCCACGTCGGACGCATCGTTTAGTGGCCCGGTCCGGAAGGGCGAGTCAGGACGGATCGCTTCGGTCTTGTACAGGCCGATTAGGCTCTCAGCCGCGGCGTTATCGTAGGCATCCCCGATAGTGCCTATGGAGGGGCGCAGGCCTTCTAACTCGAGAGTCTGCGTGTATTCTCCAGACGTGTAAACACTGCCCGCGTCCCCGTGATGAATGACCTTGACCTCATCTGGTAGGTCTGGCCCAACCAGTAGGGGGTGATCTTGGCTAGCGCGGGTTTGGATTGCCATGAGTAAGGCTTGATCAACCAGGTTTTGGTTGGCTCTGCTGCTGGTTGCCCAACCCAAGATGCGGGCTGCGAACAGATCTGAAATGAATGCCGTATACGAGAAGCCCGAGTTGGTGCGCACGTATGTGAAATCCACCACCCACACCCGATCAGGAGCTTCCACCGTGAACTGGCGATTGACCAGATCATCTGCTTTTTTGTCTCTGCCAGCCCGGGTGGTGACAGTTCCTTTCCCGCGGCGTACCCCTTGATATCCCAGCTCTTTCATGAGGCGTTCCACTGTGCATCGAGCAATGTCAGGGAACCCATTGTTTTGCAGCCATACCCACATTTTTCGTACCCCGTACAACGATTCAGGGGCTTTGCGACCCTGCTCATCTTCGGTGTGAAGAGCCCTGAGCTTGTCCTTGATCTGCTCATCTTGTACCTCGCGCCTGGAAGCCGCGCGGTGGCGTGCAGTCCGATAAGCACGAGCAGAGAACCTAATACCTGCCTGGGATAACGCCAGACAAGTCCGCTCGATGGGTATAGATTTTTGCTGCCGCATGTCCGTGATGAACTGCACAACAGCAGCGGTCTCTACCGCTGTTTTCGGGGGTCGAGCTCCCCAGCGAAGAAAACTGAGGCCGCCTTCAGCACTTCAATAACTTCTTCCGCTTCTCGCAGTTGCCGTCGCAGCTCCCGCATCTCCAAACGCTCCTCGGTCGTCTGCCCTGGGGCCTGGCCTGCATCGACTTGGGCCTGGATGATCCAGCGCCTCAACGACTCTTTACCAATCCCAAGCTTTGGGCCCAGGTCAGCTGCCACCTGATACGCAGTGGTGGAAGCATCTAACCGATCCATCGCCATCCGAACAGCCCGATCCCGCTGCTCCTTCGAATACTTTCTTGCCATAATCCGATCCTCTCACTCTCACAAGAAAACCGGCACCAAACCCGGAGCGCTTCATACACTCAGACGCTCGAGATTGAGGGGCTGCGCCCCTCAATAGGCACCATTGGTGACGCCTACGATAATGCAGCTGCTGAGAGCCTGATCGGCCTGTACAAGAACGAAGCGCTCCGCCCGGACTCGCCGTTCCGCGATGGCGCACTGGACAATGCTGGGGATGTCGAATACGTGACCGCCACATGGGTGCACTGGTATAACACGGAGCGGATTCACACCAAAGCGGGCAACATGTCACCCATCAAAGCGGAAAAGCAGTACTATCAAAATAGCGCACAAAACCGTGCCGCAGCCTAGAAACAAAAGCGGCACTAAAACCGGGACGCTTCACAAGACTTTGTAGAACTCCCTTTTTCTATAATGCTCGTAGGCTCATTCGTTTGATTCGTGTTGTCTTAGATGTGCGAAGGGGTCGAGGATTGAGTGGACTCCATGTTCTGGGCATATCCAGAGGATACGTATGCCTAGGCCGTCTGCTCCGCCGGGCTCTGGAATGCAGTCACCGCCGCATTCCGAGCAGGTCCGATAGGCCTCATCGCGACTACCTTCTGGGCCGGTCATTATTCCACTCACAGGCTTGCCTGATTCTCTTTGAGGGCGTTCCACACGGTGGTGGGGGAGACCCCGACGGCGGCTGCGATCTCCCGAACAGACTCGCCTTTCCTTCTTCGGGAGGCGATTACCGCGCGCTTGTCGTCGTCCAGGACGCGAGGGCGCCCACCAGTTTTTCCTCGACGCTTGGCTGCTGCCAGGCCATTTTTGGTTTTTCGGCTGATGTCACGGCGCCGATCTTCGGCAAGAGCCAGAGCCATGTCGAGGACAAACGTTCGCTCATCATGTTCCCCAGCGGCGATACCGTCGAGAACTTTCACTGAAATGCCACGCTCAAACAAGTCGTTGAGTACGAGCAGTCCCTCCAGCAGGTTACGACCCAGCCGGTCAACTTCTTGCACGGTCAACAAGTCGCCGGGGCGAATGTAGTCAAGCGCGGCTTGAAGCCCGGGACGATCCGCGACTTTGAGTTTGCCGCTGACCCTTTCTTCGAACACTTTCACGCAGATGGGATCCAGAGCATCGCGCTGCCTACGGGTGTCCTGATCCGTTTTGCTGACTCGCACCAGACCTACCAGCGACATAGGGGTTCATCTCCGTTCAATAAACGTGTTCACTTACCTGTGGTTGAGTCTACAGTTGTTGAACGGGTTCTTGAACGATTCGAGGGGATTGGAGCGCAGTTTGGATGCTTCTGGTTGAGTGATGGTTTTTCGACCGTTTGATGAACAGAGAAACGGTGCCATGTCGTTACCGCGGAGATAGCCTTAGCGCCCGGCGTAAACGCAAGGAGAGCCAGATCGACTCGAGGTCCCTATGCCCGGAGCCTGCACGTCCGGGCTAGGCCAAAGAGCTCTGCTTTCAAGCTGTGTTTGGTGTGCGATCTACCGCTACGAGAAGGTGACCGACCCAAAATCCGATAAACCGAATCCCGGACCTGGAAGAACAGCCATCTCGTAGCGAGGCTCCGACGATGAAGACTGCCAAGAGTAGAACCAGCCTTGACTCGCGCCTGCCAAAGACCAAGGGATCGAATACGGGCCAACTAATATGGGTCGGTCTAGTCCCGCGCCGGAACGGGCCTCTTGCGATATTGGCTCAATGTTCCTCATATCGTAGAAACTGGACAACTGGTCTGCATACCATGACACGTAGTAGACACTCTCGGCTCCCGCGACACCAGCTTTCTGTGTATGTGGCACCACTGCACCAAACCCAGCGTCGCCACGGATTAGCACGACTTGCTTGTCGAACACTGCAAGTGCTGGCACGCTATTGGCCGCTCCCTCAGCGCTCTGCTCTTTGTCACGGACATCTGCGGTCACGGCATCCGGCGCACCCATCAACTCGAGCAGTTCGTTCAGGTTCACCAGGTGCAATGTCCCTCCGCCGGACGTGAAACGATACTCCTCAATCAGCTCAAATCTGGGCGCAAAGGCCGCCCTATCCGACTGGTGCCACCAATCTGCTTTCCGATCGCTTGTAACAAAGATGAGGTCTTTCCCGGTCCCCTGAGTAATCTCGAGCAGAGTCTTCCAGATTAGATAGTCTCCTTCTGCGTTCTGGCTTTTCCCAGAGTCCTTATAGCCGGGCGGGAACCCCTGTTCCTGCCTCTGACGAAACTCCTCACAGGCTCTCGCAACGTCGAAACTAGGATCCACGACGACGTCATTATTGAAGATTTCGCCGTAACCTTCCTTTATCGGGTCATGGTCTGGGAACTGCCTTACCCGCTTTGCGAGACGGCGTAGCGACTTCTTGTATGGGTCGAGCGCATCGGTCACTGCTTGGTGGGCTTCGCGGAACTCCTCGAACTCATCCGTGTCAGCGAACAATGGCGTCTCGTCGAGGACGGTGAGCCCTGCTTCGCTCTTGACGTTGTTGATCCGCTGATTAAGGCTAGCGAGTTTGTCAATCCGTCCCCGGGCAAACTCGCGTGCGACGTGCCCTGGGACAACTAGCCGACGTTGCTCGGCTAGCTCCCTGTACGTATCCAGTATCGCGTTCCAGTCGTCCTCCTTCATCTCGTATGGGAGAAGAAGGACATTGGTGTCCAAAGCAACGAAAGCGTCGCTCAGAGATTCTCCCAGGTCACTGCGGGACCACTGAAAAACCACCTCTGGTTCGCCTTTGAAGAGATCTAGCGACAAGTCGCGCTCATGTCGGCTCACGGGACAGCTCCTTCGCTCGTGCCAGCCTCACGATCACGTGCCTCGGCGGCTTTGCCAAGCTAGAGGCATTTGTGTCACGTCGTGCACACCGTCGATGCACCCGCACTCGTCCACTCTACTCTCAGGCCACTTCACACCACCAACACTTACAGCCGCTTCACTAAACCAGCCACTGAAGCAACCCGAACTGCGCCTAGTACCAGAAACAAGCGTGGTAGAAAACCTCGCGGCCACGGATATGGTCCCCAATCCCAACGCACAGGCCTATCCAGATGATAATGTCCACTGCCACTAATCTGCTGTCCCAGCGTAGCGATTTCGCTACGCTGGGAAGTCTCTCTCGCTGTCGGCATTGCGAGTCGTAGCACCAGATCGGGTCGGGGAACACCTTGAGGAAACTGGTGCAAACCCTACGTCCCTTGCGAGATGTCACCATCGAGATCCGCGGCCAGCAAATCACCGCCACCCCCAAATTCAGCACGCAAACGGGCGAACTACTCAACCAACTAGGAACCGGAAAGGGACACTAAAGAGGTTCAAGTCAGGAAGTGGTTCCACACAGAAGCCGCGTCATTCCAACGGAAGCGAGAAAGGTTTCGTGCAACCAGTGTGCTGAACCGCAGTTGTTTTCGTAAAACTAGCACTGTGGAAGAGTTCAAGCGCTCCCCGCACCCGCGCCGGTGTGAAGTGAGCTGCGCCGCTATGCTTCTTGACGCAAGTGTTCTTCTAGTGCATACCCTTCCGTGTCCAGGCTTGGTAGGACACGGTCCATCCACTTAGGTAGCCACCACGCACTTTTGCCTAGGAAGGACATCACGGCGGGTATTAGCGTTAGTCGGATAACGAATGCGTCAATGAAAATTCCTACTGCCAGGGCAGTTCCGAACTGTTTGACCATTGGGTCTTCGGAGAAAATGAAGCCCGCGAAGACAGCTACCATGATCGCGGCTGCTGCAACCACCACGCGGCTGGCGCGGGCGTACCCTTCGATGATGGCCTCATCGCCCTTGTACCCCTGAACGTGGGCTTGCCTCATGGAGGTCAGTAGGAAGATCTCATAGTCCATGGCTAATCCGTAGAGGATTCCGGTGACCATGATGGGAAGGAAACTGAGGATCGGGCCGGTCGTGTCGAAACCGAAAAGGTCTTTCGCCCAACCCCACTGGAACACCGCGGTGATGATCCCGAAGGTCGCGCCGATGCTGAGGAGGAACCCGCCGGTGGCTTTTAGGGGTATTAGTAAGGAGCGGAAAACCAGCAGCAGAATAATCAGGGAAGCCACCACAATGATCGTGATGTAGATGGGCAAGACTTCAGCCAGCTTCTCAGAGATATCTATGTTCACCGCAGTTAGCCCGCTCACCCCAAACGATGAGGCGTCGACGTTAATGATTTCAAGGCCCGTGTCACGAAGGTCATGTACGAGGGCGGTGGTTTCGGCTGAATTCGGACCGTGTTCGGGTATCACGGAAACGATGGCTACGGTTCCGTCTTTGGACAGGCCCATCGGCAGTGCCGTGTGTACCCCGGGGACGTCCCGTAGGCTCAACGCCATCAGGGGCAGGTCGATTGGGTTAATCTGCTGTCCTTCTGCCGCTTTGGTCACGGTTAGGAGGGGTGCGTTGTAACCTTCTCCGAAGCCTGCGCTGATGGCATCGTGGGCTTGGCGTTCATCGGTGTGCTGGTTGGCGGTGGCACCGTTGGGCATCCCGAAACTCATGGACGCCGCAGGAACCGCGATTAGGGCGAGGATACCAATGGTGAGTACCGTGACCACTCCCCGAAGAGAGATCACCTGCCCCGCCCACCGCGTTGCAAATCCCGTGTTCTCAGATTTGGTGGTGCTTTTGCTGCGAGCACGTCCGCTGACCAGCCGTTCCCCAACGACACCGAGGAGTGCGGGTAAAAGTGTGAGAGAAACCAGGACCGCTATCGCAACGGTAGCGGCAGCAACCAGCGCCATGGTGGTGAGGAATGAGATACCAATCAGCGTGAGGCCAAGCAGCGCAATAACTACGGTTAAGCCCGCAAAAACGACTGCGCTTCCCGCAGTTCCCACGGCCTGACCGGTTGCGGCGAGGGCGGATTTGCCTTCACGCAGCATCAGCATCCGGGTTCGGTTCACGATGAACAACGAATAGTCGATACCAACTGCTAGTCCCACCATGAGGGCAAGGACAGGCGTTGCCGAGGTGAGTTCAATTGTGTGTGAAAGTGCCAGCGCACCACCCAGGCCGGCGCCAACACCAACCAGTGCGCTCACCAGCGGAAGACCAGCTGCTCTGAGGGAACCAAGGGTCAAGATGAGGACGAGGGCGGCAATGAGTAGTCCGAATACTTCGCTTCCTCCTAACGGCGCAGTCTGCGGGCTCAAAGAGTCGCTGACATACACTTCAACACCCAGCTCCTCAGCGGTGGCCTGGGCCATGTCAATGATTTGGTTGAGGTTGGCAGTGGGGAGATCCTCCACGGCAGTCACCAGTTGAATCTGGAACATAACGGTGCTTTCGTCCGCGGAAAGCAGCATCCCAGGGACCTCTTCACCTTCGACAGTTAGTAGAGGAACGTCGGCGACAGCCTGAATGTCCGATATTTTCGTGCCTGCGGGCAGGTCAGTAATTAGTGTCTGCATGTCATCTAGGTTCACGCCCGCACCTATCTGGCCCAGGTAGGTGCGCGCGTCGGAAAGGTTGACGTCCGCGGGAAGCGCTGTCAGAAGCTTTTGCAGTTCTGCTAGCTCGACATCTGCTGGCAGGGAGGTCAGAACCCCACGCAGATAGTTTGGGTCAACCCCTTCTGGTAGAGGAGGTAGGGCTCCTTGCATCATGGAAATGTCTACTCCTGCGGGCACTTGCGACAATGCGGTCTTCAACTGGGTGAAGTCAGTGTTCTCTGGGAAAGCTTGAAACAGGCCTTGAAGTTCTGCAGGATCCACACCGTCAGGCATGGACGCCATTAGTTTCTGGTAGTCAGAGAGTTTGATGCCTTCTGGCAGAGTGCTGATCACTTCTTGCATGCCGTCAAGGTTCATGTCTTGAGGGAGGTCTTGGAACCCTGGCAGCAGGGCCCGGAGGTCGGTTCGCTGCGCCACAAAGTTCAAAGAGTTTATTTCAGTGCTAAGTGCCTTCAAACCAGCAGCTGTATCCGTCTCTTCTAGTGAGCTTCCATCGGATGAGCGGAAGACAATAACGCCTTGGCCTCCCGACATTTCTGGGAACTCTTCATGTAGCTCTTTGATTACGCGTTCACTTTCAGTGCCATCAATAGTTACGGCTGAAGTGATTTTCGCGCCACCTTGAAGTGCCAGTTGTGAAACCACCAGGATCAAGATCGCGGCCCAGACCCCGATCACCCACCAACGCTTACGAAATGCGTATTGGCCAAGGTTGTAGAGCTTCAAAGACATGAATGTACCTCTCAGTTGGGTAAAGAAGAAAAGTGGTCAGAAACCGGACTTCAACTGTTCGAAAACGGTGTCCAAAAAGGCGCCCGCCGACTGTGTGTCTAAGGAAAGGGAACCGTTGGAGCCGGTTCGTGACGTTTGAAGGAGCATCATGGTTAGCGCCCCATATGCGGAGCCCACCAGGATACTGATTTGCTGAGGTGACACACGGTCGGAAAACCTGTCATGCACTAGCTGCCAGGCGGTTAGACGAATCTGGGCGTAAACCCTAGTCAAGTAAGGTTCCAAGGTGGGGTTATCCTCGGTGAACTCTCCCAGTTTCACCAGCACGTCCATGAGACCCCTGGAGAACTGGTGTTTCGCAAGTCGGTGCACCCAGTCAATCAAAGCGAAGTCGCCCGCCTCTTCTGGGAGCGAGGCGATACCTGCCTGGAGCTGCTCCAAAGCAACCGCGGTCACCGCTTCTTCTTTGCAAGAGTAGTAGTTGGTGAAAGTGCGCCGCGCGTAACCAGCACGGTCAGTTAGTTCATCAATGGTGAACCCGTTCAAACCCTTCTCAGCAGTCAACTCAAATGCGGTCTGGGCCAGTTCGTGGGCTACTTGTTGGCGCTTGCGTTCTCTTAGTCCTGATGGCATGGACGCCAGCGTAACAGCATTTATGCACAAAAGGCATATTTGCTGTTTGGGCATTGAATGTGAGATTTATGTCTTACTTGGGACGCTCTCGGGTCTGGTGTGATTGAGGATGAGGGGTTTTCAGCTGCTCTTGGCTCGCTAATTTGGGGGATGAAACGGGCGTGGAAGCACCTGGACGTCAACACCCGAGGTCCTCTGGTTCAATGATGTGCTGCTCAAGTGCCCGAATATCTGAGCGCTGGAACTGTCATGACAGATAGTTTTCCGTAGCCCAGACTTACACCTCAGATTCTAATGAGAAATTATTGGGAAACATTCCTGGTGGTGGTGGCTGATAAGGGAGGGGCTCCCCAAGTTTGCAGCGGTTCTCAGGTGATTCTGGCGCACCCGCGAAGGGGTCATCTTCACTCATGAGGATGGGTAGGTGATGGTCGGCGTGGTCTCGCCGCCAGATACTCATTCCGAGTGCTGGATCGAGTCGGAGGTGTTCCCAGGCCCGCCAAAGTGCCTCGAGGCGGATGACCGCTTCGTCGTAGCGCCACCATTGGGCCGCCCAATAGCGGTGGCGCCCGTCGATGCGGCGCCGATACACGGCTCTTCGCAAAAGGGACTGTAGGTGGTGTTGGGATTGTGGGTGTGAGTGACCCTCTGGCTGGCAGAATGTAGGTGTTCAAAATCTGCATCTGCTGCCCGGAGGGTCTGTGTATCAGTTTAGTGTGCCGCATCTAGAGTCCGCATTCCGTCTTGATAGCAGTCAGGTGGTGATCACTGGTCAAACAACAATTCAGCAAGGAGACCGGCAAGTCCTCATTTTCGAGGTTCGTCTGACACAACCGGATTGGTGGTGCCGCTCTTGTGGGTGCCAGGCCACCTCTCGTGGGAGTCGTTCTCGTCAGTTATTTCATGCCCCAAACGGGTCCCGACCGGTGCGTTTATTGCTACGTTTACGCTGCTTTTCTTGCACTTTGTGTGGGATGTATTGGTCTGAGCAAGTACCAGCGGACCTAGCATCCGCGGGCTCAAAACTCACGCGGGCGGCTATCAACTGGGCTCTGGTATCAGTGGTATTAGACGGGCTCAGTATCAACGCTGTAGCACGGAATCTGGGGACGGCATGGAACACCGTCAACGAGGCGGTCTTAGAAGCCGGTTACACGCAGTTGATTAGTGATCCCACCCGTTTTGATGGGGTCACCACCATCGGGGTCGATGAACACTGCTGGCGACACGTGGGATGGCGATCAGACCGGTTCGTAACCGTCATCATTGACCTAACCCCACGCCGCGATGGCAGACCGGCGCGCCTGTTAGACATGGTTGCGGGCCGATCTAAACAAGTGCTGAAAACCTGGTTACAAGCACGCGACACCAAGTTCAGGTTCAACGTGAAAACCGTGGCAATGGATGGATTCACTGGCTATAAAAGCGCAGTGCGAGAAGTCCTCAAAACCGCTGCAACAGTAATGGATCCCTTCCACGTGGTACGCCTAGTGGGCGACAAAGTCACCCACTGCCGCCAAAGACTGCAACAAGAGACCCTGGGACGTAGAGGACGAAAAAATGATCCTCTCTACCAGGTGCGCCGCTTGCTCCTGACCCGTAACAAACTGTTAAGTGAAACGGCTGCACCCAAAGTTGATGCCATCATCCAAAACCCCAGGTACGAGGCCCTGACGCGAATATGGAGTCTCTACCAAGCAGTGATCAACGCCTACGAAAACCCGAAAAGACTGCAAGGACGCGAGAAACTCGCCTGCATCATTGACGCCCTCAACGCCGATACCACGCGGGGAAATCCCGAGCTACGTTCCCTAGCACGAACGCTACACAAGCGCCGCAATGACATCCTGGCCTACTTCACCCACCCCCACTCCTCCAACGGACCAACCGAAGCCATCAACGGGCGCCTCGAACACCTCCGCGGCATCGCACTAGGATTCCGAAACCTCCAAAACTACATCCACCGCAGCCTCCTCCACACCGGAGGATTCAAACACCACCTACAGTCCCTATTGTGAAGAGCCCTATTAGGAATGCTTTGATGCGAAGCGTTTCGTCTCGTGTTGGTACCGCAATTTCTTCTCCGGTTGGGAGCTGAACCCGCGTGGTTTCGAGTGGGCGCTTGCGGATCAATTGCCGAACTCCCGCAAGTCAGAAACAACGTGATCGTGGTCGAACGAGGCGCGGTGGCGCGAATAGATGGGAGCCGCGGACCCTGCGTCAAACACGATTAGAGACTTTCACGCGAGGCCAAGTCACAGGGTACTTATGGGTATCGGCGTATTCATGCGGGCAAACCGGGCAGGGCTTCATCGATCTGGCTCCTGTGATCGATTGTTACTCCAAGAAAGTTGTTGGCTGGTCCATTGCTGATCACATGCGCACCGAACTGGTTGAAGACGCGTTGAAGAACGCTGCAGCAACAACAGTGCGTCCCCGGCGCCGGTGCCGCTGTCGGCAGAAGTACTCCAACAGGCGCAGGACGTTTTCCTTGAAACCGCTGAGACCTCCGGGGTGATCGGTGGTTTCATGCTGATCCGCACTGCGGGAAACGACCACACCTCCAGTTTCGGTTCGACCGTTCGTGGCGGAGACCAAGCACCGACCGCTGACACCGTCTTCAGGATTGGTTCGAACACCAAGACTTTCACCGGGACCTTGATCCTACAGCTGGTTGACGAGGGGGTGCTGGCCCTTGACGGCCCGGTTTCCAGGTATCGGACGGACGTCCCGCGCGGTGAGGACATCACCATTGAGATGCTATTGAAGATGCGCAGCAGGCTAGCCAACTACACCGACGATGACGCCTGGGCAGAAGCAATCATGACGAGTCCGAAGGAAGCGGTGGATCCTGAGGAGATGTTGGCGATCGCTTTCAAACAGGATTTGCTCTTCGAGCCCGGCAGCAAATACCAGTACTCCAACACCAACACGGTGCTGCTGGGGATGATCGCCGAGAAGCTCACTGGCAAAGACCTGACCACGCTCGTCTCCGAGCGGCTGGCTACTCCACCGCCGCGGGGGTGGCCGACTGGGCGGAAGCACTCACTGGTGGTCGCCTGCTGCGCGAGGAGACCCAGAAGTTGCGCATGAACTCCATAGTGCCGATGACCGAGGACGCAGGGCCAATCGCCCCTGGCTACGGGCTCGGTATCGCCCGGATCGCTGGCCTCTATGGGCACAACAGACAATTGCCGGGGTACAACTCCTACTTGGGATCAGATCCCTCCCGAGCCCTCACTGTCGTAATCTGGGTGAACCTGGCACCAAACGCCGCCGGTGAGAGCCCCGCCCAGAAAATCGCCGACAAGGTGGTGCCTCTGCTGCTGGAGCAGGGTTCCTAGCGGTATGTCTGTGAAATAACAAGGTGCTGCATTCAGTGTTGCGGCATGCCTCGACCAGCCAAGAAACAACTTACAGAAGAGCCTAGAAAGCTCATACCCTTGCAACACTAACGACATTTGTCGTAAGCTATTTACGACAGACGTCGTACATATGAAAGGTTAGAACGATGTTACAGACGACCAAGAAGTCACTGAAGTACAAGATCCCGCTGTTGACCGGCGCTGTGGCGCTGTGCACCGCGGGAATCGGCTTTCAAGCGGCAATGGCAACCACTCCCACGGATGCCACCGTCACCCCGGCGGCAGCATCCTGCCCCCGCCTGGAGGAGGACCCCAACTGGGTACCACAAGGCAACGGACTCCAGGACGGCAGTGGGCCCCACGGTTCAGGCAGCGGACTCCGCGACGGTTCCGGGCAGGCACGTGGCGCAGGTGGACACGGTTCCGGACTCCAGGACGGGACCGGATCCAAGGGCAGCGGACTCCAGGATGGGACCGGTCCCCATGGGTCTGGCAGGGCAGTGGGCAACGGCGGCGGGTACTTCTGCTCCCACCGCTAGTCAAAACAAATCACGACAGTAATTAATGGGAGTGCAGCGGAGAGGCAGAATCTCGCCCCGCAGCACTCCCATTCCCAGAACCCCACCCCTTACGTTCCTGTGATTCCAGGTTTTGAGTTCCAGAGGCACTGTGCCCACCTCCACTGGCACTGTGAACGCCTTTGCCCGACCCATGACTGGACCCAGCGCCAGCCCCGTCACCTGAGGTGACTCCGGTAATGCTCGATTCAACCAACGAACCCGTGTCCCATCCGGAGGCGTCCTCGGCAGAAACGTCACCATCTGTCGTCTGCGGCACCACACCCAAAACGTCCTCGAACTGGGAAGATGATGTGGGCAAGGAGGACGTGATTGGTGCGGCGGCGTCCCCGGGCAAAACCGACGACGGTTGCAAGGCAACAGGAACTCCCACGAACCCACACGCAAGGAGAAAGGGGACCGCAAGCAGGGCGCCCCCTCTTCGGCCCGACGAATCCATGATCGCGCCCAGCCGGCTCCTGTAGGCGCCCCTCTCCCCAAAGGCAACGACAAGCACATTGGGATTCGTTGCAGTGGCTGCATGCAACAGGTTCCTCGCGTAGTCATGGCGCCGCTCCTCGGGAACCCCACGCAGAGCTGCCTGGTCACACGCTATCTCCGAACTTGCTCTGAGATTCCTAGCAGCCAGGTGAACAAAAGGATTCCACCACTGGAGCGCCTGGAACATTCCCAGCAGCAACCGAACCTGCGGATCATGACGCTTGATATGCGCAAGTTCGTGGCGAACAACTAGTTCGTCAGGCGCCAGCCCCTGCGTCGGAATTAGCAGCTTCGGATGGCGGGCCCCAAAAACCATAGGTGTGTGAATTCCCGGCACTTCAAGGAGCACTGGGGGCCGCTTCAATCCAAGGTCATGAGCGCCCCGCCTGACTGAAGCCAGAAGCTGGGGGTCTTTGACCTCTTTACCCCACCGGCGCACGTGAGCAAGAAACCTTCGCTGTTGCAAACCGAGTCTGATCACAGCAATAACCGTTCCGACGACCGCAATTCCCACTGCGAGCTCCACCATGGGAAGTCCCGCAACTAGCTCACCAGAGTGTTGCTGCGACTGTGAGGCCACGGTAGTAGCGTCGCGGCTCCATGGGTTTGCAGGTCTCACGGGAAGTTGCCACGCGAGGGCGACAAGCAGCCACAAGGCAGAAAGTGTGCCTGCACTGTAGCGCCTCAATAAGAGGTGGGACAGGCCCCAGAACGCTAAAGTCACTGCGGCCATAACCAAGGCCCAGAGCGCCAAGTCCGAAAGGGCAGCGTTCACAACCGCCTCACTTACCGCGCCGCTGCTGATCAAGCCACGACGACAAACTATCAAAATCTTCCGTGGATAAAGCGCCCTGATCTGCAAACGCCGCCAAAAGGTTCCTCACGGAGTTCCCCCGGTACTTTTCCACAAAATCTTGGGTTTCAAGCTCCATGTACTCCGCCCGCTGGATCAAAATCTGATAGCGAACTTCCCGCCCCTCCTTAGCCGAAGCCAAGAACCCCTTTTTCACCAATCTACCGAGCAGTGTCGCAACGGTTTGAATGGTCCAACCACGTGTTTCCATGAGTGCATCCACGACGACGCGAGACGTTAAAGGCGGTTGCGAACTCCACAACACCTGCATCACGTCAAACTCTGATTGAGGCAAAATCTCCATACAACACCTGAGTTTCTGGCCGCTGCCTGAGCAGTGGCCCTAACGGGATCCACAACCATTGTACGACGTTTGTCGAAAGCCGTGCAACCATTGAAAATAGCAACCGAAACGTTAGATTGATTCAACCATTCGCCGGTCTGGATTCCGCGAAAATAGAGGACAAATCTACTCAAGGGGGAGAGATGTCGCGGAACCGGAAAACACTTACGACACTACTATCGATATTAGGAGTCACGCTGTTAGTCGCTTGTTCAAGCGGCGCACCTGCCTCGCCAGCAGCGGGTGACGCGGCGCCGTCCGTTGAGAATGCGACGGACACCACCGCTGAGTCGCAAACGCTGGACTTAGTTGGCACCTGGGTCATGGTTGAGATGGAGACCGGCGGCACCAAAATTGACTCCGACATGTTGGCCGCCCTTGAAGAGGATGGGTTCACTGTGTCCCTAACCTTGGCTGCCGACGGTACAGGGGCATTTGACGACGGCGAAACAGACACGTCACTGACGTGGGAGCAGGTTGACGATTCTCACGTCAAGCTGCTGACTGACGACGGCGCAGAAATAACCGGCAACATCGAAGGAAACCAGCTAACTGTTGATGATGGGGAAGGAACGTGGATGGTTCTAGAAAAGGATAGTTAGGGCCGAAACTGCGTCATCGTCAAAGAACTACATCGTTTGCAAGTTGGGGGTGAGGGTTGTGGGACGTTCCAATGTTGCACCAATCGTGATTACGGTGGTGCTTGCTGTTGTTACCGTGTTGGCGTGGGCTGGTGGAGCGGTATTGTGGCTGACTCGCGGCACCGCCGCAGCGGGTGCCACGATCAGCCTGGCTGCTCCGGTCATAGTGGAACTGGGTGGGTCTGCGGCTGGGCAAACGGGCGAATCTGACCCCGTCGAGGGCGGTGACGCAGCCGATGTGAAGACAGATTTCGTGTTCTCCGACATCGCTGGGAAGTGGGACATAACATTTACCCGCGGATACTTTGAAAACGCTGATACGACCGGGACCCCCATGGCTGAAGAACTGGTCACCGGCGTACTGACCATCCCCTCGGATCAGATTGAGGCTGGCTTTGAGGCATTCCTTAGTTCCCTCACTGCAACCATCAATGGGGATCCCGACCCCGGTTACGTGGCTAAGGAAGACGTCCTGATAACCGGAGAGCTGCATGGATCTGAGCTCCTCTTGTATCTGGATATTGATTCTTTCTATCTTGCCCCCACACTCGAAGTCATGGAAACGGTGGAGCCAGCCTATTTCCCTGTGGCTTTGCAAGATGTTGATGGCCTTCTAGTTGGCTACGGCCAGCAGGTGAATGAAATCGAGGTCGGTGGTGCAACCGTCTACTCAGTTGCAACCATAGAGCTAATCAGAAGGGTAGGAAGCTAGCTATGTCAGTCGCTCCCAACCAGGTCCAACCTGTACCTCGCCCAGTTAACTTGCTGCCCTTGCAAATCGTCCTAGCCGTGCTTGCAGTAAGTGGCATGGTGTTCGCAGCACTGGGTGTTCGCGCCCACATCAGCACCCCAACCCCCACCGCAGACACGCAGGTGGTTGAGCCGGTCCAGTTTGTTTACCCTGA
>CAZTTD010000005.1:52434-55051 GCA_964616925.1 uncultured Actinomyces sp.
GGCTCGGATGCTGCTGGTTCAGATAGCGCTGGTTCGGATGGCGCTGGTTTGGACGTGGCTGATTCAGGGCTTTTCTGGGGGCAGCCGGTAGCCTACCAACCAACTTCCCTTCCCAGCCTCTTTCCTGCTGCGCCTGGGGATCAACAGAAGTGGGCTGAAGAGTTCACTAAAACGTATGACCAGACCAAGGGCCCCAAGAAGTTGCAGACCCTGGCCCGGCAGTTAGGTCAAGACGTAAAGGACATCAAAGCCCAGCTGGAAGCAGCACAAGAAATCATTCACTCAGGGGCCACCAAAGATGCTGCGTTCTGGGACAAAATGACCAAGGCTGCCATGGCCACTAAAACCGCCGCGAAAGTCGGGTTGTTTGTTGGAGCCTCAATCGCGACCGCCGGCGGAGCCGCTGCCCTGGCCGCACCAACAGCTGCGGGCTCTCTAGCAGTCGCTGCCTCAACAGGGGGCGTAGGACTTACCGCGGCGGCCTCGATCGCGATCAACGGCGTTGACGTGATGGTGGAAGTCGGGCAGACTACCAGCGCCATCGTGCTTGGTGAAGACCACAGACTCACTGCCGCTTGGGGTTCCATGCAGGACACCACAGGCCCCATAGCCGGGGCCACTCTCGTTGCTTTCCCAAACCCGACCGACACCGTGGGGCTGATTGCTGACCTTTCGGGTAACATCATGGACTACTTTGCTGACGGGCGCCTCTGGGGATTCAAAATGGAACGCTACCAGGAAGGCAAAGTCGCCCTCGACAAACTCCTTGCTGGCAACAACTCCCCCGTCCTCACCGTCACGCCTTTACCAGAGGTCAAGACGGAGGCGGAACTTGAATCGAACCTCGCAGCAGCTGGCCTGAGCCTTCCACCACAAGAAGTGGAGAGCCTCGATGAGGCAATAGCCCAAGTCGATGTGATGGAACTAAGCAAAGCCCTGGAGATCCTTGACGCGCTGGCAAAGCAACTGGAAATTGAACTCGCAAAACCCGGGCAACCGGAAGAGTCAGGGGCCGAACAACAGATGTCCGGCTCTCCGGTGGCAGGGGTCTACCAGTACCAGGGGACGTATTCTGTGCGGCCCTTTGACCCCGGGGATGAGCCGATGGTGACTGAGTTCGACCCCCATCAGGCCGTTATCACCCTGGACGGTAACCAAATGACAATCACGATTGACGATGGCAGGCCCACCGTCCTCGAAGGCAATTTTGATCCGCAAACGAACACGTTCACGGGAAGCGATAACTCACCGGCATCTGGATCAGCCTGGGACACCCCTCTATACCAGCGGGCGCAAACGACGATCACTTTCGACCTCGCGGCCAACCCGGTGGTGGGAATTGGGTACGTGGGAGATGAAGTAGAGAACATCTCGATGGTGTTCACCCGGACCGGGGACCTGCCGTAGAGAAAATCGCGCCGGTGCAGCGGCGGTGACACTGCGCCCAAATCCTTCGATACCATGGGGGGTATGAATTCACTGAATCAGCCAATCAACCCAAAGTTCGTCGTGAAAACCTTCGCCCCCGGCTGGGGTGCTTCAGTCATGGGGACGGGCGTCCTCTCTCCCATCTTTTCTGCGCTCAGCAAGCACGGAATCCTTCCGGTATTTTCCCTCATCATGTCCCAGGTGTTCCTGGTTTTGGCTATGGCTGTGGCCCTCCCGGTTCTTGGAGTAACGACGTGGAAGTGGCTGCGCTACCCGGGAACCGTGAAGGAGGAGTTGGCAAACCCTGTCAAGGGAGCGATGTCGGTTACGTTCGCGGGGGGTTTCCTTGTCCTTGCCGTCGCCTTCGGGAGGGCCGGCATGGAGCTGTTTGGTGCGCATCTGGCTTCCGTCCTCGTCTACCTTTTCGCTGCCATCGGCGGAGTGCTTGCCCTCTATATTGGGCTGGTGTTCCTCACAGACATTTTTGTCCGGGGCAACACGCCGCGAGCCATGATCACGGGAGCCTGGTTCATTCCACCGGTGGTGACAATAATCGTGCCCATCGCACTTAGTCCCATGATGACAGCGCCCACTGCCCTCAGCAAAGAGTTGTTTTGGTTGTCATGGATTTTCTTGGGGATTGGTTCCCTACTTTACGTTGTCGTGGTTTCAACGCTGTTCTACAGGACCGCAACCAACCCGCTGCCGCCGCCACCTTTGGCGCCCAGCCTCATCATCGGCATGGGTCCGGCGGGACTGATTGGCTTTAATCTGCTGATACTTGCCGAGGTCGCTCAGCGCCTTGAGATGCCACTGCCGTCGTTGATTGAAACTGCCGCGTATGGCGGGGCGATGTTCTGGGGGTTCGGCCTCTGGTGGGGGGTGGCGTCCGCGGTCGTCATCAAGCGGGGCTACAAGAACCTTCCGTTTGCTCTGTCTTGGTGGGGGTTCACGTTCCCGCTTGGCGCGTGGGTAGTTGCCGGTATCAACATTGGCGCGACAATCGGGTCGAGGACGACGGTTGTTATTTCTTTGCTTGGCCTAGTTTTCCTGCTGATTGTGTGGTCAGTCGTCCTCGTCAAGACAATCCGCGGCGTTGTGCAAGGCAGCATCTGGGAGGTTTGACGTAAGTCGTGTAGTTGCATGATCAAGACGAAGTCTTGACTCCGAGACCATGCTAAAATGTGTT
>CAZTTD010000006.1:0-35008 GCA_964616925.1 uncultured Actinomyces sp.
GTGTCCAACCGACACATCGCGTGTCCAACCGACACATCGTGCGTTCAACCAACACGTCGTGTGTCCAACCAACCCAACCTGAGGGCAACCCGACTGACGTGCTCACGAACGTGAACGTAAAGGTGAATGGTGCGGGAGTGAGTAAGGCGTGGACTAGCCGAGGAACGGCGCGAGCATGCGCAAGGCCAAGGCGTGAACACGATCAAGGCGTGAGCACGATCAAAGCGTGGAGCGCGCGGGCATGCGCAAGTCAAGGGCGCGGACCAGAAACGGACGCCCAGGGACCCAAGAAGATACTCGATGTCGGCTCAAATACGGGATGTGGGTTTAAATACGCGATATCCGGCCCCTATATCGCGGATCTACGAGGGCATTGCGGATATAACCCGACATCGCGTATTTATGAGGACCTCACGCAGCAGCCTGCGCCCGCCTCAGGAGCCAACATCTTCTGTCCCCGAGAGCGCCGGCAAGATGAGACGTTCGATCTTACGATCGCCGCGCCGTGCTGGACCAAAAGAGAGGCAGGACGGGTCGGTACGGCACACGAAACCAGCCTCTGCCAGCAAGGATTACGGGTTTGCTATCGCGTCGACGGCCCCGCCATAGCGGCGGTCACGCATGCGAAAGGCATCCAGCCTGTCCCACAGCTGCTTGCGCCCAAAGTCGGGCCACGCTTCGGGGACGAAATCCAACTCCGCGTACGCAAGTTGCCACAGGAGGAAGTTTGAGATCCTCGCTTCTCCCGACGTGCGGATCAGCAGGTCAACGTCCGGAACATCGGGCGCATAAAGGTGGGACGCCAAGTCCGCCTCTTTGATCGAGGACGGCTTCCGCTTCCCAGCGGCAACCTCTTCCGCCAGGCTCCGTGCAGCGTCCGCGATTTCCGCCCTACCCCCATAGTTAACGCACAGCAACAACTGCGTCCCCGTGTTGTGTTTCGTCTTCTCCTCCGCGGCACGCAGTTCTTTGATCACGGATTTCCACAGCCGCGGACTACGCCCCACCCAGCGCACACGAACGTTCCATGAGTCCAAACGGTCAGTGTGTTTGCGAATCACATCCCTTGAGTACCCCATCAGGAAGCGAACTTCCGAGGGCGAACGCTTCCAGTTCTCCGTCGAAAACGCATACATCGACAGATACTTCACGCCGGCTTCCGCAGCCCCGGCAACAGTGTCCATCAAGGACAACTCCCCCGCCTTGTGACCCTCCGTGCGGGGTAGACCGCGAGCATTCGCCCACCTTCCATTCCCATCCATAATCACCGCGACATGGGCTGGTACATTCCCAAGCAGCCCCGGCGGCACTCTCTGCGGCCCGGCGCCAGGTGCTGCTAACTGCTGATCCTCCGTGACTGGCATCTTCAAACCTCACTGACACTGGCGAATGGGAGTGACTTTAGCCGTTGTTCCAACTGCCATTGGATCCAGGAACCGGACAGGTCGAGGGCGTCTTGGCGCAACCCCACCGGCGCACTTTCCGCCAGCGCCCAATCGGCACGCAAGAGCGCATCCATCAGGCGAAGCACATCTGGTTCAACGCGCAAGACTTCAAACGTGGCGCACTCAGAGCAGATCGCACCACCATTCTCCGCCGAAATCTGGTGGTGCCAATCCCGCTTCCCACACACGGCACAGGCCGCAAGCGCGGGCTGCCACCCCTCAATCGTGGCACTTCGCAAAAGATATGAGGCTGCCGCGAGCGCAGGTGGTCGCCTCCCCGAAGCCATCGCGTGAAGCGCGCCGTGTAGCAGCGCGAACTGTTCAGGGGAAGGCAACTCCTGACCTTCCGTGATCTTCTGCGCGGCCTCGACCATAAGTTTCGCGTTCGTGAACGCTCCGTATTGTTCGGCGAGGGCGGCAGAGTACGGAAGGATAGTCTCCGCCTGGGTGAGAGTGTGCAGGCCCCCGCGGCTGCGGTGAACCTGGACGTCCACCAAATTGAAGGATTGTAGGCGTGCGCCGAACTTCGACGATGTGCGGCGCACACCTTTTGCAACCGCGCGGAACTGACCTGTTTCCTCTCCAAGCAGCACAAGGATGCGGTCTGCTTCGCCCAGTTTGTAGGCGCGAAGGACGATCACCTTGTCGCGGAACGTCCTAATCACCCAGATATTCTCTCTTATCGCCCTAGCCGGACATTTCCTTTGGCTTCACTTCAGGAAGCTTGAATCCCCAATCCCTCTAACGCAGTGCGCGGTTGAGTGCAGAGATGATCGCCTTGTAAGAAGCCCGCGCGATCGAAGAGTCGATTCCGACGCCCCACACGGTCTGCCCACCGACTTGTGCTTCGATGTATGCCGCAGCGTTGGCTCCACGTCCGGCGCTCATGGCATGCTCCGAATAATCCAGCACCTTCAGGTCGTGTCCCATGTCCTTCACGCCCTGCACGAAGGCCGCGATTGGGCCATTCCCGTGGGCGGACAGGACGATCTGCTTCCCTTGGTCAAAGACTTCTGCCTGCAGGGTTGCGCCGTCGTCATCGGAGGTGACTGAGGTGCGTCCCAGCACGTACCGCCCCCACGGTTCCAAGCCATCTGCTGAATCAGTCGGCAAATACTCATCAGCGAACACGGACCACATTGTGTCTGCGTCAATCTCACCGCCAACCTTCTCAGAGTGCGCCTGGATAACCCTTGAGAACTCAATCTGCAGGCGGCGCGGCAGCTCTAGCGCGTGTGCGGAAGACATCAGGTACGCAACTCCGCCCTTGCCAGACTGGGAGTTTACGCGGACCACTGCCTCATACGACCTACCCACGTCATGCGGGTCGATTGGCAGGTAGGGAATCTCCCAATAGACGTCCTCGTCCCTCTCCGCTTCGGCCAACTTCCCGTCGCGTACCGCGAAGCCCTTCCTGATTGCATCCTGGTGAGAGCCGGAGAAAGAGGTGTAAACCAGGTCGCCTGCGTACGGGGCGCGCGCATGTACATCCATCCCCGTGCAGTACTCCACGGTCCGGCGGACGTCATCGATGTCCGACAGGTCAATCTGCGGGTCCACGCCCTGCGTGTAGAGGTTCAGGGCCAACGTAATCAGGTCAACATTGCCGGTGCGCTCCCCGTGCCCAAACAGGCACCCTTCAACACGGTCGGCCCCAGCCAGCATGGCCAACTCCGCTGAGCCCACGGCTGTGCCACGGTCGTTGTGGGGGTGAACTGAGAGCGTCACGAACTCCCGGTTGGGCAGGTTCTGCGACATCCACTCAACCTGGTCGGCGTAGACGTTGGGTGTGGAGCGCTCAATCGTTGCGGGCAGGTTCAGGATTATCTCCCGATCCGGCCCGGGCTGCCAGACATCCATTACGGCCTTGCAGACTTGCAGCGCGAACTCTGGTTCCGTGTCGATGAAGATCTCCGGGGAGTATTCATACCCGAAGATGGTGTCGTCACCCAGGATTCGCTCTGCGTCCTCCATGACCTTGCGTGTGCCCTCTACCGCCAGGGCGATGGTCTCTTCCTTGCCGTTGCGGAAAACAACTTCGCGGAACAGGGGGGATGTTGCGTTGTAGAGGTGGACGGTTGCGCGCTTGAATCCGACCAGGGATTCCACCGTCCTCGTAATAATTTCCGGACGCGACTGGGTGAGTACGGAAACTGTCACGTCGTCGGGCACCGCACCCTCATCAACCAGGGAGCGCACGAAGTCGAAGTCGGTTTGGGAGGCGGCTGGGAAGCCGATCTCAATTTCCTTGTACCCCATCCGCACCAACAGGTCGAACATCATCCGCTTCTGGGCGGGATCCATTGGTTCAACCAGCGACTGGTTGCCGTCGCGCAGGTCCGTGGACAGCCACCTGGGAGCCCGCTTGATCTCTTTGTTTGGCCACTGCCGGTTGTGCCGGATCGGGGGGTTTGTCTTTGAAAATGGACGGTACTTGGCTACAGGCATGTTTGATGAGGCCTGGTAGTTCACTGGACCACTGGTGATCATTATTCTGTCCTTCACTACTGCTCTGATACCGATCGGAACATCACAACTCCGCGGCGCGTCTTCCGATCTGGATCAGGCGTCGCCGCGGCAGCTAAGCAGGAGTGCAAATGTGGTCACGGTCGCAATCTAACGCCATTTTGGCCCCGGACGCAAACGCCGGTCACGATGTGGCGCGTCCGCTGTGTCGCTCACGCAATTTTGTACGCAAACGTGAGTGCTCTTTGCGCCACCTGGTTATCTCCATGGTGTACTGCGTAACCGAATCGGAAGAGAGGGTCAGCAGCATCAGGATTGCAAGCCCGATGTGGAGCAAGCCTGTTTGAGAGTCCACCTTGAAATCACGCATCACCCACGCGACGAGGTAGACCAAGACGTTCGCACCGTATGCAAGCATCATGGCTTCGCGCGCCCAGGATCGACCAAAGAACAGTGCGATCGGCGCGATCATCGTCAGGGCTAGGAGTATCCACATCCCCAGGGCGGAGAAATAATTCCCCGTGAATAGGGAGTGCCAGCCAACCAAAATGCCAATGACCACGACAAAGACCGTGAAATACAAAGACGGCGGCCTAGGCGTGCGCTTTAGGAACTCCCAGATTGTCTTGGCCTTCTCAGGATCCTTCTTCTTTCGTTTTTGAGGGAGCACTGCTGGTCGAATGCTCTCAGGGATCTTCTCTGCCTCCACTATCGGGAGGTTCCCGTCCGTGTGGACCATGTCCCCTCCCCCGTTCCTGGCGTGGAAGGCGGTGGAGAACTTCGTGATCCAAGCGATCTTCAGGGTCGGATCAACGGACTTTACTGAGGAAATCGTGAAATCCCGCTCCTTGTCGATGTCCCCCGAAATGGAGTGGGTTACCTGGAATGTGAACCCCGACAGGCGCACGCCCTGATCAAATGCGGCTGCAGCCAACCAGTCCACGGTCTTACCGCCGGGCAGCGGCCAATCCTCCGGGCACTTCCAAAACCGAATGTGATGGCGTTGACTTGCGCTCTTTCCCACCGCCATTTGGTACGCGAAATCCTGCTTGCGACCAAACAGGAAAAGTGGAGAGACCGGCGCGTCCGGGTAGGGTTTACGCAGCACCACCGAACGCATTATTTTCAAAGTCGATTTCAACGTAACCGGCTCAGATAGCACCCATCCGGCGTCCTGCATAAGCCTGTGAATGTTGTCTTCGGGGCCATCCCACGCCATATTCACAACGTCCCCAAGGATCCCGGTGTCTGTCCGCGCGCGCCCAATGAAGTAGTCCGGTATAAAAATGGCCGTGGCCAGTTTGAACAACCGCGGTAGAAAAACACAAGCCATCGTCGCCCAGAGCAGGACCAGGTACAGGCTCAAGAACCACTGGACACCGCGGGTATCCAACATGGCCAAGAGGATCATCCAAAGGGACGCGAAACCGGCAAACAGGAAGAAGAAGGTGTTGACTAACCCGACCAGCGCCCTCTGTCTACTTAGCAGTTGGTGTGCCTTCCTGGCCCGCGCACCATCTGCCTGGCCACCCGCACCAGCCATGTTAGAAGCCGAACCGGGCCAGAATCTTCGGGTCAGTCTGCCAGTTCTTCGCAACCGTCACGTGCAGGTGCAGATAGATACGCCGATCCAATAGCTCCTCAATCTGGCGCCTTGAAACCGTCCCGATCTCCTTCAAACGCGACCCGCCCTTGCCAATAATGATGGCCTTCTGGCTGTCCCGTTCAACATAGATGGTCACGTGCACGTCCAACACGCCCTGCTTGCCGTCTTTTCCAGGCCGCTCCAAAATCTCCGTGACCTGCACCGCCACAGAGTGTGGGAGCTCATGGTGCACACCCTCCAGCGCGGCCTCACGAACGAACTCCGCAATCAGGGTTTCCTCTGTCTCCTCCGTGATCTCATCTTCCGGATATAGCGGAGGTGACACGGGCATCTGCGCCACCAGAACGTCAATCAATCGCTCCAGATTCTCCCCGGTTTTCGCGCTAACCGGCACAATCTCATCCCAGGAATCCAGCGTGCTGATCTCCAAAAGGTGCTCCGCCAAACGCGTTTTCGACACCTCATCCATCTTCGTTGCGACCGCAATCCTCTTACCACCTGCGTGTGCGGATTCGCGCGTTATGTAGCGATCCCCCGGACCCACTTTCTGGTCCGCTGGGAAACACACCAGCACCGCGTCCACATCCACCAGCGCCTCCTGAACCATTTCGTTCAGACGCTTGCCAAGAAGCGTACGAGGACGGTGGAACCCCGGCGTATCCACCACCACCAACTGCCCATTGGGTCGCTGCACGATCCCACGGATGTTGTGGCGCGTAGTTTCAGGCCTGTTCGAAGTGATTGCGACCTTGTGCCCCACCATCGCGTTAGTGAGCGTCGATTTACCGACGTTCGGCCGCCCCACCACCGCGACAAAACCAGCGCGGAAATCCTTTTCTTCCCCGTACTCCACGTCGGCCCTCTTCCCTGGAACGATCAACCCTGACTGTTCCATCGTCCCATTAAAGCAGCCTCAGTCTCCCCGTGACACCGGCTGGGGTCCGTCGTCATGGGCCTTAGCCACGTACGCGCTTAGAACCCTGCGCCGTCTTCCCGTGGACTCACCTGCAACAACCGCCAGATCCCCAACGATCGCGTGTGCACCGGGTAGCGGGACCTTGCCGATCGCCTTGGTGAGCAGGCCACCGACGGAGTACACCTCGTCCTCGTCCACACGCACACCCAGCAGATCCTCAAGGTCATCCAACGGGTAGGACATGGGGACCAGCCAGCGCCCCGGCGCGACCTCTTGCGGAACGGGGACGTCCTGGTCGTGCTCATCGATCAGTTCCCCGACCAGCTCCTCCAAGATGTCCTCAACGGTCACCAGACCCGCGATCCCACCGTATTCGTCAACGACCAGCGCAAGGTGGACGTTCGTCGCCTGCATGACGCGCAACTCATCATCCGCCAGCTTCATTTCCGGGACGAACGCCGCCGCACGCGCAATGTCGCGCACCTCTATTCCCATGGCGTCCTCGCCCTTCAAGGACCTGCGCGCGACGTCCTTCATGTAGAGCACGCCCTGGACGTCATCCAGCGACTTGCCAACCACGGGCAGCCGGGAATACCCGCATTCCACGAACTGTTCGAGGGCGTCTCTTGCCGACTCCTCCCCCCGAATCACGACCATCTCCCCGCGCGGAACCATGACCTCACCCACGCGCGTCTGCCCCAACTCAAAAACGGAGCGGAGAATCCTGCGATCCTCATCCTCAAGACTGGCCGCGCTTCCATCTTCCGCGACCTCATCCACCAACTCCCGCAGCTCGTCCAGGGCGGCTAGGCGGACGTCCGGAACCATCGCAAGACGTTCAGAATAGGGGCGAGGGCGTTTGCGCCACGGCCCGGACATCATGGTGAGAGTCATCGGCGCACCCAGGAGTGCGACGCCGACGTACCGTGGCCCGGCAAGAAGCCGCGCCTGTACGCCGACGGCCATGAGTTGGATGGTCCCGACAATCGCCAGGCACGCCAGTAGCACGCCCCACCACGGCCACCCTGCATTCCACAGGCCCGCGGACAGAACCCAGGTGAGGGTAACCGAACCTATCGTTTGGAAAACTGCCCTTGGACCCACCAGGGTCCCGCCACTTTCCCTGCGTTGGGCAACCACTTTGAACAGCGCCTTCGCGCCGCGCCGCCCGGACTGCACCAAGTCTTCCGCGTAGGCCAGCGTCATTCGTGCAATAGCGATGTCGACTGTTCCAATCCACATCGCAACGAAGATTGCCCCCACACCAACCACTGCGAAGAGCAGCACGATTGTGGGCTCAAGGTGAAGCAGGTTCGCGCTCACTTCTGGGAGAGGAAGGTTAGAAGAAGCTTGCGTTGCAGTGTGAACATGACTTCCTCTTCTTCGGGCTCAGCGTGGTCAAACCCAAGGAGGTGGAGGATCCCGTGAGTCGCCAAAAGCAGCATTTCCTCAACGTCGGAGTGTCCGGCGGCAGCAGCCTGGCGTTTGGCGACAGAAGGGCAAATGCAAATGTCGCCCAGTGTGCCGGGGGCGGTGACGTGGTCGGGACGCCCCGGCTTCAGCTCATCCATGGGAAAACTCATGACATCTGTTGGACCCTCCAGGTCCAGCCAGCGCACATGTAGATCCGCCATTGGCTCTTCCTCAATGAACAGGATCGCCAGTTCAGAGTCCGTGGATACGTGCATCTGTGTGAGCACGAAGTCCGCTAGGTCCGCGAACTCCGCCAGGTCAATCTGTGCATCGGTCTCATTGACGACCTCAACGGCCACGGTTTCCTCCTCTGTTGGAGCCCCCTGAGCCGCGGTAGTTGCCCTGTCGGCCCCCGCTTCTTGGGTGGGCTGCATCCCAATCCTCATATGCATCGACGATGTCCGCAACGATCTTTGTACGAACGACGTCGGAACTTGTGAGGTAGCAGAACTTCACACCGGCAACGTCGCGCAGCACTTCTTCAGCCTGTGTCAGGCCGCTGACTTGGCCAGCCCCCAGGTCCACCTGTGTAACGTCGCCGGTGACAGCCAGTTTCGACCCGTGCCCCAGGCGCGTCAGCAGCATCTTCATCTGTGCCGGCAGCGTATTTTGGGCCTCATCCAAGATCACGTATGCGTCATTCAGCGTACGCCCTCGCATATAGGCAAGTGGGGCCACCTCAATGGCACCAACCTCCATCAGCCGTGTCATCTCTCCATCCTCCAAAAGGTCTTGGAGTGCGTCGTAGAGCGGGCGAAGGTAGGGGTTGATCTTCTCTGTGAGGGACCCGGGCAGATAACCCAGGTTCTCCCCTGCTTCCACGGCGGGACGCGTCAAAACTAGGCGCCGCACCTTTCCAGAAAGTAGGGCTTCAACCGCCTTTGCCATTGCCAGGTAGGTTTTACCGGTACCTGCTGGTCCAATACCGAACGTGATCTGGTAGTCCTCAAGTGCATCCAGATACTGCTGCTGACCCGGTGTCTTCGCGCGAACGTACTTCCCTTTCACGCCCAGCGCCGCACGCTCCGTTGGCGCTTTGGGGGCGCGAAGTATCTCTACCGCGCGACCGACCGTCATGGGGTCGAGGGCGGAACCCGCAGCCGCCGACTCCGTAATCTCATTCAGAATGCCGCTGACCAAGGGGACTTGATCCGCGGGCCCAGACACGTGAATGGTCCGGTCGTCAAACCAGATCCTCACCTCCGGGAATCCCTTTTCGATGGCGCGCAAAGACTGATCAGAAGGACCGGTCACCATGATCACGTCCACGCCCTGGGGGATCTCAATGATCTCCACAGAAACCCCTGTGCTGCCTTCCGGCCTGTTTCCAGACACCACTTACCACCGCTCCATCTCTACGTTCAGCGCGACCAGCGCCGCGGGGCCGGCTGTGGATGAACGCATCACGTTGTTCCCCATCCGCACGATCACGGCGCCAGCCTCCTTAAAAGTCTCTAGTTCCTCATCGGTTATCCCGCCCTCAGGTCCCACAACCACCATGATGGATGGAAGTTGCCCAAGGGAGGGCGAAAAAGTCCTCATTACGTGCGAAAACGTGTCCGCACCCGATTCGTGGGCGATCAGTACGAGGGCGCCGGATTCCACCAGCTCCTCTATTTTCCCAGCCAACTGCGTCGTGTTTAGGGCGCCAAGCGTTTTGGGAACCCAGGCTCTTCGCGCCTGTTTCGCAGCGGCGTCAAGCACGCGCTGCCAGCGCTCAACTCCGGCCGCCGCCTTCTTCCCGTCCCACCGCACGACGCACCGTTTCGCCTGCCAGGGAACGACCTGATCCACGCCAACTTCAGTCGCGGTCTCAATGGCCTGTTCGTCGCGGCCACCCTTCGCAAGTGCCTGAACCAAGATGAGCGAGGGCGATGCGCCCGCCTCCTGAAAAACCTCCACCACTTCAACCGCGAAGGTATCCGGCGCTGCAGAATGAACGCGCCCAAGTACGCGCAGGCCCTCCCGGTCAACAAGGTCCAGCGCCTCCCCTTTTCGAAGGCGCATTACCTTCCGAGCGTGGAAAGCCTCCCGATCTTGGAGTTCGAGGACGCCGCCAACGTGAACCGCGTCCGCCAGGGCCACCGTGCTCCCTCCGACCCTCACAGTCGGACAGATGAAGACGGGATTACTCAACTTGGTCAGCGTTTCCCACGAAACTTGCCAAAGAAACCACCTGACTTAGAACCAACCGGTTCCATCCGCGCTTCTCCGCGAAGGGCAGCCAACTGTTCAAGCAGGGAACGGGACTGGTCATCTAGTTTCCGCGGTACTTCAACGTCGACGTGCACGTAGAGGTTTCCACGCCCTGAGCCACGCAGTTTGGTTACACCCAGACCTTTGAGTTCAATGCGGTCTCCGGGTTGAGTCCCTGGGGGGATCTCCACTTCTTTTTGTCCGTCGAGTGTCTGCAGGGAGAAAACGGTCCCAAGGGCCGCGGTTGTCATGGGGACGGTGATTGTCGTGTTCAGGTCCCATCCGCGCCTTGAGAACATGGGATCTGCCTGTTCACGGATCTCCACAAACAGGTCACCGGCCGGCGCGCCCTTTGTTCCTGCCTGTCCCTCACCGGTTAGTCGGATTCGCGTCCCGGATTCCACACCTCCGGGGATGTCCACGGATATGGTGCGGCTGGCTTGGACCCGTCCCTCTCCGTTGCATTCGGGGCACGGTTTTGCGATGGTTTGGCCGTTGCCATGGCACTTCGGGCACGCGACCGCGACCCGCATTTGTCCCAACAGTGTGTTCTGAACGCGGGTAACCGACCCTGACCCTGAACACTCATCGCAGGTAACCGGGGATGTGCCCGGGGCAGCGCAGGTGCCGTTGCACGTCCCGCAGGTCATGGCGGAGTCCACCATCACCTCTTTGGTCGTGCCGAACACGACTTCTTGAAGATTCAACTCCACCGCTACAAGAATGTCTTGGCCCGGCCGTCCTCGTGCTGGACCAGACGGTGGCGCGCCGAAACCGCCCATGTTGAACACGGTTTCAAAAATGTCACTGAACCCAAAGGAACCACCTTGGAAACCCGGATAGGTTGAGCCGTTACCCATGCCAGGGCCGCCACCTAAGTCGTAGCGTTCCCGCTTCTGGGGGTCAGACAAAACCTCATACGCCTGGGAAACTTGTTTGAACGCTTCCTCAGACTCCGGGCCCGCATAGTCGGGGTGAAGTTCGCGTGCCTTCTTGCGGTAGGCGCGCCTAATCTCTTCAGTCGTCGCGTCGCGTTCGACCCCAAGGAGTTCGTAGTAATCCTTCACTAGGCTTCTTCCCCTGTTTCCGATGTATCGAAGAGCGTTGAACTGCCGCGCCCAGACTGCCTCAAGAGTAGTCGGGACAGATACTGCGACACAGCCTCTACAGCCGCAAGCGAACGCGCATAATCCATCCGTGTCGGACCAATCACACCCACGTGGTTCGGGGTGGGGCCATCTTGGCCGTAGTTTGCAGAAATCAGTGACGCCCCCGCCAGTCCTTCATGCAGGTCTTTTGCGCCGATGGCAACGTGGACGGAGCCCTCATGGCCGGCGCGCAACAATCGTAAAAGCAAGGATTGGTCTTCCAAAACTTCCAGCACCTGGGCGACGTCTTGGAAATCGATGCCCGCGCGCGCCAGGTTTGCAGCTCCCGCCGTTACGACGCGACTGGATGCCAACGGGCGCAGCGCGTCTTGGACGGCGTCACCCGCCAGCCGGTATGCAGCCCGCAGATTCGGTGGCAGGTTGTCTTCACCAGATTCAGTTTCAATCTCCGCCGCTTTCCTGCCCTCAACGGCCTGGTTCAGCGCATCGCGAATAAGGTCCCACTGGCTTGCGACGACGTCTGCCAGCTCTGACGGCAGGCCCATCCGCCGCTCAAGAACCCTGCCCGCATTGGTCACTACCAAAACCAGGACATCGTTGCCGTCAAGCTCAACTATCTCTATGCGCCGCACCCGGTCCGGCAGAACATCCGGGTATTCCGCAAGCGCAGCCTGTCCCGTTATCCCAGCCAGGACACGGACCGTGCGGCCCACCGCTTCCTCTAGGGATTCGGAGGCGGCCAATCCGTGCTCAATGAGCCGCTTTTCGCGTGAGTGCAGCGTGAGGCTTGGATCCAAACATTCCACGAACAGCCGGTATCCCGCCTCTGTGGGGATGCGGCCGGCGGAGGTGTGCGGCTGATGGATCAGCCCTTCTTCTTCCAAGACCCCCATGTCATTGCGGATAGTTGCAGAAGATACCCCGGTTACGTGTGAGGTGGAGATTGCCTTCGACGGGACCGGTTCCTTCGTCTTCACATACTCAATGACGATTGCGCGCAAAACTTCCAACCGTCGCGTTGCGGTAGACATACGATCACCTCCCAAAGTTTCACTCACGCACCAAGAGTGCTAACTCCGCCCAGTTTAGCGCCCGCTTTGCGCGCTCACTACTGCCAGTCAAGCAGACTGCGCGTAACCAGATCCGCCAGCAACCGCCCACTCAGCGTCAGGATGGCCCTTCCGCTCTTCATTGCGAGGGCGTCCAGCAACCCCTGATCCACCAGCTCCGCGGTGTTCGCCAGTCCCTCTAGAGGGAGCCCTTCGGCCGTGCGGATACCCAGCATTACTTTTTCGACGAGGGCGTCTTCCTCACTCAAAGCCTCCCCGGCAACCCCGGGGGACCTGCCCTGTTGCAGGCGGCCGGCATATGCGCGCGGGTGTTTCACGTTCCACCACCGCTTGTTCCCAACGTGGGAGTGCGCGCCGGGGCCGTATCCCCACCAGTCCCAGTCCCGCCAGTACGCAAGGTTGTGTGTGGAGCGGGACTCTTCTCCGGTTGCGAAGTTGGAAATTTCGTACCAGTGGAAGCCGCTATCCGCCAGGCGCGCTGCAGCCAGCATGTACTTGTCAGCCTCCAGATCCGGGTCGGGCTCTGGCATAAGTCCGCGCGCCAAGTCATGGCCCATCTTCGTGCCTTCCTCAATGATGAGGGAATAGGCGCTTATGTGGTCGGGTTCCATTCCGATGGCCGCATCCAGGCTCTTCTCCCAGTCCTCCAAGCTCTCCCCTGGCGCGCCATAAATGAGGTCCACCGATACCTGGGCACCGGCGGCTTTTGCGGCAGCCACGGCGCGTGGAACATTCTCCGGGTTATGCGTACGGTCCAGAGTTTTCAAAACGGATGGGACTGCGGATTGCATGCCGATGGAAAAGCGGTTCACGCCCTCGCCCACAAACTGGGCTGCGCGCGCCTCATCCAGAGTCTCCGGGTTCGCCTCCAGTGTCACCTCGGCGCCGTGCGCTATTGAGAACGTTTCACCAAGAGAATCGATGATCTGCCCGATTGCATCCGGGCTCATGAGAGAGGGCGTACCGCCCCCAAAAAACAGGCTCTCCACCGGACGCAACGGCCCACGAGCCGACAAAACGGCTCTACTCTGCGCTATTTCCGACAGGACGGAGGACGCGTAAGTCTCAAGGTCAGCGCCACTTCCAAACCCGGTCGTGTACGTGTTGAAATCGCAGTAGCCGCACCGAACAGTACAGAAGGGAACGTGCACGTAAGCGGCAAACGGTTTGTCCAGGGAGACGGGGCCCAGGTCGCCATCTTCAGGCCACGGAAAACCATCAGGTTGATGGGGCACTTGGTTCACCTCACCGGGGTCGTCGCACGGCTGCTATGTCCCAGGAGGGGCGGCCCGCCTGCGCTCCGCGGTCTTCGAAGTGGGTTTTGACGCGACCCTCAAAACGTGGGGAGAACGTCGGATTTCCACCCTCGTCCTCCTCCAACTGGAACTGGGGAGCCGCGGACATCACCTCCAGCATCTGTTCCGCGTAGTTTTCCCAGTCGGTCGCCATGCGCCACACTCCGCCATCCACCAGCAGGTCCGCTACAACATTTGCGAACGAGGGCGAAACGATCCTGCGTTTGTGGTGGCGGGACTTGCGCCACGGGTCGGGGAAGAACGTCCACAACTCCGTCACTGTGGCGGGGGGAAGAAGGATGGGGAGGGCTTGTTGCGCGTCGGCCTCGATCACCGAAACGTTCGTAAGGTTCGCTTTTGCGGCCGCGATTGAGAGGCGCGCAAGACCGGGATACCAGACCTCGAACGCCAGGAAGTTGTATTCGGGGTGCATGGACGCGTAGTGGACGATCTGTTCCCCGCGGCCGGGACCTATTTCCACAAAAAGGGGGGCCTGGCGCCGGAAGACGCCCTCGACATCCAAACGGTGCCCGTCCGCGACCGTCGTTTCACCTATGCCGCGCGGAACCTCGATTACGAAACGATCTTTCACCTCTTGAAACTGACGCTCCAAAGAGGGGTTCAAGTCGCGGGCCCGCCTTGTGAACGACTTCGTTCGAGCCATGAAAACCGGGCGGTCTTCGCTCACTTCTTGCCCGTTGGGCTGTCGGAGGTGAGGGCCGCGATGAACGCTTCTTGGGGGACCTCCACGCGGCCGATGGCCTTCATGCGCTTCTTGCCTTCCTTCTGCTTTTCAAGGAGTTTGCGCTTACGCGAAATATCGCCGCCGTAGCACTTGGCCAGCATGTCCTTGCGTAGGGCCTTGATGGTTTCACGGCTGATGACCCGTGATCCGACGGCCGCTTGGACAGGGATTTCGAACTGCTGCCGCGGGATTAGTTCCTTCAGTCGTTTCGTCATGCGCACACCGTATGAGTAGGCGGCGTCTTTGTGGACGATGGCGCTGAACGCATCAACCTGTTCACCGTTCAGGAGGATGTCCACCTTGACGAGGTCGGCATTTTCCCGTCCGTCCTCGTGATAATCCAGCGAAGCATAGCCGCGCGTGCGGGACTTCAGGTGATCGAAGAAGTCGAACACGATCTCCGCAAGCGGCAGGCGGTAGCGCAACTCAACGCGGTCTGTGGACAGGTAGTCCATACCCAGGAGGGTCCCGCGGCGCTCCTGGCAAAGCTCCATGACGGAGCCAACGAAGTCTGCGGGGGTCAAGATGGTGGCTGCAACCATCGGTTCGCTGACTGATGCGACTTTGCCGTCAGGGAACTCAGAGGGGTTGTCGACGCGGGTCTTTGTCCCGTCTTCCGCCTCCACCTGGTAGACGACGTTGGGGGAAGTCGCGATGAGGTCCAGGCCGAATTCGCGCTCCAGGCGCTCCCGGACAATCTCCAAGTGGAGAAGTCCAAGGAAGCCACAGCGGAAACCGAAGCCGAGTGCCACTGAAGATTCCGGCTCAAAAGTCAGGGCCGCGTCATTTAGTTGCAGTTTGGTGAGGGCTTCGCGAAGGTCGGGGAAGTCGGAACCATCCACGGGGTAGACGCCGGAGAAGACCATGGGTTGGGGGTCGCGGTATCCGGGTAGTGGGGATTCGGCCGGGCGGATCGCGGTTGTGACGGTGTCACCAACACGGGACTTTCGCACGTCTTTCACGCCGGTGATGAGGTACCCGACCTCACCGGCACCAAGGCCCTGTGTTGGGGTTGGTTCGGGAGCCATGACACCCAGTTCAAGGAGTTCGTAGGTGGCGCCCGACGACATCATCTTCACGCGCTCCCGCTTGGAGAGGTGCCCGTCAACCACGCGAACGTAGGTGACGACGCCACGGTAGGCGTCATAGACGGAGTCGAAGATTTCGGCGCGAGGCGACTCATCCGGGTTCCCCTCCGGCGCCGGGATCTCCTGGACAATGCGGTCCAACAGTTCAGGAACGCCCTCGCCCGTCTTCCCCGAAACCCGCAGGACCTCATCCTCATCAACACCGATTAGGGAGGCCAACTCCGCCGCGAACTTCTCCGGTTGCGCGCCGGGCAGGTCAATCTTGTTGAGGACGGGGATGATGACGAGGTCGTTTTCCATCGCGAGGTAGAGGTTCGCCAACGTCTGCGCCTCAATCCCTTGGGCTGCGTCGACAAGCAGAACGGCGCCCTCACACGCCGCCAGGGACCGCGACACCTCATATGTGAAGTCGACGTGGCCGGGGGTGTCAATCATGTTCAGCGCGTAGGTGGTGTCCCCAACTTCCCACGGTAGGCGGACGGCCTGGCTCTTGATGGTGATGCCCCGTTCGCGTTCAATATCCATGCGGTCAAGGTACTGGGCGCGCATCTCCCTAGAATCAACGCTTCCAGTCAACTGGAGCATCCGGTCCGCAAGCGTGGATTTCCCGTGGTCGATGTGAGCGATGATGGAAAAGTTGCGGATGCGTACCTCTGGCGTCTCACCTGGGACGTTAATACCGAACTTGTTGTCGCTCACAGACGGAACTCCTCTCATCGTGGGGTTCCAATGCGTTGGTTCCAAGCGGCTTTCTGCGCCACCGGGCCGCTGTTCCATGAGCTTGGAATGCACCCACTATCGGACCAAATCTTGCCATGATCCAAGGTGCTTGTTCCAATGGAACGCTTGTTATGGAGAGCGAAGACACGTTAAGTTGGATGCCGGGGGTGGTTTGGTGACTGGTGAGCGGGGTGCGGGGACGCAGGGCCAAGGCGGCATGTATGAGGATGTGATTCTGGATCCGCTTCCCCCACAGAGTCGGAATACTCCGTACGGGCGCGCAATGCTGACGTTGGCGTCGTTTGCGGGGCGTGCCCTCAGTGCCACGGGTTTGATCCTGTTAATCATTACGGGAGGGGCAAACCTAGGGGCAACGCTACTGGCGGTTTTGCTGAACCGTGCGGCTCCGGGGCGGGCGCTGCTTGCCTTCATTATCCTTGGAATTTCCTGGTTTTGCTGGCTCTCTTTGGCGTTCCTGCGCTGGCGGTTGAACACCGCGGGACCGGGACCAAGTGTTGGAGAGGACTGGGGGCTGGCGGTACCCCAGGAGGAGGAGCCGTCTTTCGATGGGGCGGGGCGAGTGCGGGGCAAGCCGGCCTTCAACCAGCGCGCCACCTCCGCGCAAGACGATGGGGAGACCTCATCTTCCAAGGCGCCTCCGGCCTCTTCCACGGACACGCACCCAGAGGACTCCCCTTTCTCCCAGTCCGTGGGACCCAAAGAGGATGAGCAACGCGCGATGCTGGCTGAGGCTGCTGAGCGCAATGTCCGCGCGGCCTCTGAGTTCTCCACAAGGAGGAACACTCCCTTTCCGAAGGTGGAGGCCGCGCAGCGATCCATCCGAATCCTTGTTGGAGGTGATGAGCAGCCCGCATGGGTTCGGTTCGATTTGCGGCCACTAGTTGTGTCATTCGTGGCTGTGGCGGTGTCGTTCCCGGTTGTGATCATCACTGCGACCATCACGATGATCGTTCTTCTGGTGTCAACGGCGCCGTTCTAGGAAGCCCTTCTCCTCACTCACACCGCGCGTCCCAAAGGGTGGGACAGCGGTTTTGGCGCAATCCACAGATGCGCCATTTTGTGCTGCGCCGCCGTGTTTGTCGAGGCAAGACTTGCGTCCAGAAGGCGAACGCCTTCGGGCGTGAGAGGAGAGGCAAATGGCGCCAAATGAAGGCCGATCGGAGCCCGGAAAACACCAGAGCTTCCAAGATTCTTCGCCGCTTTCGCGGTTCAGGCTTTTCTTTAAGCCCGGTGCCGCGATGGGAGTTGCGCTAGTCATCGTGCTCCTCACCGCAGTGGGTGTTGTGCGTGCCCTAACATTGGACGGCTCCGACACCGGCCTGCCTTTAGTGCAAAGTTCCTCTTCCAGTTCGGGATCGGATGCTCCTGCGAACGCAGAAGGCCAAGAGGGTGACTCGGATGGCACGGGCGACTCAGAGCCAGGCGAGCCACCGGAGGGAACCGGCAACCAGGAAGCGTTGGGCTACGGGCTTTCCGGAGGTACTCACGGTGGTGTTGGGAGCAGTGGAGAGATGTTGGTCCACGTCACCGGAGCTGTGGTTTCCCCCGGGGTGGTACGCCTTGCCGGCGGAACGCGCGTCATCGACGCCGTTGAATCGGCCGGCGGACTAACTGCCGATGCTGACATCAGCGGCATAAACCTTGCTGCATTCGCGTCAGATGGAAGCCAAATCCATGTGCCGGTAATCGGGGAAGCTCCCATTGCCACTACGGCTGCTCCCGCAGGTGGTGGATCCACGGGCAGTGGATGCATTGACCTGAACACTGCGTCAGAGCGGGAGTTGGAAGAGCTGGACGGAGTGGGACCAAAAATAGCGGCGCGAATCGTGGATCACCGCACCAGTAATGGCCCTTTCGCATCCTCTTCCGACCTTATGGCCATACCGGGAATCGGGGCCGTCTTGTCACAAAAGATCGGTGCTGGAGCCTGCCAGTGACCGCAGAGCCAGATGAAACCCCAGCACTACGCGGCACAGATATCAGGCTGGTTCCACTGGCGGTGAGTGCTTGGGGAGGTTGCCTGGCTGGCCTGGCAAGCTCAACGGCAGGTGCACTGCTTCCCATCTTCGGTGTGCTGGCAGTTATAGGCGCAGTGTTCTTGTTTGGACGTGGCCGGGCTCCTCTAATCTTAATTGGTCTTTGTGCACTGGTTGCGTTCAGCGCAGCGATACTTGGACACCTGTCTGTCGCAAAACTGAGGCAAAGCCCTCCGGCTCAGGTTCCCGACGGGTCGGAGGTTTCAGTAAGCGGAACAGTAAGCGGGGAACTCAATCCTCAGTCCACATCATGGGGATCCAACAGCTGGTCGGTTCAGGTTTCACCAGTGTCGGGGGGAAGAATCACCGCGATGGTGAACACGGAGGCAATGAAAGGCGCGCCGCTCATCCGGGGTTCAGTGGTTCAACTGGAGGGAAAACTGGATAAACCTGAAGACTTGACGCTGCCATCCTTGGGGTACTTGCGCGTCAGCAGTGCGACTGTGCTGTCGCCAGCCCCACCTTGGCAACGTTGGGTTGCTTCACTGAAGTCTAGGCTTGGCGCCCTCGCCACTCAAAAGGCGGGCGCAGTTGGGCCCTTGATTGTTGGTATGGCAATCGGGGATGACCGCGGGTTGGATAAGCCTCTAAAAGACGCGATGCTAACGACTTCCCTTACGCACCTCTCCGCGGTTTCGGGTTCCCACATTGCGCTCACTCTGACGCTTCTTGGGGCGCTGATGCCCGGCAGGCGCAAAGCCAAGGTGGTCTCAACACTGCTTTTCTTAGTTCTGGTAGTCGTGGTGGTAGGGCCGCAGCCAAGCGTGGTGCGCGCCGTGGGAATGGGTGGTCTGGCGTCATGGGGGCTTCTCATGCACAGGGGCGGACAACCTCTCGCCCTCTTATCCACCGTCACTATCGCAACGGTCTTCATCTCGCCTTGGAGTGCAGTGTCAATCGGATTTGCCCTCTCAACTTTGGCAACGGCCGGGATCCTGACGGTGGGACGCTTCTGGGTGCGCGCAGCGTGGGTTCCGCTCAGCGAAACAGAGTTAATTTCTGACTCCCGCGCCGGCCCCCTCGTAAAATCACTAGTTGAGGCAGTAGCGATCGCGGTGGCAGCGCAGCTTTTCACCCTTCCTGCCTTGGCTCTCATCAACCCGTGGCTGCCAACCTGGGGCGTGGTTGCCAACCTAGCGGTGGCTCCGGTGGTCGCGCCCATAACCATGCTGGGGTTAGGCGCCGCGGTGACGTGCATGTGGGCGCCGAGGCTGGCGGGGCTACTGATCACGGCCGCAGTCCCCTTCGCTAGATTCATGGAATCCGCAGCTCTCACAGTCGCCTCGTGGCCTGTCGCGCAAATGCCCTGGCCGCAAGGTGTTGGCGGAGCGGTTCTGGTTGGGACTGTTACTGCTGCGACAGCGGTGCCAGCAACGATTGCAACAAGTGCTCTCCTCAAAGACAGGCGCCCCTAAGGTAGGGTTCCACGATCGGCAGCATCGGTTCGGCCTATCGCCCTCATCAAGGGAACAGAAGACACCCCTGCAGGCCGACAGATTTCTACCTTCCGGCGTGCAACTTCATAGCCAGCCTAGCTCAGCCAAAGCCGTACGCGGATCCGGTCCCGAAGGAGTCAAGGGAGTCTCCCAGATCCACATTCGGGCAGAGGTCATCAAGGCGGTTTAGGATCCTTGCTTCCTCTTCCATTATCTCCAAGAACGACTCTTCGGTGAATGACCCCTCGAAGAAGTAGGCGGGATCGATGATTCGCTCCAATAGAGCCCCATACTCATCCCAGACCATACGTACTTCCTTGTTACCTATTTCGTCCGACACGTAATCCGTGGCCGCCGACAATGTGGTGCCCATGCTTTCCAGTGAGTCATACATAAGTGCCTCAAGATCCTCTAACTCATAAGAATCGTAATCCGGAAAGTCTTAACCCAAGTAAACCTCATTGTTGCTTACCCTTATCAGAGCATCGGCTAGGTTCTGGCACCCCTGTTCTCTGGAAACCCCGAACGCTAGGTTTAGCCCCCCGCCACCGGCATTACTCACGCCCATCACGATTCCAAACCCAATTGCGGCCACAGCGGCAACCCCAACTAACACAGCGACCAGTGCGCCCTTGGAAGGCGCTGTCTTCGCCGCCGCCGAGGAGAGTCCTGAGGGCGAGGCTGTATCCCACGACTGTTGCTTGGATTCGCTTACCATCGCCTGTTGCTCAGCCTGCTGCCACCCAGCAGCTGAACCTACAAATCCGTGTTGTTCATCAATCCACGCGCTCAGCTCTGGGTAACATGCAGGATTCTGTTGAATCAGGGACCTTAGTTCGGGGTAATCGGCCGCGAGCCAACGGAGCATTTCGGGTGTAGATCCCGGGTCTGAAGCTAACGCACGAAGCTCTGGATTCACTGTGGTCTCCTCAGCAAAATGAGAACGCCGCAACTTTTTGAAGCTCCCTGCGCCAGCAAGGAAGGCGCGACGCTTTGTTCTGTCCCGTCGAAATCGGCCGCGAATCCGCGTCCATGAGCCAAATCCTAGTCTGAGATCCAAACAACAATAACGGTTTCCGGAAAAGATTAGTATCGAGATACCGATGGACCGGATACCACCGCGCAACCTGGATCCAACCGATCGCTCTTTTTCTGATCCATGCGGTCTCTACTACAAGCACTGCGCCAGCTACGATTGCAGCAAGTGTTCTCCTCAAAGACAGGTGATTCCCAAGAATGGCTTCGCAATCAGCAGCGTCTATTCCGTCTATAACCCTGATCAAGGGAACGGAAGACGCCCTTGTGCGCCGACAAATCTCCACGCTGCGACGCAGAATCCTAAAAGCAGCCCCAGAAGCAGAAGCCGTAACCTTCAGTGCTATGACCTATGAAAAAGGAGAGCTGGCTACCCACGCGTCCGGGTCACTCTTCGCCGACCAAAAACTCTTGGTCATCACCGACCTTGGTGACATGAGTGACGACTTCGCCCAAGACTTCGAAGCGTACATCTCCTCCCCTATGAACGAGGTCTGGGTCATCGCAACCCAGGGAAAAGGGAGGCGTGGAGCACGCGTCTTTAAGGCACTGTCCAACGCAAACTACCCCACAATCGAATGTAAAGCCCCCAAGGGCGCTGGCGAAAAGGCCGCGTTAGTCGCATCAGAAGTCCGCGCACACGGCGGCACCATCGACCCCGCGGCTGCATCCGAGCTGGTTGCCGCCCTCGGAGACAATATTGAGGAAATGCTTGCGTCGGCAGCGCAGCTGGTTGCCGACGCCGGCGGACACATCACCCAAACCGCCGTACACACCTTCCACCGTGGCAGAGTCGAAACCAAACCTTGGGACGTCGCTCAAGCGCTTGCGGAACGCGACTTCGTGCGTGCCATGATCCTTGTTAGGCAAGCATTCGCCGTGAACATTCCACCAGTAGTCTTGGTTTCCGCGATTGCAACAGAGTTTCGCACCATGTCCAAGGTGAAAGTGCCTGGCATCAGTGACGCGGAGGTTGGGGGTGCCCCCTGGCAAATCAAGAATGCACGCAGGCGGGCGACAAAGTGGTCGGAAGCCGCCCTGGGGCAAGCCATGATTCGGATCGCAGAGGCTGATTCGGGAGTTAAAGGTGAATCCCGCGCCCCTGAAAGTGCTGTTGAACTGTGCATCATGGATATTTCACGGCTCAACTAGCGCCTGGGCGCGGGATTATCAGAAAGAAAAGGGTGAACCCCTAAATCACATCTGGTTTACCTGCTTGGCCAGCTTCGACTTGCGCTGAGCGGCCTGGTTGCGGTGAATGACACCCTTGGATACTGCGATGTCCAGCTTGCGCGACGCATCACGCAAGTTCTTCTCCGCCAGATCCTTATCACCGGCTTCAACTGCTTCACGCGTCTTGCGCACAAGCGTCTTCAACTCAGAGCGGTATCCCTGGTTGCGGACGCGACGCTTCTCATTCGTGAGTACGCGCTTCTTCTGCTGCTTAATATTGGCCACTTCTTAGACTCTCCTCAAAAAGGGTGTTCGTTTGTCTGGTCGATGAGGGGTGAGGTCAAGCCGTGGAACTGGGCGTGGGGCACCCGCGATCGGCGAAGACCTGGTCCCACGCTCAACCAAGCGTGGAGTCCAATCGACAACTCTAGCAGCCAGATCCGCCCCTAAATATCGCGGGGCGTGCTTCCGCTTATGCAAATGGTCACCCCAGGAGCCGTCGGCGTTCGGAACGGTGCGCAATATGTCGGACTGACGCCATACACTTTCTGTAAAGAGACATGCATCGCACCAAAGTCCGCACAGACGCGGAAGGCAGTGCTGTGCAAACCTAACTGCTCATTGCTTGCAAATGGGAAGGAACCCAAATGAAGGTAAGTTTTGTCGGCGCCGGGGTGATGGGACAGGCCATCGCACGCGGAGCAGCCGGTGCGGATCCAGACCGGTGGCAGTTCTCCTTCTATGACCTGTCAAACGAAGCAGCGCAAAGTGCTGCGGAAGCCACCGGTGGCACAGCGGCTTCCTCCATGGAGGAAGCCATTGAAGACGCCGACATTGTTGTCTTGGCAGTGAAGCCCCAAGTGCAAAATGCAGTCTTGAAACAACTTCCATTCGTGGGGGACGCAACCATCGTTTCCATCGCTGCGGGCAGAACCCTAGACCAAATCGCCGCGGCTCTTGCGGATGGCGGCCAGAAAGAAGTCGCCCTCGTCCGCGTCATGCCCAACCTGAACGCGTTGGTGGGCCACGCCGCCTCCGCTCTATGTAAGAACGAATGGGCAACAGATGGTGACCTTGACGATGTCATTGAGCTTTTTGGAAGTGTTGGGACAACCCAGGTTATAGATGAGGCTCTCTTTGCTGCCTTCACCGCAATGGCGGGGTCCTCACCGGCATGGTTCTTCCAGATAGTTGACGATCTGGCTCGCGCCGGTGTCAAACACGGTTTGACGAAGGACGTCGCTGTCCGTGCGGCTTGTTCGTCCATGCTGGGTTCCGCGCTGATGCTCAGTGACACCTTAGAAAAAGGCGGGAACGCAGCAGAGCTTGTTGATCGGGTCTGCTCCCCCGGCGGCACGACCATCGCGGGTCTGTTGGCAGCGCAGGACAAGGGCATCGGCGCCGCGTTGGTGGCGGCTGTTGACGCGACGATCGCTCGGGACAAAGAACTGGGTGGGTAAGAGGAAACTGGGTGAAAGGCCGCGCTTTAGCCGCGCGGATATTAGCCCTTGCCCACATCAGTTTTGCTCTAGGGGCCAACCCAAGTAATTTTATGTGTAGTAATGCGGCCAGATGTTAGGAAACCATCCCACGTGGAGAATGCAATGAGTTCAACCAGTTCGTCCCTGCCCATCAAGCTTGCTGCTCCAACGGTCCCAGACCGGGTCAGCACTGAGGGCTTGGAGAACAAGTGGTCAGAGATTTGGGAAAAAGAGCAGACCTATCGTTTCAACCCTGAAACAAACCGGTCGGAAGTTTTCTCTATCGACACCCCTCCCCCCACGGTCTCCGGGTCACTACACATCGGCCACGCGTTTTCCTACACGCACACAGATACGCTTGCCCGTTTCCAGCGCATGCGCGGGAAGAACGTTTTCTACCCGATGGGGTGGGACGATAACGGCCTACCGACTGAGCGCCGCGTCCAGAACTACTACGGTGTCAGGTGCGACCCATCGCTACCTTACGTAGAGGGTTATGAGCCTCCGCATAAGGGTGGCGAAGGTAAGTCCATCCGCGCTGCGGACCAGCAGCCTGTTTCACGCCAGAACTTCATTGAATTGTGCGTGACGCTCAGCCAAGAAGACGAAGAACAGTTTGAGGCTCTGTGGCGCTACTTAGGCCTGTCCGTCGACTGGTCACTGACCTATCAGACGATCGGGTCCGACGCCCGAAAGGTCACGCAGCATGCGTTCTTGCAGAACCTGGCGCGCGGAGAGGCGTATCAGGCTGATGCGCCTGGTCTTTGGGACGTCACTTTGCAGACCGCGGTGGCCCAAGCGGAAGTTGAGGCGCGTGAATACCCAGGCCACTACTACAAGTTGGTCTTCCACGGCGAAGAAAGCGAAGTGGGTGAGGGCGCGGCCGGACGTGACGTCGAAATCGAAACAACCAGACCCGAACTGCTAGGAGCCTGCGTCGCACTCATCGCTCACCCGGATGATGAGCGTTACCAAGACCTTTTCGGCACCTATGTGAACTCCCCCGGATTCGGGGTGAAGCTGCCCGTCCTCGCCCATCCGATGGCTGAGAAGGACAAGGGCGCCGGCATCGCGATGTGCTGCACTTTCGGTGACATCACCGACGTGCAGTGGTGGCGGGAACTGCGCCTACCGCTGCGGGCAATCCTTGACAAGGATGGGCGCATCACCCGTGAAGTTCCGGATTGGATCCAGACCAAGGACGGGCGCGAACTCTTTGAGGCGACCATTGGGAAGACCACGTTCAGCGCCCGAAAGGAAGTTGTTGAGGCACTGACGGAAAGTGGCGATGTTGTTGGTGAACCTCTGGCAACCAACCGTATGGCTAACTTCTTCGAAAAGGGCGACAAGCCACTGGAGATCGTGACGTCGCGCCAATGGTATGTGCGCAACGGCGGACGCGACTTCAAGCGCGAAGGTTCCGATACTGAGCTACGTGAAGAACTGATCCAGCGCGGTCGTGAACTGGACTTCCACCCTGACTTCATGCGCGTACGCTACGAAAACTGGGTGAACGGCTTGAACAGTGACTGGCTGATTTCACGCCAGCGTTTCTTCGGTGTGCCGATCCCGGTTTGGTATGAAATCGGAGAAAACGGAGAGGTGGACTTTACGAAGGTCCTCACCCCTTCGCTTTCTGCCCTTCCCATCGACCCGACATCCGACACACCTGACGGATACACGGAAGACCAACGTGACGTTCCGGGTGGCTTCCACGGTGAAGTTGACATTATGGACACGTGGGCCACGTCCTCGCTTACTCCGCAGATCCCAACTGGATGGCTTCGCGATGAGGAACTGTACGCAAATGTTTTCCCGATGGACGTGCGCGCCCAAGGCCAAGACATCCTGCGAACCTGGCTCTTCTCCACAGTTCTTCGCTCCAACCTGCAGTTCGACTGCCTGCCGTGGAAGAACGCCGCTATCTCCGGGTGGATCTTGGACGCCGACCGAAAGAAGATGTCCAAGTCAAAGGGCAACGTCGTAACCCCGATGGCGCTTTTGGAGCAATACGGGTCCGATGCGGTGAGGTACTGGGCAGATTCGGCTCGCCTTGGCACGGACGCCACGTTTGACGAGGGCGTTTTGAAGATCGGTCGTCGCCTTGCGATCAAGCTGTTGAACGCGTCCAAGTTCGCGCTGTCCATGGCCGCTGCAGATGGCGACCTGAGGCTGGACCCAAGTTTGGTGAGCGTGCCGGTGGATGCTTCCGTCCTCGCAACGCTGGCTCACGTGGTGGAAGACGCGACAAGCGCATTTGAGAACTACGACCACACCCGCGCCCTCGAAAAGACAGAGACGTTCTTCTGGACGTTCTGCGACGACTACATCGAACTGGTGAAGGAACGCGCGTACAACGCGGAGGACGCATGGAGCGCAGAGGAAGCGACCTCTGCACGCGCCACGCTGGCGTTGGGTGTAGACGCGTTCATTCGTTTGCTGGCGCCGTTCCTCCCGTTCGCTGCCGCTGAGGCGTGGTCTTGGTACAGGGACACTTCCCTGCACGCTTCGACCTGGCCAGTCGCAACCGACTACGCGGCAGGGGGCGACCCAAGGGTCTTGGAGGTCACCTCGGAAGCGTTGATCCAGTTGCGTCGCGTGAAGTCGGAGGCGAAGGTTTCCCCACGCACTCCCTACCTAGACGTGAGTGTTGAGGGGCCCGCTGAAGACATAGAGCTGCTGGTCGGGGTCCAAAGTGACCTGATCGCGGCGACAAAAGCGGAAGGCCCATTCGCCCTCGTCGGAAAAGACGACGCAACTGAAATCGCGGTCACGCAGTTCACCCTAGGTGAAGCACCCAAGCGCCGCAAAGCATAGACGGACGCTGCCCCCACCAACCAAGGAGCCACAATGACCCCTGATGCCGATACCTCTTTGCCAGAGGAACAGGCCGGCGAAGAACCAGCCACCCCAAGCGAAGAATCCGCATCACCAGACGTAAGTGCGGATCCGAAGGGCGCGCAGGAGGCGGAGGAAAATGCGCCAACGCATCTGGGCGAGGGCGTCCTTGTTGAAACCATCGACGACCACGGAACGGTTTACACGGAGGCGCTGGAGTGGACGGCGCCGGTCCTGGCTCGCGTAGATGACCAAGACACGTTGCCGCATGTGTTGCTTGAGCGTGTGCAGCGTGGACCGCGTCGGCCGCTTGTGGAGGTGAAGGAACCAATCACGGGTTCGTGGCGGACGGTCACGGCCGGGGATTTCTGGGAGTACGTCAATAAGATCGCTGCGGGTTTGATCGGCCAAGGATTGCAGTTCGGGGACCCAATCGCGATCATGTCGCGCACCCGGTATGAGTGGATGGTTCTGGACTTTGCCGCTTGGACTGCGGGTCTTGTCCCGATTCCGATTTACGAAACGTCCTCGAAAGCGCAGATTGAGCACATCCTGAAGGATGCTGGCATCGGATTTGTCGTGACAGAGTCGGTGGTCATGGCGAACCTTGTGCATGCCGCAGCGGAAGACATTGACCAAGATGTAACGATCCTGTCCCTGGACCAGGGAGCCATGGGGGTGCTGGAGCAGGCTGCGGCGTCAGTTCCCGCGGGCGAAGTGACCAAGCGGACCAATGCGCTGACACTGGACACCACTGCAACCATCGTCTACACCTCCGGGACCACCGGAACCCCGAAGGGGTCCGTAATCTCTCATGGGAACTTCACGGATCTGAACAAGAACTCCCATCTCTGGATGCCGGAAGTTTGTGATAATCCGCGGTCGCGGATGCTCATGTTCCTGCCGCTTTCCCACATCTTGGCCCGTTTCCTTCAGGTCTATGTTGTGGGGGGTGGGGGCGTCATCGGACACACGCCCGATATCAAGACGTTACTGCCGGATCTGCAGAGTTTCCGCCCGACGTTCCTCTTGGTGGTACCGCGTGTGTTGGAGAAGATCTACAACTCCGCCGACGCTAAGTCGGGGGCGGGTACAAAGAACAAGCTGTTCCGTTGGGCAGCGAACGTCGCCGTGGATTACTCAAAGGCGCTGGATACCCCGGAGGGGCCTTCCCGAAAGCTGCGCATGCAGCGTAAGACTGGGGATGCTCTTGTGTATTCGAAGCTCACCGGTTTGGTCGGTGGGAACGTTGACATCATCATTTCTGGTGGCGCTCCCCTGTCCCAACGGTTGGCGCACTTCTTCCGTGGCGCTGGCCTGCCGATCCAAGAGGGATATGGGCTGACCGAAACGACCGGGCCGCTATCTGTGAATACCCCGCAGCTAACCAAGATCGGAACTGTTGGGCCGACACTTCCACCCATGCGGACGAAGATCTCGGACAGTGGCGAAGTGCTTGTGAAGGGACCGGCGGTTTTCAAGGGTTACCATAACCTGCCTGAGGCGACTGCGGAAGCTTTCGATGAGGATGGTTGGTTCCGTACCGGGGACCTGGGTTCAATCGACAAGGACGGATACGTCCGCATCACCGGTCGCGCAAAGGAAGTGATCGTGACCGCCGGTGGGAAGAACGTGATTCCTTCCATCCTTGAGAACTCCCTGCGCAGCCATCCGCTCATCAGTCAGGTTGTTGTCGTTGGTGACAAGCGGCCGTTCATTGGCGCACTCATCACCTTGGACGAAGAGATGATGCAAATCTGGTTGAAGAACAAGGGCCTACCAGCCATGACGGTGTCCGAAGCGGTCGGGCACCCCGAAATTCGGGCGTCCCTGTCGCAAGCTATAGACCGTGCGAACGAGGGCGTGTCACGGGCAGAGTCCATCCGTAAGTTCCAGATTCTCCCGACGGACTTCACGGAAGCAAACGGGCTGATGACACCTTCCATGAAGGTGAAGCGGAACCGTGTCTTGGAACGTCACGCAGCAGACATTGACGCCCTCTACGGCGGACCTGTAGAAGACAAAGAAGGCTAAGAACCTATGAGGGGGCGTGGCTCAGCCCTCTGCCCCCTCATATTCGCTCTTAATCACTTCGTGGTGGCGGATTACCTCATTCACCATGAACGTCAAGAACGCTTCGGCGAACTCTGGGTCCAAGCCGGCATCCTCCGCAAGGTTGCGCAAACGTTGAACCTGCTGCGCCTCCCTGCCGGGGTCAGCGGCGGGTAGTCCGCGCCGGGCCTTGATGTGACCAACCCTTTGGGTACAGCGAAACCTTTCCGCCAAAATGTGGATTAGTGCCGCGTCAATGTTGTCGATGGTGGCGCGTTCTTCGGCCAGTTCAACTGGGATGTCCGGTGTGCTCATATCGGCCCTCTTCGCCCTAACCCCACGGTGGAATGTACCGCTTAGGCAGACAAACTGCCCTTAGAACCATACAGGTAAATCTCCGCCTGTCCCTCACCAGTCACAGAACCAGCGGTCACAACCACCCGTTCCACATCCTTCTGCGACGGGATTTCATACATGAGGTCACCAAGTGTTTCCTCCATGATGGACGCCAGCCCCCGCGCCCCCGATTCCCGCGTCATGGCCAGCGCCGCGATCGCGTCCAGAGCACCCGGCGTAAACTGCAGGTCCACATCATCCAACTCAAACAAATGTTGGTATTGCTTCACCAAGCAGTTCTTTGGCTCCGTCAGGATGGAGACAAAGTCTGCTTCTGAAAGTGTCTCCGTCGATGTGACTATGGGCAGACGCCCAATGAACTCCGGGATCAGCCCGAAAGAGTGCAGGTCTTCAGCCGTCACGTGCCGGTACAGATCCCCCAGCTCAGCCGCGACCTTCAGATTCGTACCGAACCCCGTGCTGCGTTTCCCCAGGCGAGCCTTCACAATCTCATCAATACCGGAGAACGCACCGGCTGCGATGAACAGTATGGAGGAGGTGTCAATTTCCAAGAACTGCTGGTGGGGATGCTTACGGCCACCTTGCGGAGGCACGGAGGCCGTAGTCCCCTCAATGATTTTCAGTAGCGCCTGCTGCACGCCCTCACCCGAAACGTCACGCGTGATCGAAGCGTTTTCGCCCTTCCTGCCAATCTTGTCAATCTCATCTATATATATGATCCCGTGTTCCGCCTTCTTGATGTCACCATCGGCGGCCTGGATCAGCTTCAAGAGGATGTTCTCCACATCCTCCCCCACGTAACCCGCTTCGGTCAGAGCCGTGGCGTCAACTATGGAAAAAGGAACATCCAAAAGTTTCGCAAGAGACCGGGCCAAGTGTGTCTTTCCGGTCCCCGTTGGCCCCAGCAGCAGAACGTTAGACTTCGTTCCCTCCAGGTCAACGTCGGCTCCCCCATCACGTGCGCGAACGCGCTTGTAATGGTTATAAACGGCAACCGACAGGGACTTTTTTGAGCGATGCTGCCCAACGACCCAGGTGTCTAAGAAAGCCTTGATTTCCTTCGGCTTGGGCAGCGGCAGCACGCGTGGCTTGTCTTCCTCCGGAAGCTCCTCCGCAATAATGTCAGCGCACAGCTCAACACACTCATTGCAGATGTACACCCCGGAACCGCCAATGAGCTTGCGGACCTGCTTCTGAGATTTCCCGCAAAATGCGCACTTCAGCATCTCAGCACTGTCATGGAATGAGGTCATTCCTTCACCCGCCTCTTCACCGTTTACGCATTGAGCGGCCGCCGCCTTGGCGCCCCATCAGCCTATTAGACCCCTCCGACACCAAGACGTAGGGCGCGCCGAAAGGTTACTCCGCCTTCCTACTCTCAAGAACGTGGTCAATCAACCCGTAGTCCTTAGCCTGGGCCGCAGTCAGGATCTTGTCCCGCTCAACGTCCTTACGAATCTCCGCTTCAGTCCGGCCACTGTGCTCTGCCAGTGTCCGCTCCATCCAAACGCGCATGCGGTCGATTTCATCGGCCACAATCTGGATGTCGGAAGCCTGCCCTTGAATACCGTCCATGGCCGGCTGGTGAATCAGAATGCGCGCGTTCGGAAGCGCAAGACGTTTCCCGGGCTGACCAGCAGCCAGAAGAACCGCCGCCGCGGACGCTGCCTGCCCCAAGCAGACGGTCTGAACGTGGGGGCGAATGTAGCGCATCGTGTCATAGATCGCGGTCATCGCAGTGAATGAACCACCCGGGCTGTTGATGTACATGGTGATTAGGGAGTCCGTATCCATCGACTCAAGCACCAAGAGTTGCGCCATCACGTCATCCGCGGAAGCGTCATCCACCTGCACCCCAAGGAACACAATCCTGTCCTCAAACAGCTTCGCGTAGGGGTCCTGACGCTTGTAACCGTAGGCAGTCCGCTCCTCAAAAGTCGGGAACACGTACCGGGATTCCGGTCCCGCGGGTGCTATACCGCGCGGCGCCGCAGCCATCTGCGCAGCCATTCCGCTTGGCATCTGACGTGCGAGGGCGTCAAAGTAAGGCTTACTGGAGGTCATGCTTATGCCCCTTCCGTGTTTCCGTGACGGCCGATGGACTGAGGGTGCGTGACAATCTGGTCCACGAACCCGTAATCCAGTGCTTCTTGGGCCGTGAACCACTTGTCACGGTCGAAGTCCCGGTCAATCTGTTCCACCGTCTTACCGGTGCGTTCCGCAATGATTTCAGCCAGTTCCCGCTTCATCTGCAGGATCAGGTCCGCATTGATGCGGATATCGGTGGCGCTACCGCCGGCACCGCCAGATGGCTGATGCATGAGTACACGCGTGTGTGGCGTAATGAAACGCTTACCCTTCGTGCCGGCCGTCAGTAGAAACTGCCCCATGGACGCCGCGAGGCCCATGCCCACGGTCGCCACATCTGGCTTCACATACTGCATCGTGTCGTAGATGGCCATTCCGGCCGTGACCGATCCACCCGGACTATTGATGTACAGGTAGATGTCTTCATCAGGGTTCTCCGCGGCAAGCAGCAGCAGCTGCGCGCAAATTGCATTCGCACTGTCATCGCGGACTTCACCGCCGAGCCAAATGATGCGTTCCTGCAACAGCCGCTGGTAGACGTTGTCGCTGAGGCCAAGCCCGCCCTCGTTCGGACCCGCAAATGCGGGAGGTGGCATTGTCATGGGATCTCCGTATCTGGTTTTCCAAAACGGGTCGAGGGCGTAGCGCCCCCAACTACTGTCTCCAAACTAGTCGTCATAACGTCCCGAAGTCGCGCCAGACCGCCCCTTTTCGCTGTTGGCGCACCAAAAAAGAAGGGCCGCTAGGAACCTCTTGCTCCTAGCGGCCGTGCCCCCTGAACTCAGTATCCAAGGGGTTCAAATCTGGAGTGGAACCTAGTCCTCATCCTCCACAATGTCCTCCACGTCAATGGCGAAAGTGCCATCATCTAGGTCATCCACGACCTGTGTGGCCATTGCTTCTGCTTCGGCCTCTGCGCGATCCTTGGTGAATGCGGATAGATCCACGTCCTCACCGTTCGTGTCCTTCACAATGGCGTTGCCAAGGACTGAAACCAGAGCCTTGGTGCGGGCCAGCTCAGAGTACATGTTCTGGATCTGCGCCTGGTCCTGAAGCATGGTGCCCAGGTCCATTCCGAAGTTCTGAGCGGTGTGCATCATGAAGTCGATCAGTTCCTGCTGATCAACCTGGACGTTCGTTTCTTCCACCAGGGTGTCAAGGAAGATCTGCTGCTTGAGGTCTGCTTCAAGGCGCTCACGTGCGACCTTCACTGCGTCCTCGTCCGCATCTTCACCAACACGGTGGGTGACCTCATGATCAATGATGGCGGCCGGCAGAATGATTTCGGTTTCCGCGACCATCTGATCAAGCAGGGAGTCGCGTGCCTGCAGCGCCTGCTGACCCTTCTTGGACTCACGAACCGTGTTGACCGTGTCCTCACGCAGCTCTTCAGCCGTGTCGAACTCAGAGACCATCTGGGCGAAATCGTCATCAACCTCTGGAAGTTCACGCTCCTTCACCGCGGTCACGGTCACATCAATGACGGCTTCAGATCCGGCGTATTCCCCGCCGGCAGCCTCAGAGGTGAACTGGATGGTGTCTCCCGCGCTTGCGCCACGAAGAGCCTCATCCTGACCCACCAGCATGGTGCCGGAGCCCAATTCATAGGAGATGTCGGAAAGCGCGTCGATTTCGGTGCCATCAACAGTCGCGGTTAGATCGATGGTGAGGAAGTCTCCGTCCTCGGCCGGGCGGTCAAGGTTCTTCAGCGTAGCGAAGCGGCCACGCAGTTCCTCCAGCTCCGCATCAATGTCCTCATCGGTGACCTCAATAAGGTCGACCTCTACCTCACGACCGTCAAGGTTCGGCAGTTCAAACGCCGGAACAATGTCCATCGTTGCGGTGAAAACCAACTGGCCGCCAGGCTCACCCTCTGTAGCCGGGATTTCCACAACTTCGATCTCAGGCTGTGCCAGCGGGCGCAGCTTGTTTGTGACAATCGCTTCATTCAGCTGATCGGGAACAACCTGGTTCACAACCTGCTCAATGACCGCGCCGCGGCCAAACCGCTGATCAATGATGCGCGGAGGTACGTGTCCCTTGCGGAATCCGGGGATGTTCACCTGGCCCGCAATATCCTTGTACGCCTCCGCCATAAACGGCTCAAGCTCTGCGTAATCAGTTGTTACGGTTACCTTCGCCTTTGTTGGCTCCAGTGTTTCAACGGTGCTCTTCACGCGCAATACTCCAACGTCTAGTTCGTTTGGGCCGTCGGCCCGTTTCCTTCCTATACCCCCTATTTTTGAGGGGTACAAGCAACCGTTCCATGGTACGGCAGGTCTACGTGAGCCACCTATGTTCAGGTCCCCCCTGTGGCGCAGACAACTCAGATGTGGGAGCGAGGGCGGGCTAAGACGCGCTATAGTGTTCTGGTCGCAGCATGAAACTGCGAACGCGGGTGTAGCTCAATGGTAGAGCCTCTGCCTTCCAAGCAGATGGTGCGAGTTCGATTCTCGTCACCCGCTCCACTTCCCCGCCACCCCACCCATTGCGTGGGTTCTCATGCGCAGGGCCGCGCCACTTGTGGGTCGTGCAATTAGTTGTCCCCCAAAGCCCAAGGCGTGCGGATTTACGTCTGTAGGGTCTAAAGTGAGCCCGCTTCAGCGCGCTGCTGGTCGAAACCCCAAAGCCGAGGTAAAGCGACATGACAGTTCCTGCCCCACCCCCGCCTCCTCCCTCCCTATATGGCGACGCCAAACCAAGGGCGGGCAAAGGGAGAACCGTCGCCGTCGCAGCGCTAATTGCCGCCGTCGTAACTGCACTGATTATGGCCACCACGTTCCTGTTAATCTCAAAGAACGTTTCAACGGCACTAGATGAGTCTGCGACAGAGCTGCAAGCGAACTTGACGGAGGCAGGCAATGCGAAAGCCTCGCTGGAGCAAAGCTTGGTGTCCGCCGGCGTAGACGTGACACGCCTCATCCAAGACGGAAGCCAGTCTGGCGCGTCAGCGACCGTAGAAACCACGGCGTCGGGCGAACCGAAGGAGGATCAGGTTCTGCAGGTTTCACCCGCCGCCATATCTTCTGCTGAAGCTGAGCTGGATTCCTTGTCGTCACAGATAGAGTCGGGGGAAGCGCTGTTGGCGCGAACTCAGGCGGGCGGAGAGTCGAAACGCCCGCTTCTGAGAGAAGTGCAAACGCACAACGAAATTCTGACAAATGTGACGGCAACCGCAGTAACGGCGGCGTCGAACTTGGATGAGGCTGTTGCGGATGCGATACTCGACGCTGCTCAATCTCGCTACGCGATAGTCCACGCTGAGTTGGTTGGTGAAGTTGAAGCCGCGGAGGCGCTCCTAACGGAGTCGGAAGGCAAGGTTGGAGACGGCGCTGCCAGAGATGCGCTGAGCGCAAGCATCAATGCTGCCAAGCAGCTGCTGGAGACCGACCTAGGGAGCACCCCAGGATCTTCGCAGTCCGGCGAAGCCTCAGTCACTGCGGACCAATACGAACTGCAAAGTGACGCTCTGGCAGCGATGGTTTCCGAACTGCAGACTGGGCGCAGCGCCGTTGATGAGGCAGTCGCGGCCAAGGCAGAAGCAGATCGCGTGGCCGCAGAAGAGGCCGAAGCCGCACGGGTAGCCGCAGAACAGCAAGCGACTTCCGAGGTTCCCGAGCGCTTGCCCGGTGGCGGTTGCAGGTGGCCCGTCGGCGATCCTATGACCGACTGGACTCCCGTCTGGAAGGTCCAGGGGTGGTGCACAGAGGATGAGTTTTGGGATGCGGTCGGGTGCGCAAGGGGCTGGTATCCCGGCTGCGATGAGTAGTGTCGGGGGTGGCCCATACAATGAGTAGCGCCAGTTGACAGGTCTCTTGAAAAGGTCCCCCATGATTGTTGCAGTGCCAGTTACCCCGAACGGACAGGTCGACCCGCGTTGGGGAAAGGCGGACCAGGTTGCGGTGGCGTTGGTAGAGGACGGAAGGGTCACTTCCTGGGAGGTCCACGAAACGAACTGGCACCGCCTCCACGATGAAGGAACCCACGGCTCCCACCACGCCCGGGTTGTCCGCTTCCTCATTGACAACGGAGTAGAGGCCGTTGTCATCGATCACGCGGGCGCGCCCATGCTGAACACTATGACCAAGATGGGACTGCGAATCGTCTTGGACGCCAGTGGACCAGCGCGCGCCGCGGCCCTTCTGGCTCAGAACGTCGACTAAAACCATCCCACCCCAAAGCACGTTCCGTCCGGCCAAGCCGTCTTCAAGGGCGTGGACTTTAGGGGCGAGGACGAACGATAGGTCGCAGACCACGCACCCACCTGTTCCCTATTCGCACGGTCCGTAGTACAGTATTCTCGGTATTTGAATAATAAGCGTCATTGGAAGGTCCCATGGAACTCGGAATCAATCTTGGAGC
>CAZTTD010000006.1:35108-50365 GCA_964616925.1 uncultured Actinomyces sp.
TTGAATAATAAGCGTCATTGGAAGGTCCCATGGAACTCGGAATCAATCTTGGAGCAGGGCTAAACGTCGCTCAGAATTTAGGCAGCACAGAGGCGGAGACAGCTAGGGAGGCCGACGTGGTCATCGTAGGCTCCGGTCCAGCGGGTTACGCTGCGGCCATCTACACGGCACGGGCGGCGCTCAAGCCTCTGGTCGTCGCTTCCTCCATTGAGGTTGGCGGGGAACTAATGAACACCACCGATGTGGAGAACTACCCTGGCTTCCCAGACGGCATCATGGGCCCGGACCTGATGGATGCGATGCAGCGCCAGGCTGAGCGGTTCGGCGCGAAGCTGATTTACGAGGACGTTTCCGCCCTCGAACTGGAAGGTCCGGTTAAGAAGGTTACGTTGGCGGACGGCGGCACAATTGAAGCCAAGGCTGTCATTTACGCGACCGGTTCGGCTTATCGGAAGCTGAATGTGCCCGGCGAAGAGAAACTGTCCGGCCACGGCGTCTCCTGGTGCGCAACCTGTGACGGAGCCTTCTTCCGCGACAAGAACGTAGTCGTTGTCGGTGGTGGCGACTCCGCCCTCGAAGAAGCAACGTTCCTGACCCGCTTCGCCGACAAGGTGACAGTCGTTCACCGTCGCGATGCACTACGCGCCTCAGCAGCCATGCAAGAGCGTGCTTTTGCGGATCCGAAACTGGAGTTCGCTTGGAACAAGACGGTTTCCAGCGTCAACGGCGAAACCCACGTCGAATCGGTGACCCTGAAAGACACGGTGACCGGGGAAGAATCGGAACTGGCAGCAGACGGCGTCTTTGTCGCCATCGGCGCCGACCCGCGCACCCACCTTGTCCACGGACAACTGGACCTGACGGAAGAGGGAACTATCGCGGTTGACGGACGCTCCTCGCGGACGAATCTGCCCGGCGTGTTCGCGGCTGGCGACGTCATTGACCCCACCTACCGACAGGCCGCAACGGCTTCCGGTTCCGGGGTGGTCGCAGCGCTGGACGCGGAACACTACCTGTTCGACCTCAGCTCTGACGTTATCTAGGGATCTAGGGCGAACTCACATGAGCAAAACAGTTGTACTCACGGAGAAGAACTTCGACCGGGAAGTTTTGATGAGCCCAATACCGGTGCTCGTCGACTTCTGGGCGCCTTGGTGTGGGCCGTGTAAAGCGGTCTCACCGATCCTTGAGAAGATCGCGGCTGCAAACGCCGGAAAGATCAAGGTAGCGAAGCTCAACACGGACCAGCAGCCAGCGTTGGCGAACTCCTTCAAGATTCGGTCCATACCGACAATGAAGGTGTTCGTAAACGGCCGCGTTGACACAACGATCGTTGGTGCTAAGCCACGCAGGGCTCTGGAGCGCGACCTCAAGAAGTATTTGGGCTAGGGCGGACTCAGCCGCCCTCGACCCCCACTTCCTGAAGCGCGTCGCCAATCTGGGTTGGGCTGAGCGCCCCCACCCGGATCTGGTCCACGTTTCCGTCGGCATCAATGAAGTAGTGCGTCGGCAAGCCCATCACGCGGTAAAGCGCTGCGATCTGGTTGTTTGAGTCGACGACCTGGGGATACGTGAGGTCCAGCTTCTTGGAGTACGCCAGCGCTTCGCTTGGCGTGTCCGACACGTACACGGATAGGATCTGCACCTGTTCCCCATTGGCATCGAACGTCTCCTGGACGTCGGGGATCTCAGCGCGGCAGTTCGCGCACCAGGTCGCGTTGAAGAGCAACCAGACGGGCTTGCCAACCGCGTCGGCCATGTCGAAGTCTTCCCCGTCAAGCGTTCGCGCAGTGAATGCGGGGGCCGGTTCGCCAACTTCTGGCGCCGGCATGCCGCTGTCCGGCACGTCCACCTTTGACACCTGCCCGGCATCGGCAGGCTCTGCCCCACCCTGGGAGCCTCCGCGCGCGAAGCCCACGAACCACACTACGGCTAGGACCACGAGTGCCGTGATTCCGAGGACAACTATGTTCCCCAGCGCGCTATTCCTCCAGGATTTGGGCGAGGACTCAGGCATAGGAGTGCAGCCCCCCAAAGAAGTGGTTACCAAAGTATGCGAACATTACGGCCGCGAAACCCAGGATTAGTAGCCACGCACTGCGTTTGCCCTGCCAACCGCGGGTTACCCGTGCGTGCAGGTAGGCACCGTAAATCAGCCACGTAACCAGGGCGGCCGTTTCCTTCGGATCCCACCCCCAGTAGCGTCCCCATGCCGTATTCGCCCACACCGAGCCAAGAACAATCATTACGGTCAGCATCGGGAACGTAACGGTCGCAGCCTTGTACCCAATGTCGTCAAACAGGTCCCGCGGGGGCAGCCGCCTGATCCTTGTCTTCAGGTACGGATACGCAAGGTACAGGACCGCAGCGCCAAATGAGACGACCGCGGCGCCGTAAGCGATCATTGCAAACCCGACGTGCAAGGTGAGCAAAAGGTTGTTCTGCAACGCTGGAATCAGCGGTTTCACGGTGGTGTCAAGACTAAGCGCATACGCGGAAAGCCCCGCAGCCACGGGCAGAACCGCCAGAGACAGGATCCGCACCCGCCACACGTACTCCGCCACCAGGTAGGCCCCCAGAATCCCCACGACGAAGGAGACCGCGAACTCATGCTGATTTGAAAACGGCCCGTATCCAGTTTGGGTGGTGCGGATGATCAGGTAGATAAGGGCGAGGACGAAGGCTATGAACGTGAATCCAGTAGCAAACAGTGCCAGTCCAGCGGGGAGTTTTTGTCGCTCATGCGCATCCCCTGACTTAGCCACGGAGGACGAGCCCGCCGCCACCGCAACCTTCACGGGACGCTTCGTCGTTACGACAACAATATCGGCAACCAGCGCCAGCATCGAAAACACTAGCGAGGCCGTTAAGAGGTACTCCGCAACCCTTGTAACGTCATCCATTCGATTCTCCTTCAACCAAGACAGTTGCGTCCGATGGCCCGTCGGTGCCTACCGCGTCCTCGCGTTCCAAAGATGCATCAACCTGCGACACCAGCTTCTCAAACATCCTCTGGTATGAGTAATCTAGGCGCGAAACGGCGCCGAAGAGGATGCGTGAACCGCCCTCGTCCTCCTCCACACGCACCCACAACCTGCGGTAGGGGAACATGAATGTGATGCTCATGCCCGCAACCAGCAGGATTGAACCGACCCACATCCAGGGGGCTCCCGGGTCGTGGCGCATGCGGATGCCGGTGTATTGGCGCTCCCTCTCAAAGGTGAACGTGTAGTTGCCAACATGGACGTCCTCGCCCTGAGCTGCGGGGACCACGTCGATTGGTGAGGAGCCTTCCGTCGGGTACAACTCAAACACTGCGGAGCCGACGGGGACCGTGGAATCGGGGCGCCCAGACGCGGGTAGCACGATGATGACCTCATGCTCTGTGCCCGGAATGGTGAATCTACCAAGCGCGTTCGCGCCGTCGTTGGAACTCCACTTCAGCGGCACTGAGCCGGCGAACAGAACTTCTCCACCCGCCCCTTCAACCCGCACGTCCGCCCCCATCCCGAAGGTTGACTGGTGGAAACGGAAGCCACCGTACTGAAGTGGTGAGTTGACGCGGACTTCCTGCTCCACAACGACCTGGTCCCCATTTCGGACCTGCAGGACCGACACGTAATCGGAAGGTCTCCCTTCCTCCGTGTAAATGTCGTCAAAAGAGACCGCGTGGATAACGCCGGGGACGCCGTGGCCGATCTCAACTTCGCCGCCAACGGGGATCGTCAGATCGTCCTCGACACCGAAGGTGCCGCTGATGACGAATGCCGCCAGAATGACAATGAAACTGAGGTGCGCGATGACGGTCCCGATCCCACTCCACGCATTTCGATCCGCGTAGAACGACTGCTTTGGGTCAGAAGGGTCCGCCAGGACGCGAAAACGGTTCTTCTTCAGAACCACGCGCGTAACGTCAACAGACTTTTCCACGCTTTCACTGGTCGTAACGGAGCCGCGGTACCGCGCTTTGTCAAAGAACTTTCGGGAGACATGAAGGCGTGGGTGGCGCACGCGACGCACCAACTCAGGGATGCGGTGGACGGTGCACGCGATGATGCTGAGGGCCAACATGACCACAACGACGTAGAACCCGACGGACGTGAAGACGTGGAAGAAACCCAGCTTGTCCAGAATCGGAGTCCAGCCACCGTAAACGGAGCGCATTTCCTCAACCGCTTGGGCGCGAAGTGCCGGGTCTTTCGCGGTTTCCGGGCCCATCTGTCCCACAACCGAACCAATAACGGCGTAGAACGCCATCGCAAGGATCAGGATGAGGCCGACGGTCTTGGAGTAGAAGAACCGGTACACCCACCGGAACAGCTCCGATACCGCGACTTCGCGTTCCTGCGGGGCTGCCCCTGGGTTATCTGCGCTGCCTACCTCCACGGATGCGCGTTTGACCTGATTGGCCATCGGTTCCCTCCTAGAGTGTGAGCCACGAGAAACTGCTGAGCGGTGCCATCAAGTTCGTGATCATAAGTAATCCAAGCAGAATTAGAAGGCCCGAACTAATCCACTGAACAACCCGGTAGTGGCGCCCGAACCAACTTAGCCGCTCACTAAGCCGGGTTGCACCTGCGGCGACCAGCAAAAACGGCAGCCCCAGACCCAGGCAGTAGACAATGAGAAGACCGGTACCCAGCATCGCTGATTCTGAAGCCACCGCAAGACCTAGGACCACTCCCAACACCGGCCCAATACACGGGGACCAGCCGGCGCCGAAACCCAGACCCATCAGGGCTGACCGCCCCAGTGTCGGCGCGCCCGAGCCCGCGGGAATCCCAACTCGGTTGGTCCCAGACAGCCACTGGAAGTTCAGAAGACCCGCCGTGACCAGGCCCAGGAGGATCAGAATCACGCCGCCAATCACGCGCACAATCCCGCGGTAATCTCCAACGGCCCACCCCACCACGGCAACCAAGACCCACAGTGAGATAAACACGGCAGAGAAAGCAGCAACGAAGACGGCGGCGTTCGCAAGGCCTCGTGTCTTCGACATGGGCGAGGGCGGGGCGTCCGTGCGCGCCCGATACGCAGCGGTCTGCGCGGAACCCGTGCCAACGAAACCCCTGGCAGGAAGCGCAGCAAACCTGAACGTCGGGGTCGGTTGAGTGCCAGTCAAGTAGGTGACGAAAACCGGCACCACTGGCAGGAAACAGGGTGAGGCGAAAGAGAGTACGCCAGCCATGAAGACCAGCGGCAACGTGACGGCTCCGGTCATCAGTCGCCGCTTTCCTCTTCCACGCCGCTCACGTTGCCCAGGTGCATGGTGACTGTCTGCGCCAACTCAGAATCTGGCGCAATATCAACGACGTGCTGCCACGCCTCTTTTGCGCCCTCCGTATCGGGCGGATCTTTCGAAATGCGCGCAAATCCCAGGTTGTACCAGCCGGTCACGTTCTGGGGGTCCATCTCAACAACCGCTTCCCACTGCTGGGACGCCAAGGTCACCTGCCCCTGGTTGAAGTACATGACGCCCAGTTCAAGACGCGCATCCAGGTCACCCGGGTTCTCCTGGACCTGCTGTTCGAGGTCGATCTGTTTCATGGGGTCAACGGAGTCGGACGTGCCCGTTTCCATCGTCGGGGTCCCTGCGTTGACTTCGGGCGTGGTGTCGCGACCGGCGTACCATATTCCCACCACGGCACCCAAAACGAGGGCTGCCACAATCGCCAACTTTGCTTTGCCGCTAAGCCGCGTCGAGGACACCTGCGGGGAACCCTCTACCGTCCCTGAACCGGGCTTTCTGCCATTTTTTCGAGGACGTTGGAGGACATCGTCCTCGCCCTCCATGTCCGCGTAGAAGTCGTCAGATTCATCTAGGGCGTCTTCGGTCGAGGGCGCCTTCGCATCAGCCTGCTCAACGGTGAGCAGCTCCAGTTGTGCCTGCGCCCACCCCTCCAGTTCGCTTGGCGCGCTGTTGAGGAACTCTACAAGCGCCTGTTTCTGTTCGGGGCTGAGCGGCTGTGGCTGTGGTGAGGGGGAATCAACTCCCACTCTGACCGCCAGAACGCAACGAAGCATTCAAGTTTGTTGTGGTCACATCGGAGGCCTCAAGCTCAGCTGCGGTAGCACCACGAAGTGCCAACTGTCCCTTGCGGGCAGCGTCCAAGGACTGGCTCAGGATTCGCTGCTCATAGTCTGGAGCGTGGAACCCGTAGGAGTTCTCAGAGTAAACGTAGTCGGCGTAGAAGCTGGCTTTGTTCTGGTACTCGCGTGCCAAATCAATGTTCTCCTGCGGGGTGCCGTCTGTCAGTGCCACTTCAATGTCCGAGATCAGAGCGGTGAGCGCATCCATCGCTCTGTCACGCGACTCAATGAAGCGATCCTGGATCGTTGTGATGCGTTCCTTCAGGACATCGGTGTCGTTGTGACAGGTGCCGCAGGCGGCGTTCAGGTCCTTCATCGGGGTGGTGATCTGGTGGTTGGACATCTTGGCTGCGCCGTTGCGTTCATATGGCATGTGGCAGTCAGAGCAGCTCACCCCATTAGCGGCGTGTACGCCCTGCGCCCAGATGTCGAACTCCGGGTGCTGTGCCTTTAGAACCTGTGCACCCGTGGTTGCATGCTCCCAGTCGACGTGCCCGACGTTCATGTAGTATTCCCAGATCTCATCGATATCTAGGCCTTCTGCCCATGGGAATGTCAGGACCTTGTCTTCGCCTGCGAAGTAGTACTCAACGTGGCATTGGGCGCAAACATAGCTGCGCATCTCTTGGCGTGTGGCGTCGCGGTGTACGTCGTAGTCTTCGATGCCTTCGCTGGCCTTCAGTGCTGTAATGCCTGCTTCAAATGCGGGGCGCGTAATGGTGAGTGCCATCGTTTCGGGGTCGTGGCAGTCAATACATGAGACCGGATGGTCAGAGATTTCCAAGGCTTCACCAAGTGACATTGTGCCCATGGCTTCAAAGCCCGCCATTGTGTCGCCGTCCCCTACTTCCTTGTAGAACGCAGGCATTGACGCATGGCAGTTGGCGCAGGTGCCGGGCTGGTTAAACTCTGTGTTGCGCAGTGTGTACATCTGGTCAAGGGTCATGTAAGCGTGGCCGCGAGCGTGACGGTAGTCAACGGCGAACGGATAGCCTTCCCACATGGTGACCAGGCGTGGGTCTTCTTCCAGTTTGGAGGATTTCACCTCTGTTCGCGGATCGCCCTCGACATCATGGGGAACCATGACGCCACCGTGGTTGGCCTGCGTGAACTCTTCTGTCGCCAAGTAGCCTTCGTACTGGGCAGGGAAGTTTTGTCCCCAGATGGCTGGATCGACAGTGTTTTCGTCGATGGCGACCACCTGCGTGTAGGTGTGGGCGCCTTCTGCCTTCTTGTCAGAGATGTTCATCAGCAGCGCGACCACCACGAAGGTGAGCGCAAAGGCAGCAACTAGGATCAGCGCCAGTAGCCATGCGGGACTTATGGACTTCTTCTTAGTCTCCGTACTCTCACTCACAACATGCTCCTAATCATGTCCGACGCCAGAATGGCAGTGGATGCAGTCAAAAATCTCATCATTGTTAACGACGCCTGGATGGCGGGCGCTATATGTGAAGTCGTCGTGGCAGTAAAGACAGGCTTCGTTGGTGATGTTGAGGCTTACTTGGCGTGCCACGATGTTCTCCGGGTGCCATCCGGTGGTGAACTTCAGGGCGTGCATAAACCCGTTCTCCGCCTTCACGTAGTACTTGTGAACGATATTGTCGTGCGGCAGATGGCAGTCACCGCAGGTGGCGAAATTGTGGTGGGGGCCGGCCAGCCAGGAATCGTATTCGTCTTCCATGATGTGGCAGTTGATGCATGCGGCTGGGTCTGATGAAAGGTATGAGGCGCCCTTTGCATATACGAACGTGTAGACCATGAGTCCGCCAAGAACTCCGACCACGAAAGCCGCTGCCGCCATCAGTATGAAGCGTGTTGACCAGCGGCGCTTCGTCGCGTCCTTTGCCATCTCTCCACTCTCCATCGCGGCTTTGAGCTAACAAATCTGGGCGCAGCATCCCCAAATCTTCAGTTAGTTCCACAGTACGAGGTTGGCTTTGGTCGCGCTCACGTACCAGCAGCGCGCAGAAGCGTATTGACCATTTCGTTACGGTCAATAAGCCGGGATTGGGACCATAGACCCGCCGAGATCCCATGTCGCAGCGGACTTGGGGCGGGGCAAAACACTGCGCTCCAAAAGGTCGGTCAACCTAAGAGCCGTCGGGGATACATGAGGGGGCCTAAGGTACATACGGGGTGAAAATAACCGTGTTTTTATTGGGTTTCTGCCTCTCCGTATGTATCTTCGGCCCCGCAATGTATCTTCGGCGTGCGTATGGCAGGTGAAGTGGTGCTTGGACGCACACCAACGCCTCATACTCGGCTTGCAATGGACGGCCCACCACTGGAACGGTCAAGATGGCGCGCGATGGCGCGTGAAATGAAGATTCGTGTCGCTGTGTACAATCTCCCCCGTTTCTTGGTATACGCCGCAACACGGATGGCTCTACGCTGTTTGTAGACGACAATGATTTTCGTGAAGATGACCTTGTTATACCCAGGGGGGTATTCTCTTTACTATGACTGATATTTCCACGGGTGGCACTAAGAGCTCCCCCGCCAACAAGAAGCAGAGTTCCTACAACGCCGCCGTCGTGCTTTTCGTGCTGGCATTTGTGCTTGTGGGTGGGCTTGGTTTCTACGTCGGCAGAGCCACGGCTCCCCAAACCAGCGCGCCTGCGGCCCAGGCTGCAGAAGCGGTTACGGAAGAAGGCGTTGAGCAAGGCGAATCTGAGGCCGGTGCGGCGGAAAGCTCCGAATACGCGCCCTCCCAAACCAGTGAGGAGGCTCTGGCTCTTCTTCGTTCCATTCCCCGCCGCGATGCGGGTGACCCGCGGGCAATCGGGGACGTGAATGCTCCGGTGGTCATGTCAGAGTTCGCCGACTTCTCCTGCCCGATGTGCACAAGGCATGCAACGGACGTACACCCTGAACTTATGAAACTGGTAGATGAAGGTTTGCTACGCATTGAGTTCCACGACATGGTGATCTTCTCCGACTACGGTTCCAACATTGCAGCCGCCGGAGGAATCGCGGCTGCGGAACAGGGGAAGTTCTGGGAATACTACAACGTGGCATTCGCAAATGCAGGGGCAGGCGCGCACCCCACATACACGGTGGAATCTGTAACTGAGTTGGCGAAGGAAGCGGGAGTTCCAGACCTGGACACCTTCCAGTCGCGTGTCCAGTCCGAAGAACTGGGCCAGGAAATAGAAGCAGCGACAGCCGAAAACTACTCCTACGGGATCACCGGCACGCCCTTCTTCATGATCAACGACGCCGTAATTTCAGGCGCCTACCCACTTGACTTCATCCAGAAGACAGTGGAAACCCAGGCGGACCTGGTGGCGGGCCGCAATTAAGGAGAATACGTGGGACCGGCACTCCTGATTGCGTTCATCGGCGGAGCGCTCACCATACTCACTCCGTGCGGCCCAATGCTGCTGCCCAGTTTCTTTGCATGGAGCTTCTCATCCCCAACCGCGATGGCGCGCAGAACCGGGCAGTTCACGATAGGTCTGCTGGCGGGCGCTGTACCAATGGGGGTGGTCGTCGGCGGCCTTGGGTACTGGTTGCGTGGGTCTTTAGGGACCCTGACAACCGTTGCAGCAATCTTGATCATTTGCTTCGCAGTCTTACAGTTCTTTGACGTACCCATCCGTCTACCCCAGCGAAAGGCAAAGGTCGGCGCGCTGGAGGCTCAACCTATGCCGAACCTGGCGGCGCAGACCACAGGCGCAGAGGACCAGAAGGAATCGGGTCCCTCAACGCCACCTGCGGCCACGCAGAAGAAAGCGTCATCCGGCGCGCTAAGCGTCATAATCTTGGGATTCTCATACTCCCTAGCAGCAATCGGATGCTCCGGACCTATCCTGGGAGCAGTCCTATCGTTCAGCACCGTCTTCGCATCTGCCGGCATCATGTCCGGTGTGCTTGCCATGGCCTTCTATGCGCTGGGAATGGCCTTCCCCGTCGTCATGTTGGCGTTCATATGGGACAGGTTCAACCTTGGCCAAGCAAGATGGATGAAGCCGCACCCTCTCAAGGTACTGGGACGTTGGACCACGCGCGGCAACATGGTTTCCGGCGTAATCATGGGCGCACTTGGCGTGTTCCTACTGATCTTCGGACGGGCCGCCACCATGCCGTCGGCCCTTACAACCAGCCAGCAGGTGGACCTAGAAAAGCGCATCATCGACTGGGCTCACACCATCCACTGGGGCGTTGTGACGGCCGTTATTGCCGGGGTCCTCGGCACCGCGATTCTAGTCAGTGCCGGGTTGCGCATGATCGAAGACCCCGAAGACGAAGAGCAAGACAGCGAACGGGAGTCGCGTTTGGAAGAAGAGCTTCGGTTCGAGGACGATAACCTCAAAGACTTTCTCTTCGAGGACGACTTCGACTACGGGGACGACACGACCAATTGGGACTCCACGGGCAACGACGGCAAGGATCAAGCATCCCCGCCGTCGTCACAGTAGGGGCCCGTCCTATCGTTCCCGCGGAATAACGGTGGTCGTGTTGTCACCCTTATCCGGAACGGCAGCGATCTCAGTGGCCGGGGATTCCGCCATTATTGCCTGCATCCGCGCGTACCTATCCGCGACCTCATCTGGGGATAGGGAAATGTCCTGCGCTACTCCCCCGATCAGGGGACGCACGATGTGTCCGGCCGGCGCGTCGGTTGTAACGGCCATCCATTCGACGCCGGTCAGGTGGGCGGGCTGCCCCTCTTCCTTAACGCCCTCGAAAAACGCCATCATTCCCGTCGCGGACTCCACGGAACCGGTGGTGCCAACCGACTGGTTAGAAATGAAGTTGCCCAGCCCGTACGCAACCCACATTCCCTGCCCGTTAGGACCGCCCTCCAGGTAGTCGATGGTCCGCGGCACGTGCGGGTGGTGTGAAATGACGGCATCTACCAGCCCGGACGCAGCAAGTTCCTGGGCCATCTCAATCTGCTGGTCCTCAACGGTGGTCACATACTCAATCTCGCAGCAGTGCAGCGTGGCGAGGACGATGTCTGCCCCCGCGTCGCGCGCAGCCTGCGCCTGGGCTTCGATGCGCGGGATGTCAATCAGGTTTATGGACCAGGGGGCCTCTTCGGGAATGGGGATCCCGTTGGTGTTGTGTGCGGCGGAGACGTGGGCGACAAGGACTTCTTGACCTCCGCCCTCGATCCGATAGTACTGGGGCGCGTTTGACTCAACTTCTGAACGCGCGGTCCCAGCGGCCCCAAGTCCCGCTTCCTCCAAGAAGTCCAGCGTGTTGATCACGCCCTGAAGCCCCTGGTCTAAAGAGTGGTTCGAGGACGTTGAGCACCCCGTCCACCCGGATGCCGCCATGGAATCAGCCAGTGCGCGAGGAGTCCCGAAAATCGGGTATCCGGAAGGAGTCTGATCATACGGGACCATCGCGGTCTCCATGTTGCAAAGCGCAATATCGGAGCCCTTCAGGTATGGCTCCACCAGCGTCATCCGGCTTGAAAAATCCCAGGTCTCTCCATTCCACGCAGAGTCCGCGACGGGCATGTGGATGAGCATGTCGCCCCCCGCAGAGATCGTGAACTCTAGCGGAGCAAGCGGCTGGGGTTCCGGTTCACTCTCAACGACAACGTCCGACTGGGTCGCGCTGGGGGAATCTGAGGATTGCTGGGCAGAAACGCTCGGGGACGCCCAGGGCTTGGTAAATCCAAGTACCGCGATGAGAACGACCAGCGCAACACCGATCGCGATGAGCGTTCCCCTGAGGGCAGAGGTCTGTTTGGCGGCACGCGCTGCGTGGCGTGGGGCATTCTGTATCACCCATGAACAATAACAGCGATTTTCGGCGTAAGCGAGTGACAAGCGGCCCGTTGCGCATCAGCGCACGCGTCGCTGAATCGCGGAAGTAGGCGCGGGGGATACTTGTCCCATGAGTTTCGAATGGGTTTCTTGGTCGGGTGTAGCGATGGGCTTGGGTATTGCCGTCGCCATTGAGCTTGGGTTGTTCTTGGCGCTGCGGCTGGCGTCCGCTCTGCTTCGGCGTCGCTACCCGCAGTTAGTCAAAGAGTATTCGCGCGCGGGACGCCAGATCTTGATGGTCGCCGCGCTGATACTTTTGCGGGCTGTGGTGGCCGGGACTTGGCCGCATGAGGGCTCAAAAACAGTGTTGGAGGAAGTCCTCCTTTTGGCGATAATCGCCTCCAACGCCTGGCTTCTGGCGGTAATTGCTTCGGTGACAATCAACAGGATCCGCGATCACCACCCCATCGATGGGGATGACGACCAGGCGACGCGGCGCCTTCAAACGCAACTGTCCCTCATCCGCGGGTTCGTCGTAGCGGCCATCTGGCTGATTGCAGCGGGACTGGGGTTTTCCACAATTCCGGGGGCGGAGCGCGTGGGGACCAGTATTTTGGCGTCGGCAGGTATCGCGTCTGTGATCGCTGGCATCGCGGCCCAGTCTTTGCTTGGAAACGTGTTCGCAGGGTTGCAGTTGACGTTCAATGGATCGGTCAGGATGAATGACCTAGTGGTGGCAAATGGGCAAAGCGGTCGGGTTGAGGAGGTAACGCTCACCACGGTGATTCTGCGATTGTGGGATGGGCGCAAGTTGGTTTTGCCATCCACGTATTTCACAACCACTCCGTTTGAAAACTGGACTCACGGTTCCGCGGACCTCATGGGGGTCGTTCACCTGGATGTGGATTGGCGGGTCCAGCCGAACGTGATGAGAGAGGTGCTGGAACGCCTTCTTGAAGAAAATGAACTTTGGGACAAGCGTTCCAGTGGGTTGATTGTCGAGGACGCAACTGGCGGAATGATCCGGGTCCGTGCGCTGATGAGCGCCGCGGACTCCGGGTCCCTTTTCACTCTTCGCGCGCAAGTGCGCGAAGGGTTGGTGCAGTGGGTGGCGGAACAGGCGCGTGAAGCGTTACCCGCGAACCGCCAGATCGTGGAACCGCACGCAGAAGCCTAGTTTGGCTTAGGGGTTCGCGTGCCTCTCGCGTAATATGGGCGAGCGTGGAAGACCCTAAAGTCGGCTTTGACCGCGAAAAATATGTGACACTGCAAACCCAGCATATTGAGGAGCGCCGCAGCCAGTTCGGCGGCAAACTCTATCTGGAGTTCGGCGGGAAACTCTTTGACGACATGCACGCCTCCAGGGTGCTGCCCGGTTTCCTTCCAGACAACAAGATCCTGATGTTGGAGCAGATCCGCGATGAGGCAGAAGTTGTGGTCGTGGTCTCCGCAAATGACATTTCCGGGAACAAGGTCCGCGGGGATCTGGGGATTCCATACGACGCTGACGTGCTACGCCTGATTGATGAGTTCCGCTCCTACGGGCTGCTGGTCAGTTCCGTGGTCATAACCCAGATGACGGAAGGTGATGTGAGCGCGAAGGGGTTTCAGCGCCGCCTGGAGCACCTTGGTTTGAAGGTTTACCGCCACTATGTGATCGCGGGTTACCCCCACGACGTGCCCCACATTATTAGCGAGGGCGGATACGGCAAGAATGAGTACATTGAGACCACGCGCGACCTGGTTGTCGTGACTGCTCCGGGCCCTGGCAGCGGGAAGATGGCTACGTGTCTGTCCCAGATCTACCACGACAGCCTCCGGGGACGCTCATCTGGGTACGCAAAATTTGAGACCTTCCCCATCTGGAATCTGCCCTTGGATCACCCGATCAACATTGCATACGAAGCGGCCACGGCCGACCTTGATGACGTGAACATGATCGACCCCTACCACTTGGCTGAATACGGGGTGCAGGCGGTGAACTATAACCGCGACGTGGAGATCTTCCCGGTCCTCAACACTTTGTTGGGTCTCATTTCTGGCTCTTCTCCCTACCGTTCACCCACTGACATGGGAGTGAACATGGTGGGTTTCTGCATCAGTGATGATGAGGTCTGCAAGGAGGCGTCCAAGCAGGAAGTGATCCGCAGGTACTTCAAGGCGCGTGCGTCTGAGGTGGCGAACCAGCAGGATCCGGAGGCCTCTGACCGCATTGCTCTTCTGATGGGACACTTGGGGATAACCGTTCATGACAGACCGGTGGTGGACCCTGCACGCCAGTTGGCTGAGATTACGGGCGCACCCAGCGCTGCCATGCAGCTGCCCAATGGAAGGGTGGTTGTGGGTAAGACTTCTGCTCTGCTTGGTTCGTCATCGGCTGTCCTGCTGAACGCGCTGAAGCGGCTGGCAGGAATCGATAAAGAGGTGGACCTTTTGGACGCCGCCACGATCCGCCCAATCCAAGACCTGAAAACCCTGCATCTGGGGAGCCAGAATCCGCGTCTCCATACAGACGAAGTGTTGATCGCGCTGGCTGTGGCGGCAACGAGCGACCCAAACGCCAAACTGGCGATGGATCAGTTGGCGCACCTGCAAGGTTTAGACGTTCACACCTCCGTGATCCTTGGCTCAGTGGATGAGGGGATCTTCCGCAGCCTAGGTGTGCAGGTCACAAGCGAACCCGTGTACCAATCCAAGCGTCTGTACAGGAAGCCCTGATCGCGCTCCACCACCTTTGCAGCCGTGTCGGACCTAGCTCAGGATGAGCAGGCCTGCGGCTGCGACCGTGCACGCCCACGTCACCGACACTAAGGTTCCCAGAACGAATCTCTCCGAGGCTTCGGGGGTAGTGATCTCCTTAAACCTCCCCAGACCTTTCACCGCAACAACCACGGCAATCAGCCCGGGCTGACCCATCAGAATTGCCAGAGCACATGAGAACCTCTCAACAAGCCCGATCCACAACCCGCCTCTGAGTCCCGCGTCTGGGGGACGCTGCTCCACACCCGTCTCAGCCGACGCCCGAATCGTCCCGGATCCCGGGTCCGCGGGGCTCTGCGGGCTGACCGGGCGTCGACCGCTTCTTCGCGGAACACACCTTTGCGAGGCCCGCAGAACAGCAGAAGTGACCGGCCATCCGCTCAAAGCACCAATGAACGCAATGGACAGCACCACCAAGAATTGCACTAAAGGCCCCATTCGCATCCCTCCTCACGTTTCGCAGAACGCCGCACCCAACATCCCGCCAACTCATCCGCGGCCGACGGACCCAGCATCGCATCCCCGGTCCGCGAATGGCGCGCCCAACATCCTTCCAACTCATCCGCGACAGACAAACCCAGCATCACATCCCCGGTCCGCGAATGGCGCGCCCAACATCCCGCCAGCTCATCCGCGGCAGACAAACCCAGCATCACATCCCCGGTCCGCGAATGGCGCGCC
>CAZTTD010000006.1:50465-51689 GCA_964616925.1 uncultured Actinomyces sp.
CTCATCCGCGGCAGACAAACCCAGCATCACATCCCCGGTCCGCGAATGGCGCGCCCAACATTCCTCCAACTCATCCGCGACGCGCGAGTGGATCCGCTCTGCCCAGCGCCGCCTCTACCGCCGGACGACTGCGACGTTCTAAGCGCCAGTTGGCCGACTGAAGGCGCTGGCTTAACGCCTGTTTCGATATAGAAAGAGTAGGGGCTGCCTCCGACAAGGTGACGTCATGCCCGCCCTCGACAGCATCGACTGCCTCCCACCCCAGATCAGTCCTGCCTTCCCAGACGTGAGCCAAGAGCTGCAACACGCCGTTCGCTTCCGCCGCTTCTTCACCCGGTCCACGCAACACGATCGAGGGCGTAAGCGACTTCGCTGCCTCAAGAGCCTCCCGTGCAGCGACAAGCGCAGGCCCGCGCGACTCTCTAACGTCTTTGGGCAAAGGCTCTTCAACTGCACCGACACCTACGCCAACGTGCCATCTTCCGTCACGTACCAAGAGTCGCAATGCATCCAGCGTGCTCCCAGAGTCAGAGAGTAAAAACTGGAACTCGTCACCGCTGGTCCGTTCTGGGGCAAGCGCGAAGTCCAGCCCCGCGGCGTCCAGCACATCAATCATCAAAGGGACAAGGTCTGGGGAGGTGCGAGAGCGCTTTTGGTCAGCAAATACAGCGAACATGAGACAAGACTACAGGCTTGATTGTGCAGAATCGAGCCTCTTATCTTGACAAGCCGCCTGGAGGTTACCCCCAAGGTTAGCCTTCAGTGCTGGGATAACCTTCGGTCTCAGAGACGGCGGCAGCAAGAGCCTCAAACGGCCGATGCGTACCCAGATGGTACCAAGATGCCGGATGGGTACCAAGATGCCGGATGGGTACCGGGTGGACATAGCTAGGGAAATAGGGCGCTCGCAAAGGCGGCTGGTGTGTTGGTGTGGTCATCGGCGGTGTGTCGTGGTTCGGTTCTTGGAAGACGGCGCCCGGATACTGGCCGCTACATGTATGACTGGCTGCTACATGCATGTGGGAGCCGCCGCGCGCGTTGCGGGTTCTCGACGGTTGCAGCCGGTTAGCTCACCATGAATAGAAAATCTGGCAGCAACCCAGGAGAAAGCCAGAATGAGGGGCTCTTGGGCGGCTGTTGGTCTGCTGCGAACTGGGGATCCAACGGGGCAAAGGGGGATACACCCAGACTGGTTTTGCCTCACCACGGAGTATCGAAGGTTGT
>CAZTTD010000007.1:0-50608 GCA_964616925.1 uncultured Actinomyces sp.
GCGTCTCCTGTGAGGATGGAGAATCCGCGGTGGAGGGTCTGGGTCTTGTGGCCAAGTACAGGGATTCAGGTGCTAGTGAGCGAGGACGACGAATCCCACCGCATAAGCGCCATCGTGGGAAGCAGAAACGTGCCAGGTCGGGGTGCCCGGGGAGCGCGTGCCGTCCGCGCCCGGTTGGCGCGTGCTATCTGTGCCCGCCGCACCTTGCGAGTTTCGTGTGGCGCGTGTGCTGAGCTCGGCCCTCCCACCGTGCGGGTCCCGCGCACCCGGTGCGCGTGGGCTCTTCGCGCCGAAGTCTTGATCGAACACTTCCGCCATTTCGCGCACCAAGCGCAGACGCGGGGCGCCCGAAGCAGAGTGGGTGATGGTGATTTGCGACCACTTCACTTGCTCGGGCGTGAGGGGGAGGGACGTGCCGGAGCGCTCCAGCGCACTCACCCACGCCTTGATCGCGGCTTCCTTTAGGGCCCAGATGGCAGCCAGATGCTCTGCGACAGAGTCGCCTTTTTCCAATGCTCGTTCGCGAGCGCGCCTCAGTTCCCGAGACGTAAAGAAAACACCCGGACTTCCAAATGTGGACCCCGTTGTCTCCAGTTGCGTCGCGAATTGGGCAACGTCGACGAGGTCAGTGCCCACGCCCAGGACGGCCTCGTCCCGAACGCCCTCGTCAAAGACAGCCTCGTCCGAAACGGACCCGTTCAAAACGCCCTCGTCCCGAACGGCCTGGCCCAAGACGTCCTCGCCCAAAACGCCCTCGCCCCCCAAAAAGGGAACGTTCGCGCCGGCGATCACCTAGAGGTCGTCACTGCCCGCGGGCGCGCCCACATCAGCTTGAAGGTCAGCGCCGTCAGTCAGCGTCACAGAATCCGTGTCGAAAGACTCCGCGGCCAGTTTCAGTTCAGGGTTGTCCATGTCGAAGTCATCATTCTTTTTATCCATGGTCCCATCGTAGGTTCAACCAGCGCGTCTTGGGAGGCGAAGCGGGAATCAGAGCAGCTGTTTGCGCGTCATGTACTGGAACGCAACCCAACCGATGGGGATCTGCAGGTAGAAAGTCGCGAGGCGGAACGTCACCGCCCCCGTCAACGCCACCGCAGCAGGCACGCCGATGGCGGTCATGCCGACGGTGAGGGTGGCCTCGATCGAGCCCACCCCGCCCGGCACCGGGATCATGGAACCCAAAGTATTCGCGACTAGGTACGCCGCCCCGACCTTCAGCAGACTCACCTTGGCGCCGAACGCAAATAGGGAGAACAGAAAAGCCATCGCGAACGACGCCGTCTGCAGCAGCGAGCCCAAAACCGCGACCCCCAGCTGCCTCGGGTGCCTGAACGCCCACGCCGCCTGCGGTTTCACGCGTTGCCAGACGCTGGTGAGTTCCTTGATTCCCCAGTCGCGGACTTTTTTGATGGCGAGGGCGATGCCCACCACGATCACGACCACCAGGGCGACCCATCCGACGATGTCCCATTTGATCTTGATGTCGGGGTCCACGCCGACAACGAAGATTGCCGCCAACACCAGAACGGCCGAGGTCAAAAACTGCGCCAACTCCATGAGGATCATCGTCGCGACCGCCTGGGCTGTGGTCAGGCTTTGCTTGACCAGGAAGCGGATGCTGAGCGCCAATGGGCCCAGTCCCGCGGGTGCTACTACTCCTACGAACGAGGACGAAATCTGCACCAATAGTGCGTCTTTGAAACTCACTTTTATGGGCGCGAATATGGTCATCGTGATCGCGGCGCCAACCCAGGTGAGGGTGCCGACGGCGAAGGCGGCGGCGAACCACCAGGGGTTCATGTGCTCGAAGGCCTGTTTGAACTCTTCGGGTTTGATGGACTTCGAAACGATGAACACGACCAAGGCCACGACCAAAATCATGGTGATGGTTTTGGTTGTGCGGCTGGTCCACCACTTCTTGAGTTTGGCGGTTTTGGCGCTCAGGTTGGGGGCGGCGCGCGGGGTCGCGGTGCTTGGTTTGGTGGCTTTTGGTTTGGTGGCTTTTGGTTTGGTGGTGGCGTGCTTGGTCGCGGCGCGCGGGGTCGCGCTTGCGGCCGAGCCGGAGACCCGCGAATCGCCGGTGGTAGGGGCAGAGTTAGCGCCAGTGATGCTCGCCGAAGCTGCTGCAGCTGCTGCGCGGGCAGCGGAAGCCGAAGCAGAGGCAGACGCGGCGGCAGAGGTCGCGGCCGCCACAGCAGCGGCGATGGAAGCAGAAGTAGAGACGGAAGCTGAGGCGATCGCGGAATTCCCGGGCACTACAGACGGACCAGGTTGAAGCTGTTCCGTCATGTTCCCTCCAGTAGATTGCACTGTCGCACCAGTCGCCTCGCCTTCGAGTTCCGACCGGAGGCCTTTCTTGTAGCGCATCCCTCTTGCAGTACTTTCCTCTTGCTGCGCACTCCTTTTGTAGCGCGTCCTCGTCGCGGTGAATCTTCGTGATGCGTCCTCGCCAGGTCGTATCCTTCTTGTTGTCGCGCGCGTCGTGCATTCTTCTCTAGTTGCGCACCTTCGTCGTGTGCGTCTCTTTTGCGGTGTGCCTTCTCCCGCGCTTATCTCTTTGGTGTGCTTTTTGCCGCGCGCTTCTCTCTTGCGGTGCGTCCCCATTGCACGCCTTGCGCCACGCAAATAAGCACAGCTCTATGATCTCGCTTTTCATAGTTGCGTGCACGATTTAGGAGTACGGGTTGCAAGGTTGGGGTCTCGTTCCCGCAGTACCTTCCCCCAGTACCTTCCCCCAGTACTTTCCTCAGTGTTGTCGGAACGCACGTCGGACTGCGTTGTCGACGTGCGCTATCCGGGTGCAGGGATCCCCGAGATGGTCCTGGATAGACCAACTTCGTTTCCGATGCATCGAGTTGGCTCTAGATGGGTCGAGTTGGCTTTGTCTGGATCAAGTTGGCTCTGGATAGTCCGAGTTGGCATGGCCATCTTGGGGGTTCGCATGCCATCTTGACTACTTCTGTGGCTGACCGCGTGCTGCAGGCTGTGCGTGAGGCATGGCTTGGCAGGTTGAACACGGGTTGTGTCAGTTGAACACGCTGTGAGGTTTGATTGGATACACATTGTGTGGCTTGAACGCAGGTTGGGGTCAGTTGAACACACGATGTGTTGATCGGACGCACGTTGGGGGCGTGCACAAGGTGTGTTGGACTAACACAACCTGCGTTCAGCTCACACAACGTGCGTTCAGCTCACACAACGTGCGTCCAAGCGGCCCTCCACGGGCAGGGAATACTGGCTGTGCGCTGCAAAGAGGATGCGCAAATGCCCTCGACGGCTTTGCAAACGAAAAAGGTCGGCGGGTTTTGACTCCAGGCATGCGAAAGGGCGGCCCAGCACACCTAGTGCACTGAGCCGCCCTTCAGTTCAGGGGGTCGGCAGGAAGCAGGCCTGGAGGACCGCAGGCCCGTGGGTGCAGGCCAACGGCCCAACAGCCCCTAAGGGTTAGACCTCCGCGTACCTTCCGTCCTCGCCCAAACGTGCTTCAGGATCCAACAGCATTGCCGCTTCGGCTTCCTTCGCGACCTGGCCGCCCTCGGACGGCAGACGACGGTCCGGAGCCGGGGTGAACAGGTCACCGCGTCCCAGCATGCCCGCCTCAAGGTCGTGGGCGCCATTCTCAAGGCGGGAGAGGGCGCGGGAACGCCACTGCTCGTGGACCTCGGGGCCGAAGGTTGCAAGAACTGCGGCCTCGAACGCGCCCGGGTGAGCCAGCGCGATCAGCGACGACACGTGCCCGAAGCCCAAAGAGGTCACCAGCGCAGCTTTCACAGTCCCGAACTCCGACACCTGCAGCGGCTGCTTCAGCCACACCAGCCACGGATTCTTTGACAACTCCGCATCCACGCAGTCCAGGGACTTGTTCGCCGGGAGCACCCCGTCGCGGAACACCTGGCCAACACCGGAGATCTGGAAGACGCAAGCGCCACCCTTAGCGTGTCCGGTCATGGACTTCTGGGAGACCACGTACATGGGGTTGCCCTCGCTGCGACCGATCGCTTTCGCGACACGACTGTGCAGGTCGGACTCGTTCGGGTCATTCGCGTTGGTTGACGTGTCGTGCTTGGAAACAAACGCGACGTCATCCGCGGTCAGGCCCAGGGCGGACAGGGACTTCGCCAATCGGGAGTCCTCCCCGCCACGCGCCGCCGCCAACGCACCCAGTCCCGGAGCCGGAATAGAGGTGTGGATTCCATCGGAGAACGACTGCGCGTACGCAACCACCGACAGGACCGGCAGCCCCAGCTCAGCGGCCAAATCACCGCGAGCCAACAGCACCGTTCCACCACCCTGGGCCTCAATAAACCCACCGCGGCGACGGTCGTTGGCGCGGCTGTAGAACCGCTCATCCAACCCCTTCGCAGCCATGTCCTTTGAGTTCGCCGTGGCGTTCATTGAACCGAAACCGACCAAGGACTCGATCGACAAGTCGTCAGTTGCGCCAGCCACCACAAACTTGGCCTTGCCGGTGTGGATCTTGTCCAGACCGTCCTCGACCGAAACCGCGGCAGTCGCACATGCCGACACAGGCTGAACCATCGGGCCGTAGCCACCAATGAAGTTCTGCATGGTGTGGGCGGCAACCACGTTTGGCAGGGTCTCCTGCAGGATGTCCTGGGGGTATTCCTCCCCAAGGAAGCGGTCAACAAACAGCTTCCTCATGGACGTCATCCCACCAAAACCGGTGCCCTGCGTGGAGGCCACGTCAGCCGGGTGAATCGCCTGGAGCAGCTCCGCGGGGGAGAACCCGGCCGTGAGGAACGCGTCCACAGCACTCACCAGGTTCCACGCCGCGATGCGGTCCATGCCCTCAAGAAGCGCGGGCGACAGCCCCCACTTGGAGGCGTCGTACCCGGTTGGGAACTGGCCGCCAACAGTGCGGGTTAGGGTCGCGCGCCTCGGCAGTCGCGCTTCGGCGCCGGCCAGGCGGGTCACCTCCCACTCGCCGTCTTCAAGGGGGCGGATTCGCGTGAGGCGCTCGTCCTCGATCACATAGGACTGTGCGGTCTCCCTATCCGGAACCGTGAACGTCACGTCCGTGTTCAGGTACACCGCCGCGTCCTCGACAGAACCCAAGTCGACGATCCCCGCATCGTTGATGAAGGAACGCACGCCGGAACGCGCCACAACCTCATCACGGAAGCGATCGAAGACGTCACCAGGCTCCACCAGTGAGCCATCCTTGTCATACCAACCGGATTCGGGAGATTCCTTCCACTCCACCAGGCCCATCATCCATGCCATTTCGAGGACGCCGGCGGGGCTCAAATCGACCTCGCCATCGCTCTCCAAACCAAGCTCCGCCTGCCAGCGGGTGCGCGCCGAACCCCACGGTCCGATCTCACCGATGCCGACAACCACGACCATGTCTTCCAGGTTCGCGTCAACGCCAGCCCATTCCGCCGGGTCGAATGACGCCAGCGTCGGCTGAGCCGGGGAGGGCAGCGCGGGAATCAGCGTCGCGTCCTCCTCGGCCTCTTCCACGGCCGCCGCCGCAGCATCAGCCATCGCGGCCTCCTGCAACGCCTTGAAGTCCACGCCTTCACCCAAGCCACCGGTCAAGTCCACGTCCAGCGGACGAACGAGGGCGTCTGCCCGCGCCTCCGCCGAGCACAACTTCACCAGTTCGTCAGCCATTTCCTCCGTCGTGTACGTCGCGATGCCCGCCTTGCGTGCCGCCGGGGCGAGGGCGTCATTTCCGCCCATCAGACCCGTGCCCTGGACCCAGCCGATCTTCGGGTGCGCCAGCGTCGTTCCGCGTGCCCAGATGGGCTCAACAGCCCAGCGGTTAGTGATCGCGTCGAACGCGGCCTTGGTCTCGCCATACGCACCGTCACCGCCGAAGAGGCCACGGTTCGGGGAGCCAGGAAGCACCACGTGGACCCGCTTCGCCTTCGCGCTCTTGTCAGCCAGGTCCGCAAACCCGCTGATCGCACGCTCAACCGACCACAGGAGCAAGCGGGCTTGCGCCTCAAATTGCTCACCGGTGTCAGCCATGGAACCCATGACCGGGGGTGCCGCGAACGGGAAGAACAGGTCGGGAACCAGGGCGGGTTTCACCACTTCCTTCGTTGCACCAACCACCTTCTCCTGCTGCGTGCCGATCCAGTCGACCAACGCGTCGACGTCCCGGTACGAAGCCAGGTTCGCGGGAGCCAGCCACAGGGCCGCATCTCCGGAGGCGTTCTTGCGGTACAGGTCCTTCGCGAATGCAAGGCGAGCCGCGTCAACCTTCGACGAGGTCGCAATCACCGTTGCGCCGCCCTGCAGCAGACGCGCTGCCACCGCACCCGCGATGGACGCTGGCGTCACACCCGTCACGACCGTGACCTGACCCGCGAACGGGAGGTCCGGCGCTGAGGAAGCGACCTCTTGGATCTGACGGTAGAAGTCGGCAAGTTCGGTGCGGTTTGCAGCCTGAGCTTTCGCCGCCCACCAACCCGCGTGCTTCGCGACATTCGCGCCGGCGCCTGCGAAGGTGACGAGGGCGGGCCATTCGGACTGGTCCATCGTCCACAACCTCGGCAGATCCTCACGCGCGCTGGCCCAACGGTCATCAATCAAGACGGCGCGGGAAGCCTCAAAGCGAGGCTGCACCATCTCAACCCAACGTGAACCCAGCTCCGCTTCCACCGTGCGGGCAGCGAGGGCGTCGCGCAGACGGTCCTCATCTTCCTCCGGCATTCCAGCGGGAAGCAAGTCAGGGCCCTGCAGTCCGAGGACGTCCAGCAGATCGTTAGCCATTGAGGCCAACGCGCCGTTGGGTCCCGTCACGGTGTCCGCGTAGGCGTCAAGTGCCGCAGAGTCAACGACTCCGCCACCGCCGCCTGCGCCACCGGCTGAGGGGAGGGAGACGCTTACGCCTCGGGCTCCCGCAACCTGCTGAACGGCCGCATCTACGATCGCTTCGGCCTCAGCCTTTGTGCCGGCCGAGATCGGTAGGGAAGCCAGTTTCCCACCACGTGCCGAATCGCCCTCACGTGAGCCCAAGAGGACCTGCGCTGTAACAGCGTTTGCCCATCCGTTGCCCAACTGCCAGGTCTCCTTTACACGGTCACCGACAAACGTTGCCTTCACGCCTGCGCCGCCCAAAACCTTGCGGAGGCGGTCGCGAATCGCTTCGGTCAGCACCGGGCCAAACGCCTTGTAGTGGTGGGCCAACTTGTCTACCGAGGTCGACAGTTCACCAACGCTTGCGTCAGCGGCACCGTCGATGGACGGCAAGCCGAGCTCAGCCGAGAGGTCCATGAGCAACTGGTTGCGCCTTGCCGAGACACCCGCGGTGAGTGTATCGGTGGTGTCGCCAGCCTCGATCTGTTCGGGGCGCAGCTTGTTCGTGTAGGCCATGACGACCTTGATCGCATCCGATGCCGTGAAGCCGATGTCTGCAACGTCCGCGCCAGAGGGGCCACCGGGGGCGCCAACAGGTGCGGGGGCGGCCGGAGCAGCGGCAGCCGGAACGTACTCTGCATCTGCGGGCGCGGGTGCCGGAGTCTGCGTCGGGGCAGCCGCGGCCGCCTCGTCCGCCGACCTTCGGACGTCGTCGGAACGAGTCGCCCCCGCCTGCCCCTCAACAGAGGAGGTCGGGCGGTCGCCGGAAGGAGCCGACGTCCGTAGGTCGGCGACTCCGGCGGGCGCCTGATCTCCGGCAGCATCCTCGTCCTCGTCCACAAACCGCACGTCCACGCACGTCACTACCTGCTCGTCGCGCTGCACGTTGAGGGCTGCGGAAGAGGAGCCGTTGAACTCATCTAGCTTCAGGGTCTTCTCACCCAGGCCCGCAAGGGTCGGGGCAGCGCCAAGCCCGATTTCGATCAGGCGCTCGACACCAAGGCCACCGTCCTCGACACTACGGAACATGAGGTCCTGGGTCTCAATCCAGCGAACCGGGGAGGCGAACTGCCAGCACAGCAGCTCGATGAGCAGGAGGCGCGCCAGGGCGTCCTCGTTCTGCGCGGCCGAATTCCAAGCAGCGTCATCGGCAAGCAGCGCCGCCAACGGTTCAGACGGGACCTCATCCAGGATGGACTGCGCGAACTCTCGGCTCACCTCAAACGGGCGTGCCACAAGGTTCGGAATGTACTTGCCAACCAGGCGCTCAGACGGAATGTCCGCGGGGATCAGCGTTTCCAGCTTTTCGCGGAACTCCGCCACACCATCACGCAGGACGCGGGAGTGGAACGGAACGTCCACGCCCGGCACGTACATGAACGGTCCCTTGCCACCGGCGGCCTTGGCGCGCGCGGAGGCGTCCTCGTTCAACGCTGCCAGACCCGCAATGGTTCCGGCAACGGCGTACTGCTGGCCGGCCAGGTTGAAGTTGACGATCTGAAGGAACTCACCCGTCTTCTCCGCAATGGATTCGACGTACTCAACGACCTGGTCATCGCCAACGCCAAACTGGTTTGGACGCAGCGCGCCCATGCGGTAGTTGGAACGGCCGTGCTCATCACGGGGTACCAGGTGGTGCATGGTGGAGCCGCGGTGGAAAACGATCTCCAGAACGTTCTCCAGCGGGAACACCTCACCGTATGCGGAAAGCGCGTTGTATTCGCCAAGGGAGTGGCCCGCGAAGAACGCGTGGTCCACCAGCGCACCCATCTCACGCAGACGCGCGGTCTGGGCAAACGCCACCGTTGCCAGCGCAACCTGGGTGAACTGGGTGAGGTTCAAAACGCCCTCGGGATGACGAAGAACCTGGTCACCCACAATCAGTTCGGTCGGGTTGTCGCGAACGACTGTGAGGATGGAGAAGCCAAGGGCTTCCTTGGTGAGCTTGTCGGCGCGCTCCCACACCTCACGGGCAGCGTCCGAGGTCGCCATCTCATCCAGTGCCATACCCTGCTTCTGAATACCCTGACCCGGGTAAACGTAGGCGGTCGTCGGCGCCGCTGTCGTTGCGGTTGCCCGCGAAACGATCTGCCCGTCAATCTTGGATGTGACCTCCAGAAGGAGTCCGCCACCTGGGATCCGCCCGACGCGCTCCACCGTGATGTCGACGGGGTCGTTCAGGTTCACCAGGCCGTACATGTTGTACGTCCAGCCCGTGATCCGGTAGCCCGGCTGCTTACCCTCAGCGGCCTGCACCAGGTTCTGCGCGACCGCCGACAGCCACATTCCGTGGACGAGGGCGTCTTCCAAACCGGCCACTCGAGCAGCCGCATACGACGTGTGGATCGGGTTGAAGTCCCCCGAAACGTTCGCGAAAGTCGTCATGTTGGCGGGCGCTACCACGCGGGCGCGGCGCAGTTGAGAGCGCGGCGTATCCACAACGTCGGCGGCCATTCCGGCGGCAGCCGGGACGTCAACGGGGACTGAATCTGAGCCAATCCGTCCTCGAATCGCAAAACGTTCCTGGAAGAACCCGATTTCCTGACCGTCGTGGAACAGGGCTTCCTGAACCGTGACGACGCGGCCCGCGGAGGACTCCTCCAGGGCGGTGGTGCGGGCAACGACGGTGATTTCCATTGAATCGTCCTCGCCCAAAAGGTCATCCAATTCCGCGTATAGGCGCGCCGTGTGGTCCAGGTGGACCGCGGAGAGCAGGCCTTCAATAACGGGGTAGTTCTCCTCAATCAGCGCGGAGCCCAGAGCCGCGTAGATCGCAGGCCAGCACAGGCCCAGAATCGCGTCCGGCGTCCACGTGTCCAACTGGAACTTCGCGGGCAGCGCCTCACCCGTGGATCCGCGGTGCATGTCTGCAAGGGCGCGGTTCACGGTGAAGGTCCAGTGGGCCTCACCGAAGACGGAATCCTCAGACGGAACCATTGTGGGTAGCGCCGTGATCGGGTCACCCGTGATGGTCTCCCCGCCGACACCTGCCGTTGCGGCCAGCAGCGCGAACATGTGCTGCGGAAGCGCATCGCGGTCCACGACCGGGTAGCCACCGTTGTCGGTCTGCTTACCCAACGCCAGCGGAACCGTCAAAGTGCGTACGGCGTGCAGGTTTTCGCCGCCCGCGACGTTGTCCCACGCGGTATCCAGCGTCATGGTGAGGTTGTAAACGTCAGAGTCCTCAACACGCGTGATCTCAAATGTTCCCTCCGGAACCACGCGAGCAGGGTTGTCCACCAGGTTTCCACTCCAGGAAACGTAGGGGACAGCCGCCAGGTATTCTTCGGGGGTCTTGGCGTCGGCAAGGCGGGCGAAGAGCTCCTCGGCTTCCTCACCGGTTGCGTCAAGGCGCTCAACACAGGCGGCCTCAAAGCGACCGAGCAGCTCACCGATCGGCTCATCCACGCGGTCAATGCCCGCAACGGACACGGGACCGGGGATTACACGCACCTCATCAGCGGTGTAGCGCGGATCCTGGGACTGCCACAGGTTGTCCTGACCCCACCAGCGCAGCAGGTCGTTGTCCAGAACCGGCACGAACGGCATCGGCTTGGGGTACTTGCGGCACAGGTCCACAAACCAGGCCGCATCCGTCGGGGTAACGCGCGTGGTGTCTGCGTTCGGGTACTTTTCTTCCAGAATGGCGAGGGCGGACTGCGCATTCCGAGCCGCCTCAATATCCGGGAAACTGGTTGGGATCTGGCCTGCCTCCTGGGCGTCCAAACGTCCCTCAATGCGCTGCAGGAGCAGCTGGAAACGGTTGATCCATGTGTCGTCATTCCAGGAGCCATCAATGGGGGAGACAGACAGTTCAGCGAACCTCTTCGCCCACGCCAGGTAGCTCATCTGGTCGACGTCACCAAAGTATGGCTTGGAGGTGGCGTCGAGGGCGGCGATGATTTCGTCGCGACGTTTCGCCACAGCGTCCTCGTCTCCAGAAACCTCGGAGACCAGGCGCGCGCAGGCCGCGGCCGCGTTGTCTACTTCGTGAATGTCAGCGCGCAGGTGCGACTGGCCGGAGGTGACTCCGCCGCGCACGGTACCTGTGGAAACCCAGCCACCCAAGGTGTCCTGGGTTGGGTCCACGGTGATGCCCGTGGTTTCGACCAAAAGCTGCTTGACGTCGGGGTTTGTCTTGGCTTCCAATGCCGTCATGGCGGCGGTCCCGATGAGCACGCCATCCACAGGCATCAGGGAACGGCCGTGAGCCAGGGCCCACTGTCCAGAAATGTAATCAGCCGCGCGTTCGGGCGTGCCGATGCCACCGCCGACGGTCAGAACCAGGTTAGGGGTTTCGCGGATGTCGGCGTAGGTGGCCAGGAGGAGGTCATCCAAGTTTTCCCAGGAGTGGTGACCGCCGGCATGTCCGTCCTCGACCTGAATGATGACGGGGGCCTCAGGCAGTGCCTGAGCGATGTCGATTACTTGGCGGATCTGCGCGATCGTGCCTGGCTTGAACGCGATGTAGGGGAAGCCCGCGGCCTGAAGGTTGGTGATCAGGGCGGTGGCTTCCTCAAGCTCCGGGATACCCGCGGAGACAACCACGCCATCCAGTGGGGCACCAGCAGCGCGAGCCTTGGTGACGATGCTCTGGGAGCCGAACTGGAGGTTCCACAGGTAGGGATCCAGGAACATGGCGTTGAACTGGACTGCCCGGCCTGGATCCAGAAGGCCCTTCAGTTTCTTGAGGTTTCCGGCAAAGACGGGCTCAGTGACCTGTCCGCCACCCGCAAGTTCCGCCCAGTAACCCGCGTTGGCGGCAGCCGCGACGATCTCCGGGTCAACGGTGGTCGGTGTCATGCCCGCAAGCAGGACAGGGGAGCGGCCGGTCAGACGCGTGAACGCAGTCTCAACGGTCTTGGACCCGTCGGGGAGGGTCGTTACCTTCGGCTGGTAGTTGGACCAGTCGACGGACGGTTCAAAAGTGGCGGTGGAGGTCAGGAACTTGTCGCGTCCCGCAACGGTTCCGGCCTCAACAACGCCAACGCCCGCACCCAGGAGGACCTGGGTGGAAATGCGTGCCAGGGTGTCGCCCGGGCCGATGTCCAGGATCCACTTCACGCCCTGGTTCACCAGGTTCTCGATCTCACTAACCCAGTCGACCTCATTCGTGAGGACCGCGGGGGTGAGAGCCTCCACCATGTCGGTGTCCAGGTCGGTTGCCTGCGCCCATTCGCGCACCTGCTCCAGGGCTGCGCCAAGGAGTGGGGAGTGGAAGGGGGCTGCGACCGGCAGGTATGCAAAGCGCGGGGCAAAAGCGATGCCGCCGCGGATCTTTGTCGCGATCTGCGCTTCCTGCTCATCCTGGACCTTCTTCGCGGCCAACTGGACCTGTGCCAGGTCTGCCGGTGAGCCGGACAGAACGATCTGTTCCCCGCTGTTCTTCAGGGAAACGGATACGGAGTCCGAAAGGCCTGCGTCTTCGATCAGTTGCTCAACCTGTGCAGCTGAGGCGCCCACGACGGCAACCATCGGGAACTGGTCCCCAACTGGGCGCACACCGCTGGCGCGCGTGGCGGCCGTGGTCGCAACACCCATGAGTTCGGAAAGCGCGTAGATGGCCGCGATCTTCTCATAGTCACCCTGCGCCCACGCGTCAAACAGCGCAGCGCCAAGGACACCCTGGGAGTGCCCAACAGCAGCGACGGGTGCGTGAACGCGCGCGTCGAAGCCCTCTTCGGCAAGATCCAGAAGGATCGCGTACTGGGAAAGCAGGATGCCCGGCATTGACGCTGCCGGTGATGTCGGATCAGCCGCAAGGAGCGACTTCAGGGTTGCCGGGGCGCCCGCAACCACGCTCAGGGAGCGCCCGAGAGGAGCCAGAAGTGCCTGCCCGGCCGCGATCAGATCTTCGACCTCACGCGCAATGTCTGGGGACTGTGTGACCTCAGCCAGGGCGCTCTGCCATGGCGTTGCCTGACCCGCAAATGAGACCGCATACGGCTGGCCTTCGCGACCACCCAAGGATAGGTAGAAAGGTTGGCTGCTTGTCATTTTCGTTTCTCCCGATGGTTGTTGTATTTGCCCAGGGGCGTTCAAATAAGTCTGTGTGGCCATGGTTTACAGGGGGCCGTTGCTGTGGCGCTTGGAGCCGGAAACCGGCCGGTGCTTGGTGGAAAGGAGCTCAAGGGAACCGATGATTGCGTCCCGCGTTTGCGCGGGAGTGATGATGCCGTCGAACTCTCCTTCGGCAACCGACAGGTCGGGGCTGACGGACTCTTCCGTGTATTTCTGGACGAGGGCGGCCCGCACAGCGTCAACGTCCTCGCCCGCCTCTTTGGCGGCAGCCAGTTCGCGACGGTTCATGATGGAAACCGCGCCATCCGCGCCCATCACTGCAACTTCGGCGCCGGGCCATGCGAAGTTCATGTCCGCGCCAATCGACTTCGAACCCATGACGATGTACGCGCCGCCGTAGGCCTTGCGCAACACGATGGTGATCATCGGGGTCGTGGCGTTGCCGTACGCGAAGATCATTTTCGCGCCGCGGCGGATGATTCCCGCCTGCTCCTGCTCGGTGCCCGGGCGGTAACCGGGAACGTCAACCAGCGTGACGATCGGCAGGTTGAACGCGTCGCACAGACGCACGAACCGCGCTGCCTTTTCAGAGGCGTCCACGTCCAACGTCCCCGCGTCATGCAGGGGTTGGTTCGCAACGATCCCGACGGAACGGCCGGAAATACAGGCGAAACCGATGACGATGTTCTTCGCGAAAGAGGCTTGAACCTCAACGAACTCACCGTGGTCCACCAGGTTTTCAACGACCTTGACCACGTCGTAGGGCTGGCGGGTGGATTCGGGAACTAGGTCGCCTAACTCTTCCGCCAGGGCGCCCTCGTCCTCCGACACCTCATACGCGTAGGTGGGTGCGGGCTGTTCGAAGGAGGTCGGCAGGTAGGTGAGGAGGCTGCGCGCGTACTCAAGCGCGTCCTCTTCGTCGTCCGCCAGGTAGTGCGCAACGCCGGACTGGGCGTTGTGGACTTCGGCCCCGCCCAGTTCCTCAAAGGAAACCTTCTCACCCGTGACCGCCTGGACGACGTCGGGGCCGGTGACGAACATGTGGCTGTGCTCCCGCGCCATGATCACAAAGTCCGTAAGCGCCGGGCTGTAGACCGCGCCGCCCGCGCAGGGGCCAAGGATTAGCGAAATCTGGGGGACGGACCCGGAAGCCTTGCACGACTTACGGAAGATCCGCCCGTACTGGGTAAGTGCGACGACGCCTTCCTGGATGCGGGCGCCTCCGGAGTCCAGCAGCCCGATGATGGGGATGCGCATCTCCATGGCCAGATCCATGATGTCGATGATCTTTTGGCCCTCTACCCGCCCCAGGGTGCCTCCGCGTACGGAGAAGTCCTGGGAGTAGACGGCAACCCTGCGTCCGTTGATTTCACCGTGTCCGGTGATGACCGCGGCGCCCGTGAAACCGTTTTTCATGGAGCCGCCGACGAACTGGCCGATCTCCACGAACGTGCCCTCATCAAGGAGCATGTCAAGGCGCTCACGCGCGGTGTATTTGTCATTCTTGTGTTGGCGTGCGGCTGCGCGCTCTTCGGCCCGCGCGGTCAGTTCCGCGACCTGGTCGGCGTGGGTGTCCCTTGCGGATGGCAGGCCGGCGTGCTCCTTGCCGCCGCCGCCAAGTTCCGCGAGCGCCGCATTGAAACCGGCCTTCGCCGCGTCCAAACCGGCACGTGCGGCGTTCAGTCCTGCCCGCACTGCCGTCTTGGGGTCAACCGCCTGCCGACCGTGTTGGGTCTTCGCGCCCCTGTGAGGGGATGGGTTGCGTGGATTCACTTCGAGTCACCTTCTTGGCTCAGAGTTGCCAGGACCTGTCCAGGTGCGACATTCGCGCCGACCTCAACGTTTATGGCTTCGATTACGCCGTCGCGTGGAGCGTGAACGTAACTTTCCATCTTCATGGATTCCAGTACGAGGACGATGTCGCCCTCCTTGACCTCTTGTCCCACCTCAGCCGGGACCCGCACGACGATCGCCTGCATGGGGGACACTATGGAGTCGGCGTTCACTGCGGCTGTCGCTGCTGCCCGCCTGCCTCCTTCGCGGCCTGCGCGAAGTGGCTGCGGGGCGCGCTTCGGCCCATCGGAGGGCGCCGCGGCTGGTGTCAAAAGGTTCGCCGGTAGGGTTAGCTCCGCGCGCTTGCCGTCCAGTTCGATGACAACGCGGGTGCGGGGTGCTGGGGCCGCCGCTCCCGGAGCCGTGGTGGTACCGGGACTGAGCTGTTCCAGTTCGGCCTTGTACAGTTCTCCGAACTCTTCCAGGACTCCGCTTTCCAGCCATCGGGTCCAAACCCCTAGGTTGCCGTCCTGCTCCACCGCGAACTGCGTGCTGGAGAGGATGTGGGCGTAGAGGGGGAGCGGGTTAGAGACGCCCTCAAGGACGGTTTCTTCGGTGACCCGCAACGCCCTTGCAATGGCCTGCTCACGCGTCGGGGCAGTCACGATGATTTTCGCTACCATGGAATCAAATTCGGGGGACACCGCGTCCCCGACGCCGATTCCCGTGTCAATGCGGATGCCCGGGCCGGTTGGCCAAACCACGGAGGTTAGTGTGCCGGTGGTTGGGGCCAGGTCATTTGCGGGATCCTCACTGGTCACGCGCAACTCTATGGAGTGGCCGCGAACAGGTTCCCCAAGGGGAATTGGGTTCCCGGATGCGATCTCCAACTGTGCGGCGACAAGGTCAACGCCCGCGACTTCTTCAGTGACGGTGTGCTCAACCTGCAGGCGGGGGTTCACCTCCAGGAAGTACAACTCCCCATCATCGCTAAGCAGGAACTCACACGTCCCAAGGCCGACGTAGTCAACGGCGTTGAACAGGGCTTCGGAGGATTTGAGGAGCCGGTCCTCAATCTCCTTCGAGATGAAGGGCGCCGGGGCCTCTTCAATCAGTTTCTGGTGCCTGCGCTGGACCGAGCAATCACGCGTTGAGTAAACCGTGAACGTCCCGTGTGAATCGCGTCCACTTTGGGTTTCAAGGTGACGGGCTTTGGGCACGTAGCGCTCAATGAAGAAGCCCGCGCCGTTCACGCCACCAAGGTCGCGTCCGGTGAAGAACGCATCCAGGTCCGCCGCAGCGTTCAACACGTGGATGCCGCGCCCGCCGCCGCCGTCCGCAGCTTTCAGGACAACGGGGTAGTCCCACTGGTCGATGAATGCCTCCACTTCCTCACGGCTCTGCAGGGGCTCCTGCGTGCCCGGGACCGGCGAAACGTCGACGCTGATCGCGGTTTGACGTGCACGGATCTTGTCACCAAGTAGGTCGATGACCCCTGGCTCCGGGCCGATCCACACCAGGCCGACGTCCTGCACGGCCGCGGCGAAGTCCGCGTTTTCCGCCAGGAACCCGTATCCGGGGTGGACGGCGTCCGCGCCGGAACGCAGTGCGATCTCAATGATCTTGTCGGCGTTCAGGTACGTGTCGGTAGCCGACGTCCCGCCCAGTGCGTATGCCTCATCAGCGGCGGCCGCGAACTGGGAATCCAGGTCCTGATCCGCGTAAACCGCAACGGCTGTGCGGCCGCTGTCGCGCACGGAGCGAATGATTCGCAGCGCGATCTCCCCGCGGTTAGCGACCAGAATCTTCGTGATGGCCCCGCCCTCGTCCGCCCGATTATCAGGGGCGACGGTTGTTTTTTTCGCGGTACTCACAGGGTTCCTCCCAGGCTTGTCAGTTCGGGAACATCAGAGGGACTTGGTTCGACCAGCGCGACGTCGCCGGCGGTGATGGTCAGGACTTGGCCGTCGACCTCGATCAGCAGGCCGCCCGCCTCATCAACGCCAAGGCCCATGCCGGAAACGACCTCGCCAACAGGCAGTGTCACGTTCACGGCGGAGCGCGCACTGACGCATCGCTTCACGTACTCCGCCTGCGGGATTGGCGCGTCCAGCCACGTGCGCAGGGCGGAGATGATCTGGGCGGCGAGGGCGATTGGGCTTTGCGACCCGCCCTCGAGAAGAAGGGAAGTTGCCGGTACGTCGGGAAGTTCCTCCCGGGTTTGCGTCAGGTTGACGCCGATGCCAAGCGCGACCCAGGCACGACCGTCACGGACGCCCATGTACTCACTGAGCACGCCCGCAATTTTCTTGCCGTCAATCAGCACGTCGTTTGGCCACTTCAGCACCACGCGGCCGGGAATGAGGGGGGCGAGGGCGTCCTGCACGGCCATTCCGGCCATCAAAGGAAGCCACGAAAGGTCCGCGGGTGCCATGGGAACTAGGACTGACATCAGAAGGGACTTACCCTTAGGCGCCAGCCAGTCGCGTCCCAAACGTCCGCGACCAGCGGTTTGGTAGTCGGCCAGTACGGCCGTGAAGGGAGCGAGGGGACGGCCCGCCGGGCTATTCCACTTCCGCGCCAGGTAATCGTTGGTTGAGGTGGCTGAGGCCAAATGGATCATTGGAGCCGAGTCCGCCATGCGCCTCTCCGTTCGTTCACTGTGTGTATCAATGGCTACAGTATTTCAAGATTTGCAGTATGTCTTTCAAGTTCTGAAGTATAGTCATCGACGAAACGGCCTCTTGGAACCGTCTATTTCGGGCGTGGCGAGGGCGAGGGCAGAGCGGGTCAACCCGTGAAACCCAAGCCGTTTCAACCCGAGATTTCGTTGCTATATCAACGAAAAACAACGAAGGAGAAGCAGATGAGTACAGTAGGTGCACCAGTCCTAGTGGACGTGATACCTGACACGCGTGTGAAAGATGCCGCACTGGTGATGGGTGGCACAGGAATCGTGTTCGCGGCCTCCCAAATTGTGATCCCGCTCTGGTTTACCCCAGTTCCGCTGTCGCTGGCGACGTTCGCCGTGTTGCTGGTTGGCGCGTCCCTTGGACCTGCGCGAGCGGCCGCATCCCTTGGCCTTTACATGGCCCTAGGGGTATTTGGAGTTCCGGCATTCGCCGGGTTCTCCTCCGGTGTGGCGCATGCTTCATTCGGCTACGTAATTGGATATGTGCTTGCGGCGGTGGCTGCTGGTTACTTGGCGCGCAAGGCAGCTGACCGTGCGGTTTTGTCTACGGTCGCTATGGCGCTTGCGGGCTCTGCTCTCATTTATGCGGCGGGCGTTCCGTGGCTGATGGCCTCGATGGGGGTTGGCCTGAAGGAAGGTCTGGCCCTGGGTGTTGTCCCGTTCCTAGTCGGGGACGCAATCAAGGCGCTTGCGGCCGGTGCCCTGCTGCCGGCCACGTGGAAGCTGGTGAACCGCTTTAAGGGCTGAGTCCCTGGTGCCGGCCGGCCCGCCTGCCTGCCTTCCGGACCTGGCCCCTATCGACCTAGCCGACTCCACCGGCGGCCCCACCGGTTGGCCGCTTCAGCGGTTGAGCCCCACCGCCTTTACCGGCTGATCCCCTCCGGTGGGCCGCTTCCACAGTCGGTGCCCACCGGCCGGCCCGTCTACCTCACGGGCCTGGCCCCCAAAGGCAATCGGGTCTTGGGCGTGGCGTCTGCCCCGCATATGCATCACTCATGCACCGCTGTACCGCTGTTGCGGCCCAGGAATTAACGGCAGCCGGAGGCCCAAGGCGTCAAATAACCGCGTCGAGGATACATAGCGGGGTCGAAGATACATACGGGGTAGCAAAAAACCAATAAAAACGCCGTAATGTTTACCCGCTATGTATCTTCGGCCCCCGTATGTATCTTCGACGGCCCTCACCCGGATCACCTTGGGGGCACAACTCATTCCGCACCCATTCCGCACCTATTGCGCACCCAAGGCTGTGAAACCCGACCGTCAAACATGATGCCCATCAACAACATGTCCCCAGGGGTGAGTGTTTGTCGCCCGCTATGAGAGCGAACGCGACTTTCGTTGCTTCCGGGTGAGTTTCCTGTATGTACAAGAGGCTTCCGGGCGGACTATCGAAGGTTGTGGTGAACTATCGAAGGTTGTTCCCGGGCGCAAGCATCGATAATCAGCCACAACCTTCGATAGTCCCCATAGACACCATGCTTGACCGCGGGGCTGCTAACGATGTGCCCAACGTGCAACGATGTGCCCAAGACCAGGCGGATCTGCGAACGATGTGCCCGTTTTGCAACGTTGTGCCCAAAACCAGGCGGATCTGCGAACGATGTGCCCGTTTTGCAACGTTGTGCCCGCCCTCGAACGATGTGCCCGGGCACAACGTTAGTTTCGTGACACATCGTTAGCTGTACGCCATCACAAGGCCTTTTGCGAACGTTGTGCCCAAAACACGGTCGGTCTGCGAACGTTGTGCCCGTCTTGCAGCGTTGTGCCCAAAACACGGTCGGTCTGCGAACGTTGTGCCCGGAACCAGGGAGGTGTGCGAATGGCGACTTGCGGGTGGGTTTTCGGGGGCGTGCCGACTTGTGGTACCAGGGTGCGAATGGCGACTTGCGGGCTGGGCAGCGAATGGTGACTTGAAGGGTCGGGGGTTGAGGTGAACCTCGGGCCGGGACCCCGTGCCGGGACCCCGGACCGGACCGGACGGACGGGTGACTTGGAGGGTCGGGGGTTGAGGCGAACCCGGGCCGGGACCCCGGGCTGGGACCCCGGACCGGGCCGGACCGGCGGGCGACCTAGAACATCGGTACTGTCGCACCCCCACCTACCCGCCCCAGGAAACCTCCGGGCTCCTGTGCCACGAGAGCCCAAGCGCATCCCAAACCTCTCCCTGCTGCGCCAACCGAGCGGTGAAAGACTCCCAGTTCAACGCATCTTTCGGGCTCCACCCCAGCTCCGCCACCGCAACAGTCCGAGGCAGCAACATGTAGGTCAAGTCCCGCAGGTTGTGGATCGTTTCCGTCCACACCGCCGCCTCCACTCCGACCACATCGTCCTCGCCCACACCCTCCAAGAACGCCGCCGGTTCCCACGCGTAACTGTCGCCCAGCGCAACTAGGCCGGCCCAGTCTTGGCCGAGCGCCTCCCCCTCGTCATACTTCATATCCATATACGTCCGGCTGCCCGGGGACAGGATGACTTTGGCGCCAGCATCGACGGCGCCACTAACGGGCATCGCGTCCGGCCGCGTGTCCCAGAATTGGTAGATGGTCGAGGGCGACGGGGGCGCAGCGGCCGCCTCCTGCCACGCGATGGGTGTCTTCCCGTTTTCCTCCACGATGGTTTGGATGAGGGCCACCAGTTGCTGGTAGTTGCGGGGGTCCATGTCGAGGGGCTCGTCCCCGCCAAAATGGAGGAACTCACCGCGAGTCTGCTCCGCAACCGACCCAATCACGTCACGCAAGAACGGCTCCGTCGCATCCAACTCCGGGTGAAGCATGCTGAACCCAACGCGCATCCCACCGTACGCGGCCGTCGGCTGCCCATCCGGATTCAGGTCCGCGACCGCGTGCGTCGCCGCATTCGTGTGTCCGGGAAGGTCAATCTCCGGCACCACCGTAATCGAGCGCGCCTCCGCATACTCCTGGATTTCCCGAAAATCCTCCACCGTATAGAACCCTGGCCTCCCGCCGTCAACCGCCGTCGCGCCCGATATTTCGGTGAGTTCCGGGCGAGACGGAATTTCCAACCTCCACCCCTGATCATCCGTCAGGTGCAGGTGCAACACGTTGAGTTTGTAGCGATATAGCAGGTCGAGGACGGTTTTGACCTCAGCCACCGGGAAGAAACTACGTGCGACGTCAAGGCTGAGGCCGCGCCAAGGAAAACGTGGGGCATCGCGGACAGTACCCAGTGGTGCGCGAGCATCCCCCGCGTCATCGACCTCTATCACCTGCGCCAACGTGGCGGTTGCGCGCGCAAATCCGGCCAGCGAGCGCGCGGTGATCCGTGCGCCCTTGGCCCCGACCACCAGTTCGTACGCCTCCGCATCGGGTCCTGGTTCGTACGCCTCCGCATCGGTCGGGGGTTGCGCGTTCGGGTCGGGCACGTTCCGTGCCTTCGGGTCGAGGACGTACACGACGTTGGCATCGTGCGCTTCGTTTACGACCCTGACGTCAAGCCCGGTTGAGGAACCCAGAAACTCTGCAGCCGCAGCCAGAGCCGTGTCGGCTGAGGCACGCGATTCGGCTGAGGCACGCGATTCGTCGGCGCTCTCGGCCCCGTCTGGCTGCGTACCCATTTCGGGCCCTCCCGTGCCGAGCGTCTCCAACGCTCCCGCCGGTTCCGACGCCTCCGTTTCCGGCTCCATGGGCTGCGCCAGCGCGAGCCTCAGCCCCCCGGGCCCGAACCCAAACACCTCATCGGACTCAAACTCACTGAACAGGGGTACGGGAACCAGGAGGGGAGTAGTCATAAGACGAATCTACCTCAGCAGCGGGCGGACCTCATCGTAGCCGCCTAGGCGGGTGAGGCCCGGTTGCCCGGCCCCAAAGACTTCTACCTCTCCGGCAGCGTCCGTCCACCTAGCCCACCCCGGATTCCCTTCCCGAATGAACCGCACGGCATCCGCATGCATCTCCGTCGCGAGGTCCTTCGGCGGGTTCGGCCCCGCCAGTTTCTCCACCCTCTCACGGTCCAAACAGTCGAACCAGAAAGGCACATCCAGGCAGTGAATCGCAAGGTCCGTTGACGGCTGTCGGTAGACAAACTGATACACCCACGTCGGCGCCCCTCCACGCAGCATCGCCGTGCGAAGAACCAGAGTCCTGAAAATGTTGTCAGTAATCAGCCTTCCAAGCAGACGCCCCGTCCCGCTCTTCACAACATCCCGATTCGCGTCCATGTAGGCCCGCGCCTTCGAGCCCCCAGTTCCCGCCCACCGCAACGCCACCCGCGGCGAAACCCACCGCATCACCTTCTCTTTACCGGTGAAAATCATGCTGAACTCATCATCCGCAGCACCAAGCACCAGAGGCTTGTCCGCCCCCATACCCGCGGCAATGGACTGAAGCGTCGGTCGCTTGATGACCTGCCCGTCAATCACCGGTCCCCAGGACAGTTCCCCCGAAAACAGGCGCCGCACGTCGGAGGGTTTCTTCAGTTCCCCGACCTTCTCCTGCGCAGCCAAGATTTGCGTTTCGGGGATCTTTTCGAGGGCGTCCTTCGTCCCCTCCACCCCCAACTCCGCGCTCATCTTGGCCGTCATCCTCTGAGCATCCTCAAGGCTGATATCCGCAAGCGCCCCCGAAATAGACAGCGCCCCCGCGAACAGCGACTGCGCGGACTCCATCCCCAGTAGGGTCAGCACCGCGCCCCCACCCGCAGACTGCCCCGCAATCGTCACCCGCGACGGATCCCCACCGAACGCCGCGATGTTTTCCTGGACCCACCGAAGTGCCGCCAGCCAATCCAAAACGCCCCTGTTCTGGACGGCGCCCTCGACAAAACCAAAACCCACGAAACCCAAACGGTAAGACACCGTCACGGTCACCACGCTATCGCGATTGAAACTGGCCCCGTCATACCAGGAGCCCGCCTGCGAGCCACCCGTGAAACCACCACCGTGAATCCAAACCAGGACCGGTAGCGCGGCATCCGGGTTACCCGGCGCGGGGGTGAAGATGTTGACGTTCAGGGTCCCCTTGCCCTCCACCGCCGGCTCCGGAATCAACGAGTTCGGGTCGTCCTTGCGCAGGGGCGTCGGCCCCATTTCCAGGGCGTCGCGCACCCCCTCCCACGCCTCCACCGGCTGCGGCGCCGCGAACAAAAGATCCCCCACGGGAGGCTGCGCAAACGGCACGCCCAGGAACGCACACGACTCCCCACCCCTCCACCTCCCGCGAACCTGTCCGGACTGCGTTTGTACGAGGGCGTATTGACTACTCATCCCACCAGTCTAGTTAGCCAGCGGCAGGTAAATGGAGAACACGGTCCGCCCGGGAACGGAGTCCAGCGTGACCGAACCGCCCGCGCCGCGCACTATCGATTCCGTGATGGAAAGCCCCAAGCCGGTGGAGCGCACGTTGGGATCTGACGTCCCCGTACGGGCCACATCTGCGCGTACAAATCTGTCGAAAATCCTTGGGGCGAGGTCGGGTGGGACGCCCGGGCCATCGTCCTCGACCCGAATCGCGGCAAACCCGTCGGAGGTGACGGTCAGGGACACGGTGACCGTCGTCCCGCCCGGCGTGTGGATCCGCGCGTTCGTGGTCAGGTTGCCCACGACCTGGCGCAGAAGGTCGGCGGATAGGGGCACGCGCGCGTCCGCTGCGTCCTCGCCAATCACGACTTTCCACGTGTGGTCAGGCGACGTCACGCGCGCGTCATTTACGGAATCGAGGACGGCCGTGACAGCGTCCGTCACCTCCCCGGATCCGAAATCCGCGGAGTCCATCCGGGCCAGGAGCAGCAGCTTTTCAACGATCCCGCTCATCCTGGCGGACTCACTACGAATCCGGGACAGGGACCGCGCGACATCCGGCGGCAGACTCCCACTTTGCCGCGCCGCGAACTCCGCGTATCCGCTGACGTTGGAAAGGGGAGTGCGCAGCTCATGGCTGGCGTCCGCCGCGAACTGCTTCAGTTTGTCCTCAGATTGGGCTCTGTGGACGAGGGCGTCCTCCACATGGTCCAACATCTGGTTGAAGGACTCAGCAAGGTCCCCAACTTCCGTTCCGGGGGTGAAGGTGTCGCTGTCCACGCGCGTTGCCAGGGAGCCGGAACCGGTGGAAAGTGGCGTCTCACTGATGCGGGAGGCCGCCGCGCGCAACTCCTCCAACGGCGCCAAAGACCTGCGCACCATCCAGGTAGAGGCGGCGGATGCGATGAGAACCCCAAGTAGGCCCGCCAGGGTGAATGTGCCGATCAATCCGCGTGTGGTCCGCTGAACCTCTGACAGCGACTGCCCCACGATGACCACCATCGCCTCATCCGTGCCGACGGCGCTCACGCCGATAATCCGGTAGGGGCCCAGCCCACTCAGGTTCACGTCCGTGGGGCCGGATGTTGCGACGACGGCCTCGAGCAGTTGATCGATTTGGCTGTCGTCAAGCGTTACCGTTGCGCCCTGGGAGGTCACCACCTCAGCCTCCGCTAGGTATCCACCCCTTATTGTTACGTTGAGGGATCCGAAGCGGGGTCCAACGGGGCGCTGCTCTGGCTCCGCCTGGCTGGGGTCCGCCTGCGGCCACAGGCCCACGCTGCGGTCGCGCGACATTCCGGTTGCCATCTCAAGGGAGATCCGCAACTGCTCATCGACGCGGCGCATCAGGTTGTCGTTTTGTACGGCGACGGTCACGGAGCCGATAACTGCGGTGACAAGGAGGAGGACCAGGCTGATTGTGAGGGCCAGGCGCACCTGCAGTGAGTGGATCCAACCGCGGAAGTTGGGTTTTGGGCGGCGAACTTGGTCCGCCTTGGGCGGGTTACTCATCCGCGGCCCTTATCGAGTACCCAACCCCACGCAACGTATGTATCATCGGCGCGCCCAGGGCATCCAGTTTTTTGCGTAGGTACGACACATAGATTTCCACGACGTTCGCGTTGCCCGCGAAGTCGTAGTTCCAGACGCGGTCCAGAATCTGTGCCTTCGACAGGACGTGCTTGGGGTTTTCCATCAGGTACTCCAGAAGCGCGAACTCCGTGGCCGTCAACTCTATAGGTGTTCCCGCCCGCGACACCTCATGTGTTTTCGGATTCAAGGACAGGTCACCAACGGTCAGCACAGTATCTTCTTGGGCGGCGGAGGTGTCGATGCTGCGACGTAGCAGAGCCCTTAGCCGCAGCACCACTTCCTCCAGGCTGAACGGTTTGGTTACGTAGTCATCCCCACCGGCAGAGAGCCCGTCGAGCTTGTCCTGCAGCTCATCCTTCGCCGTCAGGAAGAGGACGGGAATGTCATCCCCATAGGAGCGCAATCTCCGCACAACCTCAACCCCGTCAATCCCAGGAATCATGACATCCATGATGGCAACGTCCGGGCTCTTCTCCCTCACAAGGGCCAGGGCGTCGTAGCCATTCATCGCGCTATACACCTGCCAACCCTCAGCCTTCATGGCCATGGTGAGGAGCTCATTTAGCAGTTGGTCGTCTTCCACCACAAGGACGGATACGGGGGAGCCATCTGCTTTTTGGACGCGCTGTGTAGTTGTCATTCCTCGATCTTACGTTTGATGGGGCTTGGTCTTGCGCTCTATGGGGATGAAGCGGGACAAACCAGACTGACCTACGCGCCGCCGGTGGTTGTCTCTGTGCCTTGGCCAGGCATGCCGCCGGGGCCGCCGCCGGGGCCGCCCTCACCTGGAGCGCCGCCCTCGCCCTGCATTCCGCCCGCGCCACCTGGGCCCATGCCAATTCCGGACGAGGACGTCAACGTAGCCGTCGCCTCCACCGCGTTTGTTCCCGCCGCGATGCTGACAGTCGTTCCCTCAGTGAGCGCCGGAGAAGAGTAGAGCACGTATCCGAAACCCTTCACGGCCTGCACTTGCGCTAGGTTTTGCCCATTGGCGCTCACGGTCACGGAGTCGCTCATCACGCCTGAAATGGAGACCTCAACCAGGGCCTGGGAAACGACCGCGGGGCCCTGTTCCATCTGCCCTGCCGACAGAGCCAACACCTCACCACCACTGAGCGTGAATGTGCCGTTCGCGTCGAACGCGCCATTACCGCCGCGGGACGTCCCAAACACGGTGACCTTCCCACCGCTGATCGTCAGCGCACCGTTGGAGTCGATCCCGTCCCCCTCGGCGTTTATCGTCACGATCCCACCGTAAATAACCAGATTGGACCCATCGTCCACGTCCCCCATGGGGCCACCCGCGGCGGTCGTCGTGGAGGACGATCCCATAGTCGCGTTCAGCCCATCGTCTGTGGACGTGATGTCCAAAACGCCGTCCCCGATGATCAGGTTCTGCGCTTCCACGCCCTCGTCACTCTCCGAAATCAGGACGTTCCCGCCGTCAAACAGCGCGTCCTGCGCGGAGTCGATCCCGTCGCTGAGGGCGGCGATCGTGACGTCGCCGCCGGTGATGAGGAAGTAGCCGCGGTCGGCCTCGTCCTCGTTCGTCGTTTTCAATCCGTCCCCGCCAGCAGTCACGTTGATGGTGCCACCCGTGATGACGAGGGCGTCCTTTCCGCGAATCCCATCATCCGTTGCGTCAACCGTTATGGTGCCGCCGGTGATGACGAGGTCGTCCTTGGACGCGATTCCATCCTCCCCGCCGCCCGAAACCTCCAGGGCACCGTCGCCGCTGATCACGACGTCTACGTGGGAGAAGAAGGCTGCGTTCTCATCCGCGTCTTCCGCGAACGTGGCGGTGTCAGAGATCTTATTCTGCGTTCCGCTTGCCAGTTCCACAACAACGCCATCCGCGTTGGTGAGCAGCAGGGCGGGGCCGTTTGAGTTCGTGATTTCCGCGCCCTTCAAAACCAGTTTCACCTGGGCTTCATCGGGGGCGTCGACGATAACTTGGCCCTGGAGGGTCCCGGTCAACTCATATGTGCCGGCGGCCGTAATCGTGACCGTGGATCCGTCAATCGTGACGTTCTCTGAAGTTGAGGTCGCCGTGGTTCCGTCGAGGGCGATGGCCGTTGCCGTTTCGCCCTCGCCCGTCTCATCTGGCGTCCAGTAGTCGTGATTGAGGGCCATTGCGGCTTCGACGGTCATTGGGATCTCATCGGTTGTCTCTACCGCGGCAGATTGCACCTGCTCCGTGGGAGCGGAAGACTGTGCGGACTGTGCGGATTGCTGAACCGGGGATTCGGCGGTTGCGGAACAACCTGCCAGTAGGGCGGCAGTCAGCGTAACCGCAGCTGCCGTGGAAGCGATCCGCCGCGAACCCGGGCGGGAGAGTCGGTGTGAAGTGTGTAGGTACATTTTTCCTCCGGTGGTCTAATCGTTGGGGGCCTAAAAGGGGCCTCAAGGGGGCCTAAAAGGGGCCTCAAGGGGGCCTCAGGGGGCCTCAGGGGGCAAGGACTGTTTTGAGAGCTCGGTTCCATTTGTTGGATGGCAATCGGGGATCGAAAGCGGCCGTGCCCACGCAATACTTGGAAACGGAGCGGCGGCGAAGACCCTTTTGCCAAAGCAGCCGGCTGACGGAACTGGAGGGGGAGGGGCTTTTCACCTCGATGATCCCCAGGGCGGGGCGCATCAGCATGGTGGTCTCCGCCGGTTCCATGGTCCAACCATCTGACTTTGGCAGTTGCTCCCAGTAGAGCCCGGTATCCACGGTGACGCGCACGTCACCGCGGCTGTCGGGGACAAGGTACGTCGACCTTTCAAAGCCCGTGATTAGGGTTGGTTCCAGACAGCAAGCAGGAGTCGGGTCAATGTCGGCGCCGAGCAGTTGGGTCGTGATGAACTCTCTGTCGTATGGGCTCAGGTTCTGGAGATCATCAACGGGGTGCGGCCTCCGTGCTTTTTCGGTTCCGCCTCGGTTTCCCTTGATTTTGACCTCAAGGAAGGCGATGTCGGAGTCCAGGTAGGCACGAGTGCGAACCTTGAAACGACGCCTGCGACCGTGGGCTGCGTCCCGGTAGGTTCGCAGGTCAGGTGTGTCGAAGTAGAAGGAGCAGTATGAAAAGGACTGGCGGTCCCCGATCTGCAGGGCTCGTGAGCCGTGCGGAAGGTGGAGGGTCAAGTCCCGTGCCTGTTCGGCAGTAAGCAGGAACTTAGAGTCGAAGCGCTTCTGGAGGGCGGCTCTCTCATTGAGTTCTTCAAGGCTGATCGGTGGAAGGCTCAAAGTGCTCACGGTTGGGGCTTGTGGGCGTTGCAAGGTGGCGGTCATGGCTTTGTCCTTAGCGTTGCGTCGGAGCGGGGAACGCGCCGGTGGGGGCGTGGGAAGCTTCGGAGAAAGCTCCGGTGCTGGAGTGGGAGGCCCCTGGCAGGGGGCCGATGTCTGTTGCTCCTCGGGTGAGTTTGTTCTTGGAACGGGCCTTCTTCTCGGTCCAGCGCACGTCAACAAGCGTTGAGTCGTTCACCAAGTCCAAGGAGATGACGCGTAGGTTCGTCACCTGGGCCCCTAGAAGAGCGGAGACGTGGGCGCGCAGTTCGTCCTCGTTCGTAAAAGCGTGGTCCAGACGGATGTCTTGCTGACGCGACTGCGGGAGTATTCCGCGGGCATCGATAATCGCAACGACTGCCAGAATCAGGCTGATGAGAAGTGCGGAACTCAGGGGGTTTGAGCTGCCCAAGCCTGCGATGAGGCCGATGGAGAGGGCGGAAAAGTAGTAGGCGACTTCGTATTGAGAGATCTCGGTGGAGCGTAGGCGGATGATGGAGAGAACCCCAAACAGGCCCATGCCGACGCCTAGGCCGACCTCAAGGCTCCCAAGTATGGAAGACACTGCGAACACCCCGATATTCAGAACCGCGTATGCCGTGACTAGGTCGCGACGGTGATGGCGCCGGTAGTAAAGCGGGAAGACAAGCAGGGAGATGGCCACAAGGTCCATCGCGATCATAAGTTCGGTGGTCATGTTTCCTCCGGTGATCTCCGTGGGGTTAGTCGGTCAAGTACCTACAATCCAAGAGCGCGAACCTTGGAGGAACCTTGGGAAGTGCGGAGAAATGGCTTGGAGTCTTTGGTGCATATCCCGTACCTTTTGGGTCCGGGCGCACCGGTTTGGCCCCGGGTTCACCGGTTTTCTGGCGCGCCGACGGCCGCTGGCGCCTAAGACCGAACGTTATCCCCAAGATCGAAGGTTAATCCCGGGATTAACCTTCGATCATGTGACACAACCTTCGATCTTAGAAAACCGATGGTTGCAAACACCCAAAAACGTAGGCGGAACGGGACAAGGCCACCCTAGAAAGGGAATTTATCCTGACGCCACACGACTATCGAAGGTTGTGGCTAACTATCGAACGCTGTTCCCGGGCACAAGCATCGACAATCGGCCACAACCTTCGATAGTCGTGACCCACCCGGAACCATCTTGACCCTGGGTTCGCCGGGCGGGTTCTTCGGGTGGGTTCGCTGGGTAGGTTCTTGGGGTGTGTTCGACGTGCTGGGGGGGATGCTCAGGCAAAGGTTGCCGCGCGAAACACCTCTGTTGTGGGTAGTCTTTGAAAGAGGGGTTTTGTTCTGTGTAGGTGCCCCGAAAACGCCAAGTACCAAGTACCAAAGGAGATACCCATGTGTACGGTTTGCGTGTGGAGTGAAGAGGGACAGCCGACCTTGACAGCAAGGAACATGGACTGGTCAATGCCCATGGATACCAACCTGTGGGTTCTGCCTGCGGGAGCGTATCGACGGGCTGCCCCGAAAGAAGAGACCAATGCGAAGGAGTGGACCTCGAAGTACGGCAGCGTGATTGCCTGCTCGTACGGAATTGGGACGGCAGATGGCCTGAATGAGGCGGGGCTGACAGCGTCTGCTCTTTGGCTTTCGGAGTCAGACTACGGCGCGCGTGATCCGGAGCTGCCTGCAATGGGGATTGCGTTGTGGGCGCAGTACTACTTGGACAACTTCGCAACCGTTGAAGAGGCTCTGGAGGATTTTGCGGCTGACCCATACCAGTTGGTTACCGCTGACATCACCCCTGGCCGCGTGACGACGGTTCACATCCAGTTGAGTGATAACACGGGGGATGTTGCGGTTCTGGAAGTTATCGATGGTGTCTTCACCATCCACCACGGGCGTGAGTACACAGTCTTGACGAACTCTCCGACGTTTGACGGGCAGTTGGAAAACTTGTCGCGGTATGCGGGGTTCGGCGGCGACCTGCCGCTTCCGGGAACGACCAAAGCTGAAGATCGGTTTGTCCGCGCTGCTTTCTACAGGCAGGGACTGCCACCGACGCCATCGAAGACGAAGGCCATGGCTGAACTTTTGTCGGTCATCCGCAACGCAGCGCAGCCGTATGGCACCGTGGATCCGGAGCGCCCCAACGTTGCACCAACGATTTGGTCAACAATCGCTGACCACACCAACCTTCGCTATTTCTTCCAGTCAACCGATACCCCCTACCCGGTGTGGCTGGATCTGAAGAACTTGGACTTTGGGGTGGATGCCCCGGTGAAGTGCCTGGTGCTGACAGGGTCGGAAGACCAGTTGGGTGAGCAGTCAGGCGCGTTGGTGGACAAGGAGATGTTCAAGTTCAAGCTGGGATGACCACCGGGTTTCAGGCTGTGGTCCAACCAGGGGCGTGCAGATACGCCCTCGAATAACAAAACGGTCCGACTGAGGAAGTGGGTTTCCCCACCGCCCTAGCCGGACCGTTCTGTTTGCTTGTCGTGCTTAGTCAGCCACGGAATGGACGAACTCAATGACCTCCCGGTCAAAGACGTCGTCGGAATGGTGGTTGTTGATCCACTGGCGGAAGTTGCCCCCGGCCACCTCATCCAGCGCGGCACGGCACTTTTCGGGGTTCGTCACGGCCTCAAACAACATCTGCTCCGCCTCCGCCTTGCTGGCGTAGAGGAACGGGTAGTTGTCCGGCAGCAGCGACCTGGCCCATTCCTCATCTGGGAATACGCCGATGACGCCGGCGCCCAGCTCTTCCACATAGGAAAGGCCGTACGATTCTTCCGACGCGGTGGCAAGGAACGCAGTTGTCTTGGACAGCGATTCCCAGTACGTGCTGCGCGTTGACGTGAGGGGTCCAACCCACACCCAGGGAATACGGGAGAACTTCATGGCCTTATCGCTGATAAGACTCTTTTCCTCCAGGCGCATCTCCACTTCCAATGGGGCGCGCTTATGGACGCGGTCGACGATCTCAAGGAAGAGGTCGGGCCGCTTCACCGGAGATAGGTAAATGGCCGGGTATCGAACGATCGGCACCTCTGACGCTACGCGCTCTTGGACGTGATCTAGGCGGAAGCCTAGGTTCACCCAACCCAGCCTTAGCTTCTGCGCCACGGGTGCCACTGTCTGCCTTCGCACCAGTTCACGGACCTCAGATGCAGTGCGTTCAGAGTTCGCGAATGTCGGGAACAGCGCGCACGACAGCGCAACAGCCGCAGACTGCTCCAGGTGATCTAGGTGCGATACGGGCCACCACACGAAGTTCATGATTCGAACTTCGTCCCCACCGGACGAAAGATACACACGGTTCCATACAGCCGGAGAGTCGACGACATCCATATTGATCAGCAGGGTGTCTGCCGGGTCTATGAAGTCCAGCGGCACGACGTCAAACCCGTCGCACTGCCGGAACTCAGGTCCGATGACCTGGGCTCCGGGGAACAGACGGAGGAAGCGCCGCACCAGGGTTGCCCCCGCGTCGAATCCTGCTACACGCCCATCCTCGGTAATCTCCGTGTGGTCTCTTTTGATTGCTATTCTCATTGCCCCACTCCGTTCTTTACTGTGGACGCCTTCGTCCGGATCACGCCGTAACCGTCTTGGTCTTACGGCTACCTGCTTCAGGAAGGGGCGCCTCGGCCTCTTCGCCGTCTACTTCATCAGTATCCTCTAATGCGCCGCCCTGGATGCGCATACCGTAGAAAGAACGGTAAATGAACGCGTTTGCGACCACGAAGAATACAGCAGCGAGGACGTGCACAAGCACGATGTTGCCCTGGTTCGTAAGACTGACAGCCAGTTCGACCGCAAGCAGCCCAAACAGGGTCGTGAACTTGATGATCGGGTTCAGCGCTACGGAAGAGGTGTCCTTGTAGGGGTCTCCGACGGTGTCACCCACGATCGTCGCGTCGTGCAACGCGGTTCCCTTGGCGTGCAGGTCAGTTTCCACAACCTTCTTCGCGTTGTCCCAAGCACCGCCGGCATTGGCCATGAAGATCGCCTGGTAGAGGCCGAACACCGCGATTGAGATCAGGTATCCGATGAACAGGAACGGCTCAACGAAAGCGAATGACAAGGTTATGAAGAAGACCGCTAGGAAGATGTTGAGCATGCCCTGCTGGGCGTACTCCGTGCAGATTTCCACGACTTTGGTTGAGTCTTCTGCGGAAGCCTTCTTGGAGTTCTTATCCAGCTTGATCCTGGGTTTGATGAACTCCACCGCACGGTATGCACCGGTTGTAACAGCCTGAATGGAAGCGCCGGAGAACCAGTAGATGACCGCGCCACCCAAGATGAAACCAAGCAGGAATGGCGCATGCATGATGGAGAGGTTCTCCAAGTTGTCGATCAGACCGTTGGTGAGGCCAATGATGATGGAGAAGATCATCGTTGTTGCGCCCACCACCGCGGTTCCGATCAACACGGGCTTCGCGGTTGCCTTGAACGTGTTGCCTGCGCCGTCGTTCTCTTCCAGCATGAGTTTTGCACGGGACCATTCGGGCTTGAATCCGTAGTCCTTCTCAAGCTCTTTGTCGATTCCGGGAATCTGCTCAATCTGTGAGAGTTCGAAGACGGACTGCGCGTTGTCGGTCACAGGGCCGTAGGAGTCGACGGCTATTGTCACCGGCCCCATTCCTAGGAACCCGAACGCCACCAAACCAAAGGCGAACACGGCGGGAGCCTGCATGAACTCACTTAGCCCCATTCCTGAGACCACGAAGGACACGGACATGAGGCCAACAATTGCGATGCCCAGCCAGTATGCGGAGAAGTTGCCAGCGACAAGCCCGGACAGGATGTTCAGAGACGCCCCGCCCTCCTTCGAGCTCTTCACCGTCTCCCGCACGTGGCGCGAGGACGTCGACGTAAACGCCTTCACCAGTTCTGGAATCAGCGCGCCCGCAAGCGTGCCACATGTGATGATCGCAGCCAGTTTCCAACCCAGTCCGTCATGCGTGTTGCCAAGGATCAGGCCCGTCGTTCCAAACGTGATCGCGATGCAAATGATGGAGGTGATCCATACCAGGGAGGTAAGCGGCGCCTCGAAGTCCATGATCTTGGCGTCCTTGTACTTCGCGTTCGTGATTGTCGCGTTGATCCAGTAGGCGACGCCCGAAGCGACAAGCATTGCCGCGCGAACCACGAAGATCCACACCAGGAGCGTGGCCTGCATAGCCTGGTCCGGCACGGCCAGGACGATGAAGGTGACGAGGGCGACGCCGGTCACGCCGTACGTCTCAAAACCGTCCGCGGAGGGGCCAACGGAGTCACCCGCGTTGTCGCCTACGCAGTCAGCGATGACGCCCGGGTTGCGCGGATCGTCCTCGTCAATCTTGAACACGATCTTCATGAGGTCAGAGCCGATGTCCGCGATCTTCGTGAAGATACCGCCCGCGATGCGCAGCGCGGATGCACCCAGGGACTCACCGATCGCGAAGCCGATGAAGCACGCGCCGCCGATTTCTGGGGGGAGTAGCAGAAGGATGATCAACATCATGAAGAGCTCAAGGGAAATGAGAACCATTCCGATGGACATGCCCGCGGACATGGGGATCTTGTGCAGTGGAAGCGGCTTGCCCTTCAGCGATGCGAATGCCATGCGGGAGTTCGCGAATGTGTTCACCCGGATTCCGAACCAGGCGACAGAGTAGGAGCCGGCCATACCAAGTAGGGAGAAGGCGACGATGGTGAGCGTGCGCCCCCATGAGAAGTTCGTGAGGAATTTGTAGTAAACGACCACGACAGCGGTGATGAAGATCCACAGGATCATCAGGAACCGCCCCTGCTTCAACAGGTAGGCGCGACAGGTTGTGTAGATGAGTTCGGAGATTTCCAGCATCGACTTGTGAACCGGAAGGTTGCGCAAGGACGCGTACGACATGATCCCGAATCCAAAGCCCAGCAGACAGATAGCCAGGGAGAACCACAGCAGTGTTGTCCCGCTGGTTCCAAGCCATACTGTCGCTTGACTCAGGTCCGGCAGGGCGAGGGCGGCCTCTCCACCGTGGACTTCTCCGGCTCCGCCAGCCGATGCGCCGGTACCGCTGGCGCACCCGCTTAGTAGGCCGAAGCCAAGTATCGCCGCGATCACCCCCACCGCTGTGCGTGCTATGTTTCTTGGTCTTACACCGGTGCGCGGTGAAGGAGTGCGCATTTCATCTCCATTGATCTGCCTAATCGAGGCCCATTTGGGCCCAGTTAATGATAGGTGGACCACACGGAGAACAAAATTCCGCGTCCAGTTTGGAGCATGAAAATATGTGCGGCAAGCAGTTGAGTTAGCCGCTGAACTAAGTCAAAGGGTACAAGGTCCCGAAATAGTGGTTACGCTTGGCGTCGCCTGTATACGGTGACCCGCCAGGGTGCGTCCCCAGAGCGCTCCCGCCACTCTTTATCCGTGCTGACCACTTCCCAATCGTGCGGGTCGATGGTGGGGGCGTAGACCAGGTGGGCGTCCGCCTCCGGGGTGACTTTTAGGTCGAGGTCGGTAACGTACAGTTCATCAACCATGTCCATCGTCGACGCAAACACCTGTGCACCGCCGATGACCCAGATCGTCTTGGTGTCTGTCCCCTGTGCGGCTTCTTCCGCCAGGGAGAAGGCCTCTTCCAGAGAGTGCACGACATGCGCGCCGTCCGCGGAATAGTCGCGGTTGGTGGTGAGAACGATGTTGGTGCGTCCGGGAAGTGGTCCGCCCATGGCTTCGAAGGATCCCCTCCCCATGATTAGGGGGCAGCCCATCGTTTGTGACTTAAAGAAAGCGAGGTCGCCAGGAACACGCCAGAGCATCCTGTACCCATCACCGATCACGCCGTTGACGTCCTGGGCAAAGATTGATGCGCGGGTCGCCCGCCCGGTCTGTTGGCCGCCCATGTGATTTCCTTCCATTAGACAGCCACTTTTGCTGCGATTGGCGGGTGGTGGATGTAGTTTTCCAACTCCACGTCCTCGATCTCATAGGAGAACATGTCCGGGGCCTGCTTCAACCGCAACGTTGGGAAAGCATACGGGTCGCGGCTCAACTGCAGCTTCACCTGGTCGACGTGGTTGAGGTAGATGTGGACATCGCCTCCGGTCCAGATGAAGTCGCCAACTTCAAGGCCCGTCTGCTGAGCCAACATGTGCGTCAGCAGAGCGTAGGACGTGATGTTGAAGGGCACGCCTAAGAACATGTCGGCGCTGCGCTGGTAGAGCTGCAGGCTCAGTTTCCCGTCGGCCACATACACCTGGAAGAACGCGTGGCACGGTGCCAAGGCCATGTCCGGCAGTTGCCCGACATTCCACGCGGAGACGATCATGCGTCTGGAATCGGGGTCATTCTTGATTGTGTCGACCAGTTCTTGGATTTGGTCGATGCCGTCTCCGTCGGAATCGGGCCAACTGCGCCACTGGACGCCGTACACGGGCCCCAGCTCCCCGTCTTCGTCCGCCCACTCATTCCAGATCCGGATGCCATTTTCCTGAAGCCAACCAACATTTGAGTCACCGCGGAGGAACCACAGCAGCTCACCGACAACAGATTTGAGGTGGACGCGCTTGGTGGTGATTACCGGGATGCCCTTGGAAAGGTCGTACCGTAGCTGGCGCCCGAAAACGCTTATGGTCCCGGTCCCAGTCCGGTCCTCTTTCACGGTCCCTTCGGCCAGTACGGAGGCCAACAGGTCTTCGTACTGGCGGTCGGGGGTGAAGGATACTTCCGTCCCGGTCAAACTTCCGTCCCGTCGACGCTCAAGTGGGTTTCGGCTGACCTCTGCACCGTGGTGCTGATGGTGCAGTAGCGGTCCACGGCGCGCGCGACACGCTGCAGCAGGCGCTCCCTATCTTCGGGATACAGGCTTGACAGGTCGGTGCTCAACTCAACGTCGAAGGAAGTGAACCGGTCTTCCTGCTTCACGTACTTACCGACGATGGATCCAGTTATCTCAAAGTCGTCGCCAAGTGCGCGTGCGAAGCGTGCTTCCGCTGAGAGCGCGTTGCATCCCAGAATCGCCAGTCGTAGCAGGTCCCCGGGACTGAACTCCCCGGGTCCGTAGCCGATGACCAGTTCGCTTCCGCGCTCATTCTTTGCGTTGTAGCGGCGTTGACCCGCCCGCTCAATCGTGAATCCAGGCTGCTCATGCAGGTTTTGCGGCATTGCTTTTCCCCCGTCTATCTAACGCGATGGGGGCGCTTTAGCCGCGCACCCCTGTCGCTGCGCCTAGTTTGCTGCGATCCAATCTGTCGCAGCCTTGACATCAGCTTGTACCAGTTCTGGTGCAAAACTCAATGCCTGCTTCTCCAGCTTGGCGCCAAGGAACGGGATGTTGATCTTGATTTCGCCGCGCATCGTGACATCGGTTGTGCCCGACGCGTTCTGAACCAGGTTGATGCTGGCCAGCAGGTGGGCGGGGACGCCCTTGCCTTCCGCCTTGAATGACCCCTTGATCTCCATGGGGTTCACAAGGTTCCATTCCTCATTGATAACGAAGGACGCACCGGACTTCAGGAAACGCTGTGCCGCTGCAGGGATCATGGAAGGAGGTACGTCCCCTGCGGTTGTGGTGTGGATGGACTTATCCGTTGCCTGGATGGTCACCGACGGATCAGGGATCTGCAGGTTCGCGTTACGGCTCTTCACGAACGCTTCGTCAGACAGCATCTGCCAGACTTTTGCGACCGGGGCGTCGTACTTGTATGTCTCTTCAAACCTCATTGGTTGCCCTCCTGGCACTGAGTTTCCGCAGTTGCACGTCGTTCGTGCGATCCATAGGTCGATCTTAGGCCGAATGCGTGACTTCGGCGCGACTAAGGTTTAGGAATGCTAAACACTCAAGAGCTAATCAAAGCCGCAGATGCGGAAGAGCTGACACCCGCGGACTTTGGATGGATTGAGATGTTGAAGGGAGAGTGGCAAACGTTGGCTGACCTTGCATCAGCCGACCTCGTCCTGTGGCTCCCCACCAGAGATGGCCGCTTCGTTGCCATTGCGATGTGCAGGCCCGCCACCTCCACCACGGTCCATGTCGATGACGTGGTAGGCCTCTACGCCTCCGGTCCGCGTGCGTCGCAGCTACGCGAAGCGATGGACACCTTGAGGATCGTTGATAACTCAAACGCGCAGTGGGCTGGCCTTTATTCGGTGGAGATCCAGTGTGTTCCCGTCGTCCACGACGGCCACTGTTTTGCGGTCATCAGCGCGGAAAAGAACCTGGCGGCCCCAAGTCGGCGCGCATCGGATGAGGGGTGGTTTCAAGACGCAGCAGACGCCCTCTTCAACATGATTGCAACGGGGGAGTACCCATCGCCAGACTCAGCCGGCGCTACCGGTCACGGTGCGCCACGGGTGACCGACGGCCCCATCCTCATAGACCCAGACGGTCGGGTACAGGAGATTACCCCGAACGCCAACTCCGCGATGAAGCGGCTGGGGATCTCAGAGTCCCTTTACGGAAGGATCCTCATTGAGGACCTGACGAATGTCCTGCGCGGTGAACAGCAGATTGAAGAGGCCCTGTCGGTGGTGGCGATGGGCAGGGCGCCTTGGCGTGCGGACGTGGAGGCACGTGGTTGCACCGTTGCGATCCGGGCCATCCCGCTCACCGACCATGGCAAACGACTGGGCGCAGTCCTTCTCACGCGCGACATCTCCGACCAAAGGCGGTATGAGCAGCAGCTAATGACGAAGGATGTCACGATCCGGGAGATCCACCATAGGGTGAAGAACAACCTCCAAACCGTCTCCGCGTTACTTCGGATTCAGGAGCGTAGGTCTAACTCAGAGGATGTGCAGGATGCTCTGCGGGAGGCCGGTAGGCGAGTTGAGTCCATCGCAGCCGTCCATGAAGCCCTGTCGCAAAACGCTGACGAGATCGTCAACTTCGATGAAGTCTCCAACCACATCCTCCAGATGGCGATCAAAGTGGCGTCGGCAGGACCGGAAGCGCGGTTGGAAGTCAGTGGAGAGTTCGGGCTCATCTCTGCAGATCAGGCATCTGCACTTGCGACGGTGCTCGCGGAACTGGTGGCCAACTCCGTTGAACACGGGTATCCCGGACGCGCGGGAACAGTTTGGGTGAGGGCGCATCGGGATGGCGACGAACTGGAGATTCGCGTCGAGGACGAGGGCGAAGGAGTTGGCGACGGCAACATCGTGCAGGGTTTAGGCACACAGATCGTGCAGGTGATGGTGTCCGGTGAGTTGGGTGGCAGCATCCAATGGCGTCCGCGCGAGGGCGGTGGGACAGTCGCCATCATAAGGATGACCCCGGACAACTGACCCCCGGAAGAGTCGCCCGAAAACCGGCCGCACAAGCCCACCAAAACCAACCCAGTCGACCCAGACGATCCATCTAGCCCATGGCGGCCTTTTTCGTGGGGACGTCAAACGTGTGGGTATGCTCTGAGCATGTCACCATTCTTACGAAAAGTGAGAACCTCCTCTGGCGCCACTGCTGTGCAGATCGCTGAAAAGGTTGGTCGCCAGAACCGGGTGTTGGAGCACATAGGCTCCGCTCATACTCCTGAGGATCTCGCAGTGCTCCTTGAGACGGGGAGAAAGAAGATCTACGAAGGCCAAGGGGAGCTTGACCTAGGAGTAGTTGCGGAGTTGCCCCATACCCTCAAAGAGCCAAAAGGCATTCGACGGTCGAAGGCCGGTGGTGAGGAAGAATCACAAGCAGGGTTTGAGACCCCACGGCTCATGGAATTCTGAGGGCGACACAACTGCTTGGCTGACCACTGCTCATGGAATTCTGAGGGCGACACAACTGCTTGGCTGACCACTGCTCATGGGTCTTGGGAATGCGCAATTCGCCCAAAAAGCATGACCTACATCCCAGAGGTGATGGTTCGCACATGGTTTTTCTGTTCGTTTACAACACAAAGTGCTTGCCGGGCCCGCAAATCTCCCACAAACTAGACCTGTTGAAGCGAAGGCGCCGTCGGCACTTTTGTGCCTGCGGCACTATCAAGGAGCCATATATATGGACTGGCGCAGTCGAGCCGCGTGTTTAAGTGTTGACCCGGAATTGTTTTTCCCGATAGGTAACACTGGTCCTGCGGTCACGCAGGTTGCTGAGGCAAAGCGTGTTTGTGCGATTTGTACCGTCCGTGAGGTCTGCCTTCAGTGGGCAATGGAGAACCATCAGGATTCCGGTGTTTGGGGTGGACTGAGTGAGGAAGAGCGTCGCTCCATGAAGCGTCGCGCGGCCCGCGCTAGGCGCGCTTCTTAGGATCCTGATCCCAAAACTGCGCCATCCGAAGAGCGGTTAGAGCTGCTGCGTGCGGCTATGCCGCCTGCTTCAGACCTACGTCAACCGTGTTCCGGAGTGTTTCCACGACTTCATCTTTGTTTAGGAAACGCACTCCTTGGCGACCCGTGAGTACAGCGGCACCCGAAGGCAGTGGAAAAGACGCCTGAAGCCAAACCCCGTCAGTGGGAAACTTGGCCGCCAGTAGGCGCAACACCTCCCTAGGAGCCTCCACCGCCATGATTGGCTGAGCCTCCGACGCAAGCCGCGGCCACGCTTCCGCGTTGAGCAACGTGTGGCTTCCCGCTACTTGCACGCCATCAAGGGCTTCCGCCAGCTCACCTGCAGAGGCTGGCGGGCGCAGAATAACTGTCCCTGCCTGCAGCGGGAGCGCCGGTTCGGGGCTGCCCGCTACCTCAGCGGGTATTCCCTGCTCAGCGGATGCTCCCAGTTCAGCATGCGCTCCCAGTTCAGCATGCGCTCCCGGTTCAGCAGGTGTTTCCAGGGCCGCCAGCTCAGGTGGTGGAGGTGGCGTGGGCGCAGCCGGAAGGCAAATCTGCGCCCACACCCCGCCTTCCGTCTCCGGTCCGGTCACAAGAACGCGCCCCCACGTCGGGGACACAAATTGCTCCAGGTCCATCGGGCGTGTCACAGGGGTTCCATTAGAGCCGGGAACCAGAGTGGGAAGTACGGGGGAGAGTGCGGCTCCCAGCAGCGACTGGCGAGACGGTAGGCGCAAAAGGGTCGTTTGGAGTCCCCCAAGGTCAGCGCGCGGTTTGGTGTCGGTCACCACGACACTTGTTGGCCCGTCAGCCCTAGTGAGCCGCCGCCAAAGCTCAGCAACTTGGTCCACACCGCTTGCGGCCTCCAGGCGCGCCAATAATTTGGAGAGACCTCGGATCACCACTACCTGCGCGTCGCCTTGGTTGGTTGCCGTTTGGGCGAGGGCGCGCGCTGCACTGCCCAAGTCACCACTGGAGATGACTTCTACGTTCGCTAGGTCTTCCAGTCCTGCAATCTCCTGGTCAGCGACGACGCTAGCGGGTTCATCCCCGATCCATATGACACGCGATCCGTGCGCCCAGTGCAGGGCAATCTGCGCCAGCTCTGGCTCATGACTTGCCGGGCCATAGATTCCGATAAAGCGTGCGCCGTCGTAGAGCGGTTGAGCGTCCCCGCCACCCGCAGGCTCAAACAAACCAAGCAACCCTGGTTCATGCTGTAAACGTTCTGGCAGTGCCACGGGGATGACGCGCTCAGCCAGCGGCTGCGGCCCGTGTTGGGCCTCGCCCTCGACTTGGAAAGTTTGCCAAGCCTGCCGGATCGTCTCCACCCAATCTTCCGCGCGTTCCTCCAGAGCACACTGGACCATTGTCGACCCAATGATTGCACGCCCCGGTATGCGGGGAAGCGCCGCTGCTGCTGTGCTCCCCAGTACCTCAATGGAGTCCCGCTCTTCCGTGCAACGTAGCGCAACCCTCAGATCCAGAGTTGAGCGCAGAGTAGGTGTCACCGCACCACTTGGCCGCTGAGAAGCCAGAACCAAATGAAATCCCAGCGAACGCCCCTGCGCAGCCAACTTTGTTAGTCTGTCCATTAGGTCCGGGTGCGTTTCAGATAGAACTTGGAACTCATCCACCACCACAACTAGGCGTGGTCCGACAATTTGCGTCGACGTTCCTTCAAGGGCTCTAGCCTCATCCCAAGAACGTGCCCCCAGCTCCGCCATGGTCCGTTTGCGCCGCTGTAGGGCGCCATCCAATGCGCGCAATAACCACGCAACCTGGGGTCCATCAAGATCGGAAATGCAGTGCTCGACATGGGGGAGTCCGTCTAGGTGCGCTAGGCCGGCTCCGCCCTTGAAATCGATGAACACGAACCGCACGTCCTCCGGTGAGTAGGTGCGCGCCAAAGAGAGAATCAGCGTTGACAGAAACTCCGACTTCCCCGACCCAGTTCCTCCGACGACCAGCGCGTGGGGACCGTCAGGGGCAAGGTCAACCTCCACTACGCCCTCGTCTGAAACTGCGACAGGCGCGACCAGACCGACCCCGGCACGCGCAGATGCCCCTGCCTCAGCCGCGCCATCCCCAAGTGCGCCGGCCTGGGACGAACGTGCTCTGACCCCGTCACACCTAGGCGCCCCTGCCTCAGCCGCGCCGGCGCGCCACAAATCCGCCACCTGACGTGCGCTCGGTGGACCCAGCAGTTCCGTAAGATGCACAAGGTCTGGCAGGCTATCTTTCGCGCTTAAGATCTGGCGTATCTGACGTGTCCAAGACTTCGAACCTATGTTCATTGCCTCCACGACCAACGAGGTCGTAGTCGGAATTTCCGACAGTCCCGCGAAGAGGCCAACGTCCAGGTCCCATCCCAGCGCCCACGCCTGCGCCCGCATCCATTGCTGGCGCCCTTCCCCCTTCCCCACCACCGCGACCGCGCCCGGACCGATGTCTTGGAGGCGCTGTTTTCGCCGACGCCTTGGCCGCTCCAGGATCAGTAGTTGCTCGCCATTCCTCGGCGGGTCAGATTCTTTCCACTTGTCTGGGGCCTGTCGACTGGCGACGGTTAGGAGGAGGCACGCCTCATCCCACTTTCGCCCCGCGCGCCACCAGAAAAACATCCCCAAACCAACGGCAGCCAGAACCGCCGCGCCGATCCAGGGTAGGGATGCGCTCGGGGCCAGCCGCACAACGAACGCCACCATGAACACCGGCATGAGCCACCGCAGCGCCGCCAACCGGTTTGTCGAGGGCGCCTTTTGCCGCATCCCCGGCCACGCCAACCTCTGCGGCCGCGCCCGTACCTGCCACGTGTTCGTACCTATCTTTAGACGCATGCGTGGCCGCAACCGCAAACGCCTTCCCGAACTAGGCCGAAAATACGCCCGTCCCCTCCTCCCAACCCGCGTCTCAAAGATGCCGGCTTCGCGTGAGGAGTACGGGTCCGTAATCCCAAAACGCCCTCGCCCCACCACCACGGTGTCCTCCACCGGAACCACGCACCCCAAATCCGGACCCCGGACGCACGCCAGATGAAGGTCCGTTCTTAGGGCTCTGTGAGCGGGAAGTGTGTGCATGTGTTCAGCATGGTGTGAACGCGCAATCGGTGCTCGCTCATAAACGCCAACCTGTGGATTGCGCCAAAGCCACGACAAGCGCGAGCGGACTTCGTGGCCGCCCTGTGGATAACTGGGCGGCTCCGCAAAGAGAAGTTTGGAACAATAGGACCATGGACATGGAAGAAGCGCAGGCACGCTGGCAGGAACTGGTCGACGCGATCAATGAGGCCAGGGTTCGTTACTACGACCAGGATCAGCCCACCATCGCTGACGCTGACTACGACGCGCTCTACAGGGAGCTGGAGGAGCTGGAGGCGCGTTACCCGCACCTCGCGACCCCTGATTCCCCTACCGCCACTGTCGGCGGTAGCCCCCAGGTGGCATTCGCCCCCGTCGCACACGCAACCCAGATGGCTTCCCTTGAAGACGTGTTCTCCTATGAGGAGTTGGGCGCGTGGATCAAGCGGGTTGAGGGGCGCTGGCCGGATGAGCGCATATCCATGACTGCAGAGGTGAAGGTCGATGGCCTGGCGGTAAACCTCCACTACGAAAATGGCGTGCTCACCCAGGCGGCAACGCGCGGGGATGGGTATGTTGGCGAGGACGTGACGGCGAACGTCCGCACCATCTCCTCCATTCCGCTCCATCTCCTCGGTGACTCTTTTCCACAGGTCATGGACGTGCGCGGGGAAGTGTATTTCCGCGTGGATGACTTTGAACGGGTCAATGAGGAGCGGCTGGAGGCGGGGGAGCGGACATTCGTGAATCCGCGCAACGCTGCGGCAGGTTCCCTGCGCCGGAAGGACGCGGAACAAACAGCTCGACTTCCCCTGTCGTTCGTGGCCCACGGGATCGGTCAGGTCATCTGGGAGGGCCCGAAGAGGCCCGATCTAGGCACCCAGAAACAGTGGTATTCACAGCTTCACGACTGGGGCATTCCGGTTGGTAAACACACAAGGATCGTTGACACCTCACACGCGGCCGTAGAGGTGATCAAGGAGTTCGGGGAAAAACGCCACTCGTTTGAACATGAGATCGACGGCGTCGTTTTCAAGGTGAATGACCTGTGGCGCCAACGGGAAATGGGGTCCACGTCGCGCACTCCGCGGTGGGCGGTTGCCTACAAGTACCCTCCAGAAGAGGCGTTCACCAGGCTCCTTGACATCCAGGTGCAGGTCGGCAGGACCGGGCGGGTGACGCCCTTCGCTGTCTTTGAAAAAGTCCTGGTCGCGGGCTCTAACCTTCAGCACGCAACCCTCCACAACGGACCGGAAGTCAAGCGCAAGGGTATCCTGATTGGCGACCTAATCGTGGTGCGTAAAGCCGGGGACGTTATCCCGGAGGTCGTCGGCCCCGTCATGGCTGACCGCGACGGCAGTGAGCGCCCGTTCACCATGCCCACCCACTGCCCTTCTTGCGGGACGCTCCTTGCACCCGCGAAAGAGGGGGACGTGGATCTACGCTGCCCCAACGCTGCCGGGTGTCCGGCCCAGATCACGGAGAGACTGATCCATCTGGGTTCTCGCGGCGCCCTCGACGTCCAAGGGCTTGGCGCTGAGGCTGCGGTCGCGCTCACCCAGCCGGAGATGGGACGCCAGAGCGTCGTGGCCGCCCTCGTCGGCGGGAACAAGGTGCTTCTGGAAGACGGAACAGTGGTGGAGCAGGCCCGCGACGACACCCGCACGCACGGGGAGCTGTTCGAGGACGCGGAGGCCCTACTCCCTCCCGCGCAAACGCCAACCCTCCACTCCTCCAAGGAGATTTTCAATTTCGGCGAGGGCGATGTGCAAGACATATTCGTCTGGCGCCCCGTGCGCAAAGAGGGGCGGCCAACCGGGGACTACCAGCAGACAAGGTTCTTCTGGACGTCGGCATGGTCGAAGAAGACAACCACTAAGGCCGGTCAGAAAACCATCCGGATGGAGCCGGCGGTGTCGAAGCCGCGGAAGAATCTGCTGGACATGATCGGGCAGTTGGAAGGCGCGAAGGACAAGCCGCTCTGGCGTTTCTTGGTCGCGCTTTCTATCCGTCACGTGGGGCCCACCGCCGCGCAGGCGCTGGCCGCGAAATACGGGTCCATTGAGGCGATAGCGGCGGCGGACGTGGACGACCTCGCTCAAACTGAGGGCGTTGGCGGCGTGATCGCGCAATCCGTCTACGACTGGCTGCGCGTGGACTGGCATCAGGAGATCATCGAGGCTTGGCAGCAAGCAGGGGCCTCACTCTCGGACGATGTTGAGGGCGAGGACGTTGAGCAAACCCTCTCTGGCCTCTCCATTGTCATCTCCGGCGCCATGCCGGGCCATGACAGGGAAAGCGCAAAGGCGGCAGTGATAGCGCGCGGAGGGAAGGCAACGTCCTCGGTCTCCAAACGCACAGACCTTGTGGTTGCGGGCCCGGGAGCCGGGTCGAAGGTGTCCAAGGCAGAAACGCTGGGCGTACCCGTGGTCTCTCAAGACCTGTTCGACACGCTGCTGCGGGAAGGGTTGGATGCGGTCGTCACACCACAAAGCTGAACGGCTGCACCAGCCTCTCTAAAAGACGAGTAAGCAGGTTGCGGTTCTCCCACTCCTCCAGCGTTAACTTCCGAGAAGTCGTGAGGTCGTTTTCAAAAATGTGCTCCAACCGCTGCGCGAACTCCGGGGAGTCGATCCGCACCGTCACCTCAAAGTTACCCATCATCGACAGACGGTCGACGTTGGCGGTCCCAACAATGGACCGGTACCCATCCGCGATGACGGTTTTGGCATGGATCATGGCGTGCTTGTACAGCCAAATCTCAACGCCCTCTTTCAGGAGTTGGCCGTAGAAGGGACGCGCCACCCAGTCCGCCAGAATGTGGTTGGAATACTCCGGGATCAGCACCCGCACATCCACGCCACGGCGTTTCGCAAGGATCAGTTCCCTCAAAATCTCATTGTCCGGCACAAAGTAGGCCGTCGTCAGTTCAATGCTCTCTCCGGCCCTGCGGAACGCATCCAAATACTGCTGACGCACTGGGAAAAGTAGGTGTGACGGCAGGTTGAATGCGACGTCTATCTGGTCGTTCCACGGCAACTGTTCACCCACCGGCAGCCGTGGCTGGTTCTTAGCCCGGAACGTATTCCAAAACTCACGGAAACCGCCAGCCAAGATATTCACGGCAGGCCCCACAATTTCAATGTGGGTGTCGCGCCATTCCTTCCCGAAATCCTCACCAATGTTGAAGCCGCCAACGAACCCGATCTTGTCGTCAACCACCAGCACCTTCCGGTGGTTTCGCCCCGTGCGCCGCAGGTCCCCCAGGAAGAGGCCCATGCGGATTTCACGGACCCTGTGCACGTAAAGGTGATCGGTCCGTTTGAAGATCTTCAACTTCGGGCTGGACAAGAACGACCCCAAGCCGTCATAGATGATGAAAACGTCCACGCCCCTTTTTGCCGCGCGGACGAGGGCGTCTTTGAACCTCATCCCTATCTCATCACTACGCCACACGTATGTCTCAAAATAGACGTGGTCTTCCGCTGCGTCGATCTCTTTAATCATCTCTGCATACAGGCTGCTTCCCTCTGTATATGCAGTGATGACGTTGTCCCCAACATCTATTGGTTTTGGCGCCACCGTTGGGAAATCCGGATGACCGCCGGGCACCCTTGACTTGCGAACCCGGTCAATCGCGTAGATAACACCCACGGCCGACAGAGGCGCAACCACCGCGGTCGTCAGCGCGAACCTTGTGGCAGCCTGAGCCGAACGCCTCATGGAGGCATACTTGGCCCGCAGGTGCAGTCGGGAAGCCTGTGGATCGTGGGACATAACCCAAGCCTACGCAATCAGCGGAGTAAGCTGCCGATCATGGCGAAAAATACTGTCACGGAAGCCGAAATCAGCGAACTTGCTGAGTTGGCATGCATAGCACTATCAGAAGCGGAGATCGCGCAGCTGAGTGAGGATCTGACCGCTATAACCCAGGTCATTGACTCCGTCGCTGCGGCCGTCCCCGGCGATACACCACAGACCGGTCAGCCCATACCGCTGGTCAACGTGATGCGCCCGGACGTTGTAGAGGGCACGATCGACCGGGACCTCCTTTTGTCCCAAGCCCCCGCCGCACAGGACGGAATGTTTGAGGTTCCGCGAATTCTGGAGGAAGACTGATGACTGACTGGTTGAAGCTATCCGCCCTTGAAATGGCGCAGGCTCTTGCTGACCAAGAAGTGACTGCAACTGAGCTGGTCACCGCCGCCCTCGAACGAATCGAATTGCTGAACCCGTACATCAACGCGTTTCTGGAAGTGGATGCGGACGGCGCGCTGGCAACCGCGGCTGAAGTGGACAGGCTGCGCAGTGAAGGCGCGGACCTCCACCCGCTTGCGGGCGTCCCGGTTGCGATTAAGGACAACATTGTGACGGAGGGCGTTGTGACGACGGCGGCCTCGAAGATCCTTGAGGGGTGGGTGCCGCCGTACGACGCAACTGTTGTTGCGAAGTTGAAGGAGGCGCGCCTGCCGATTGTTGGCAAGACCAACTTGGATGAGTTCGCGATGGGCTCCGCAACGGAGTTTTCCGCGTACGGCCCAACGCACAACCCGTGGGATCTGGACCGTGCACCCGGTGGATCCGGCGGTGGATCGGCCGCGGCTGTTGCCGCCTACATGGTCCCCTTGGCGTTGGGGTCGGACACGGGCGGTTCGGTCCGCCAGCCGGCAATGCTCACCGGCACTGTCGGGGTGAAGCCGACGTACGGGCGCGTGTCGCGCTACGGAGCGATCGCTTTGGCTTCGTCTCTGGATCAGGTCTCCGTCGCTGCCCGCAACATTGCTGACGCGGCGGCTTTACAGGACGTGATTGCGGGGCACGACGCGAAGGACGCGACCTCGCTACCAGAAGAGGCGCCCTCGACCCTAAACGAAATTGAGTCCCGCGGCGGAAAGCAGTTCGCTAAGGGGCTGCGCGTGGGCGTGATCGACCAGATCATGGAGGAAAACTATGAGCCGGCGGTGCGGGCAAACTTTGAGCGCACGCTGAAGCAGTTGGAAGACGCGGGCGCGACGGTCACGCACTTCTCCCTGCCGTCGATTCACTACGCTTTCCCGACGTACTACATGGTGTTGCCGGCGGAGGCGTCCTCGAACCTAGCGCGGTTTGACGGGGTGCGTTACGGCAAGCGGTTCATGCCCGAACACATTGAGAACCCAACGGTCACGGAGATGATGGCGTACACGCGTGACCAGGGGCTGGGGCCGGAGGTGAAGAGGCGGATCATCATGGGCACGCGCGTGCTCAGCGCAACCAACTACGACGCCCAGTTCGGGGCATCTTTGAGGATGCGCACCCAGATCCGCGCGGAGCTGGAGGAGTTGTTCAAGGACGTTGACGTCTACGTGTCGCCAACCGCTTTGCAGACGGCATTCCCCTTGGGGTTGCCAAGGGCGAACCCGGTGGAAGCGTACCTAAATGACGTGGCAACTATCCCGGCGAACCTGGCGGGATTGCCGGCCGCGTCCGTCCCGAATGGGGTTGATGAGATCGGCTTGCCCACGGGCATCCAGGTGGTTGCAAACCAGAGGGAGGACGCATTGTTATACGCGGTGTGCTCAGCGATTGAGGAGTTGGGTGCCGAAGATGTCGTAGCCCCGCGCTACCTTGATGACTACTCCACCCCTGCTACTACGGAAGGCAAGTGATAGCCGTGGCCAAGATGACGTACGAACAGGCCGTGAAGGAATTTGAGCCTGCAATGGGGCTGGAAGTCCACGTAGAGCTCAACACGAAGACGAAGGCTTTTGACAGTTCCCCGCAGGAGTTTGGTGCGGAGCCGAACATGTCGGTCAATGAGGTTTCCGTGGGTTTGCCGGGCACCCTGCCCGTGTTCAATGAACAGATGCTGGAATCCGCGATTCGCCTTGGACTGGCGCTGAACTGCAAGATTGCGGAGAACACGTTTTTTGCGCGCAAGCACTACTTCTACCCGGACCTTCCCAAGGCCTACCAGATCTCCCAGTCCTCAGCGCCAATCGCATATGACGGCTATGTGGATGTGGAACTGCCGGACGGAGAGGTCTTCCGCGTTGAGATTGAACGCGCACACATGGAAGAGGATGCCGGAAAACTGAACCACGTCGGTGGGGATGGTGCGCGGATCCACGGGGCGGATTACTCCCTTTGCGACTACAACCGTTCCTCGGTACCGCTGGTGGAAATCGTTTCGAAGCCGATCCTTGGTACGGGTGAGCGGGCTGCGGAAGTTGCGGCCGCCTACGTTCAGACTCTGCGCGACATTTTCCGCACCCTCAACATTTCTGAGGCGCGGATGGAGCGTGGCAACGTGCGTGCGGACGTGAATGTGTCCCTGCGCAAGAGTGCGGATGACCCCTTGGGCACGCGCACTGAGACGAAGAACGTGAACTCTTTTCGGTCGATTGAGCGGGCGGTGAGGTATGAGGTTGCTCGCCAGGCGAACATTCTTGCCGACGGCGGGACCATCACGCAGGAGACGCGCCACTTCCATGAGGAGGATGGCTCGACTTCCGCGGGGCGCCCCAAGTCGGACGCGGACGACTACCGGTACTTTCCGGATCCAGATTTACCACCGATGACTCCGGACCCCGCGTGGGTTGAGGAGCTGCGGGAAGGGCTGCCGGAGATGCCGGCCGCCAAGCGTTCCCGCCTGCAGGCGGAGTGGGGCCTCACCGACATGGAGATGCGGGACGTGGTTTCGTCCGGCGCCCTCGTACTGGTGGAGGACACCGTGAAGGCGGGGACGTCCGCTGCGGCGGCACGCAAGTGGTGGAACGGCGAACTGGCCAAGTACGCGCGCACGGAGGGCATCTCTTTGGATGAGGTCCCGATCACTCCGGCGCAGGTGGCGGCGCTTCAGCAACTTGTGGATGACGGGAAACTGACCGACTCCCTGGCGCGCCAGGCGTTGGAAGGTGTGTTGGCGGGCGAGGGCGAGCCGGCGGAAGTCGTCGCCCAGCGCGGACTTGAAGTGGTATCCGACGAGGGCGCCTTGACCGAAGCCATCGACACCGTCATCGCGGCAAACCCGGACGTGGTTGAGAAAATTCGCTCTGGTAAGGTCGCGGCTATAGGCGCCCTGGTCGGTGGCGTCATGAAAGCCACGCGCGGACAGGCGGACGCGGCGAAGGTGCGCGCCATGATCGCGGAGGCTCTGGGGGTCTGACCCCGTTCTTAGAATGTGGTCGGGGCGGCTTGAAAGCTTGTCCCGACCTCGTTCTGGGGAGCCCAAAGCGGGCGTTCGCGACGTGCCGATCGGCCTCGACATGAACATTGATACTTAGACGACACACGGCGAATCAGGAGAAAACGAAATGGCGGTATCGCCCTCATATACGGCTTCCTACAGACTATTGGTTGACCAGACGAAGACGCGCGTGGCGGACATCGTGGACGTCGCGACGCGTGGGGGCGCCAGCATCAAGGGACTGGACGTTGCGGAATCGGACTCCGGGTTGATGGTTCTGGACGTCACGTTTGACCTGCGCGATTCGGACCACAGGCGCGAGATCAAGCAGCAGCTGGACCAGATGGACGGCGTTTCGGTGTCCAGCATTGCTGATCAGACGTTTTTGGACCATGTCGGCGGGAAGATCGCTGTGACGCCTAAGGCGCCGCTACGAAACCGCGATGACCTGTCCCGTGTGTATACGCCGGGGGTTGCCAGGGTTTGCACAGCGATTCACGACAATCCGTCCAAGGCGCGGCTGCTCACGATGAAGGCGAACACGGTTGCTGTGGTTACGGATGGCACCGCTGTCCTTGGCCTGGGTGACATTGGTCCGGAGGCGGCGCTACCCGTGATGGAGGGGAAGGCGGTTCTGTTCAAGCACTTCGGGGGCGTCGACGCTTGGCCGGTCGTGTTGGATACGAAGGACACGGAAGAGATTATCTCCATCGTGAAGGCGATTGCGCCGGCCTATGGTGGGATCAACCTTGAGGATATTTCTGCGCCGCGTTGCTTTGAGATTGAGGCGCGTTTGCGGGAGGAACTGGATATTCCTGTCTTCCACGACGACCAGCATGGGACCGCGATTGTTGTCTTGGCAGCGCTGCTGAACGCGTTGAAGGTTACCGGTAAGAACATAGAGGACGTGCGGATCGTCGTGTCCGGCGTTGGGGCGGCGGGTTCCGCGATCATCAAGCTGCTGCTGGCGGCCGGCGCTGTTGACGTGATCGGGTACGGGCGTGATGGCGCGTTGTCTCGCGATACGATCGGTGACGCTCATGAGTCGCGAAAATGGCTTGCGGACAACACAAACCCGAACTTGGTGAAGGGGTCCCTGAAGGACGGCCTTGACGGCGCGGACGTGTTCATCGGGGTGTCCCGTGGCGGCATCCTGGATGGGGAGGACATTGCGAAGATGAACGAGGGCGCCATAGTGTTCGCCCTCGCCAACCCCACCCCGGAAGTCGATCCGTGGGCTGCTCACCAGCATGCGCAAATTGTTGCGACCGGTAGGTCGGATTACCCGAACCAGATCAACAACGTGTTGGCGTTCCCGGGTCTTTTCCGCGGTGTGTTGGATGCACGGGCAACGGAGATCACGGAGGACGTGATGCAGGCTAGTGCTCGTGCCATTGCCGGGGTGATCACGGATGACGAGTTGTCGGAGAACTACATCATTCCGGGTGTTTTCGATGATCGCGTTGGGCCTGCTGTAGCCCGAGCCACCCGCAAAGCCCTGGTCGGCGCCCAACACGTGAAGGTTGCGCCGCAGGAGCACATGGGGGATGTTTCGTAGGGGCGTTTTTGGCTTCGTCTTCGTGAGCGGTCGGTTCCCTCTGATTTTGTGAGGGGGCTGGCCGCTTTGGGTTTTGTGGGGTGCGGGCTGTTTCTTGCTTCGTGGGGTGCCGGCGGCTCCGGTCTCGTTGGGACGCACGCTGCTTCGGTTTTGTGAGGTGCCGGCGGCTTCGG
>CAZTTD010000008.1:0-44156 GCA_964616925.1 uncultured Actinomyces sp.
TACAACCCACCAGAAACCGTCCTCATGGCTTGACAAACAACATAGGGGCACCCCCCCGGTGGCATGGAAGGCCCGAGGACGTTGATCACGTGCGTCAGGTCCACCAGGATGGTCGCTTACGTCTACTTGCCCAGCACGCGGACGTGGGACCAGCAGAGCTTATCGACCCCGAGGGTCTCAACTCCGTCAAGGTAGGTGGAGTCGCAATACACCACCGAGCGGATGCGGGTGAGCGCGAGGCGATTGACCATGTCCCACCCCAGGCTAGTCCCACTACCCACGACCCTGCCGCTCATCTTCGCAAGGCTGAGGTTGTACAGGGAATCCGGATACTAACTCAGGAGCTCCAGCACCCAGAGCGTCCAGCGCCTCCTGTAAGCACCGCTGGATGCGCCGCTGCTCCTCAATGGCTAAGGTGTCAAGATCGCGCAAGCCCACCATAGCCCTGTACCCAACTTCAGACACCGGCAGGTGCACATGGGGACCGAAGCGCGTGAGCACACGAATCGTGTGGGCAGCGAAGCGGGGTCCAGAGCTGAGCATTTTGCGTCCCACGATTCGCCCTGCCGCCCACATTTCAGCGACCGTCTCATCGCCCCACCCCACGTCTCGCAGCTTCAAGAGCTGGTTTTCAGCGCGGGTGCGCTCAATCGGCGTTAGCCCAGATACATCCATAACGTGATCTAAGAAGGCCTGTCCGACCCCACCCTCCGCGGTCCGAGCCAGAGTCCCCGTAGTCTCCCCCACAAATCCGGCCAAGGCACCTGGGAAGAAGGTCGCAGGAATTGCGACGTCCTCACCCCGGTAGTCACCGTCCACGCGACGCAACCCAATGGGAATCTCCCATCCCCGGCTAAGGGCCACGTAAACCCCCACGTCGCCATCATCCTCAGACACCGAAATACCGGGGGCGACGGGGCGCAGGCGGCGATAATCCCGCGCGAAAGCGATGTAGCCTGTAAGCGCCTCCGGTTCCCAAGAGTAGCGGTCCTCCCCATCTCGGGAGCTAGGCAGTGGGCAAAGGCCGGTTGCCACGAGCCTCTCTAGCTCCTCTTCGGAGACGGCCATCATCTGCGCGACGATGCTTTGATCCCAAACGGCATGTGGACCGTCTCGGCTCGGGCCAAGCTTCATATCTACTCCCCAGGCTGTTGAACCAATGGCGCAACCCAATCACAGGCCAGACTAGCCGCCGGCGGCCAGGGCACACTAAAGCGCCAGACTAGCGCGCATGTCAGCCGACTCCTCCTGCAGTGGCTTACCTGGCCGCCAGCACCTCTCGCGCCTCCTCTGGCCCCCGGTAGTTGGGCATGACGTAGTGGCGCTCCGTGATGTCGCGGGTGTCTCCCAGTTGGGCGCTGGCGGCATCGATTCCAAGTTCCGCGGTGAGTTTGGTGCCGACTGCTCTGCGCAGGTCGTGTGGTCGAACTCGCTCGTGTGCTGGGATACCTGCGCGGTCGTAGACCCGGCGCCAGGCGCGGCGCAAGTTGCTGGTCTGCATGGTCTCGCCACCGCGGGCTACCACGATCGGCCCCGTGTCTTGGCGGTGCTGGCGCAGCAGGTGCAACATAGGTAGGGGAAGGTAGGAGACACGACGTGGATCGTAGTTTTTCAGGTGTCCGCGCAGCCGGTTTTCACCTTCTTCAAAGACAATTGTGTCCTCGAAGGTGATGGTTCCAACCTCCCAGTCGATGTTCTCCCACCTGGCGGCGCACACTTCCCCAATCCGCGCCCCAGTGGAGCGCATTAGTTCGGCGGCGAGCCAGGCTGAGGGGGTGCGCGGCCCAGAGCGGGTGGGGCTCTTGTAATCGGCTTCAAGGAGGATGCAGAGCTTGTCAATCTGCTCGTCGTTGGGAGCCCAGGCACGCTCTCTTTTACCCCCTTTGCGCCCTGGGACAGGAACTTCGGCAGTGAAGTCGCGTTCGACCAACTGCATTCTTGTCCCCCACTTACAGGCCATCCGCAACAGTGTGCGAGAGCGCTGGGCGGCGAAACGAGAGTGGTCGATGTAGATGCTGCGGATCGCGTCATCGACAATCGGTGTTGAGAGTTCTTCAATGCGGATGGAGCCGATAGCGGGGATGAGGTACCAGTTCAGTGCGTCCTGGTATCGTTCGCGAGTTGTCGGCGAAATGGCTTCGTGTCTTCGCAGCCATTCCACCAGCAGATCGGCAACCGTCTTGACCGAGGCAGTGCTCTTGCCGGAGTTGCGCGCTAGCTTAAGGCGTTGTGTGGCTTGGGCTTCTGTGTTGCCGGTTCGTTCGAGGCGACGGAGTTTGCCGGTGGTGTCTCTCCAATAGCAGTCGGCGCGCCACTTTCCAGGCTTGATCTTGGTGGTATTGATAACCCCGTACTGCCCAGGTTCTAGCCGTTCACCACGCATGGTTAGTAAACCCGACCTTCAAGCTGCTGGTCCACCCATTCTTGGATGTCTGTGGTGCGGTAGAAGACGGAGCGACCAACTTGGAACCAAGGTGGCCCATCTCCTGACGAGCGCCAGCGCGCCAGGGTGCGCAGCGAGGTTGAGAGTGCTTGAGCGGTTTCTTCGGGTCGAAGAAGGATCTGTTCGATTGTTGTCTGTGCCATGCCCTAGTTGTGGGACAAGACCCCTCTTGGTGTCGGATAGAGGGAAGTATAGAGGGTGAATAGAGGATCTCTACAAAAGACCGAATCATTCCTAACCTATCTGTGCAGGTCAGGACTGGTTTGGTACTTGGAAAAGTACCCCGAGTGGGATTCGAACCCACAACAAGCCGGGTTTGAGCCGACCGCCTCTGCCAGTTGGGCTATCGGGGCAGCGCGTGAACGCGAGTTCAAGAATAGCCGCAAAGCTTGGAGTATGCACGCTCTGGGCCGTGGTGTTTCTCGCGTTCACGCAGCGTCACTATTGGTCGAACCGGGCCCCAGCGGGATTGGACGGTAGCAGGGCCAGTATGAAGATGATCAAGCTTCCGACGCCAGGGACGAAGATCAGCAGGTAGAACCATCCGGAAAGGTTGGCGTCGTGCAGACGCCTCCATGTCAGCGCCAGGATCGGAATGATCGTGCCCACCCCAATTATGAAGACCAGCACAAAGCCGACCACTGCCAGGCCGTTAGACGTCACAGGCTCACCGTATGCTGCGGCACTGGAGGACCCCGAGGCGATCAGGATCCCTGGGATGATGTTCACCAGCCACAGGAATAGTTGTACCCACCAGTACTCAGACCGCGACGCCCTTCCTGAGAATGTCGCGTACTTCTTGAAGAACCTTGAGACTGCTTGACCGAATGAAGCGCCATACAGAGGTTGGTTTAACGGAACAAAAATATTAGCGGACATTAGGGATCGACCTTCCAAATCAATCGGCAGTATCAGTGCCTACCGGAAACAGGCACCGCCCATCTTTACATAATAAAGGTGAGGGGCCGCACATTAGCGCGCCCCTCACCCTAAGTGTTCTTGCAATTATCGGATGTAAACGTCCAAATGGTTGCCAGAAGTCCCACGGTCATAGATCTTTCCGGGGTACCCGAACGGAGTCGGGTAGACGGTGCCCATTGGTGCTGAGCCTGCCAAGACGATGTATCCATCACCATCGGAGACGTATCCGCCAGCGTTAACGTGGCGGCCCGGAATGGAAAGACCGCCTCCGGGCAGAACCTGTTGGCTGTAGTAAGTGAACATGTAGCCACCCCAGTTGATCACGCCTGCGCTCAGGAAGTAGCTCAGAGAGTACTCAGCTGAGGTAGAAACCTCCGTGTAAGTGGGGGTCTCTGCATACGTCGTCGTGGTGGTCCCACCGCGCGAAGCAGCTTCCTCCACGACCGGCTCTTCTTCAACCACAGGAGCTGGAGCCTCTTTCACAACTGGCATCTCAAGGCCGGTCCCCTTGCGGATCACGCGGTCCACAGGTTCAGTCACAAGGACTTCCCTTTGAAGAGATGAGCCGTCTTCACCAAACACGGGCATCGTGTAGATGTGCTTGGATCCCACAGCGCCTTCAGATTCCACGACCTCCGTGTCTGCAGGAAGGTCCGGATCTTCAATGACGATGGTTTTGAAGCCAATCTTAGAGATAGTGAACAAAGCATCCGAAGACTGCTCCGTGCCGTGCTTCGGTTCCACAACTGTCGTCGCGCTTGCAACAAGAGCCAAAGATGGTGCCGTAAGTAGCGACAACGCCAAGGCACCTGCTGTTACGCGGCGTCTTGCCTTCTTGACGATCAGGTTAGACATATTGTCCTTTCAACGGTACCCAAGCACAGTAGCGCAATTGTCCGCCAAAAATCACGGGTAGGTAACGAAAGTGCGTTACAAACCTCAAATTTGTCTACATATCCTTCTCTAGATCCCCAACGTGATCCGTCGAAACAGGCTTGGAAAGCAGAGTTGCCGCGAAGTCCGGAACCTCATTCTCCAAAGCCTTCGGGATGCGCCGGTAGTTGTCAGGCCTACGGATCTCCTTAGGTAGCACCACCTTTTCGTGCGCCACTTCCTGATATGGGATTGTGGAAAGCAGGTGGTGGATCATGTTGATCCGCGCATTCTTCTTTATGTCGGATTCGACAATGTACCAGGGCGAAGTAATGGTATCGGTATGGATGAACATGTCATCCTTTGCCCGCGAATACTCTTCCCACCGGTGCACCGACTCAAGATCCATGGACGACAGCTTCCATCGCCTCACAGGGTCCTTCAGCCTTGAACGGAACCTCTTCAACTGTTCCTTCTCTGACACGGAGAACCAGTACTTTCGAAGCATGATCCCGTCGCTTATCAGCATGTCCTCAAATATCGGGACCTGGCGCATAAACAGGTTGTACTGGGCGGGGGTGCAAAAGCCCATTACCCGCTCCACGCCAGCTCGGTTGTACCAAGACCTGTCAAACAGGACGATTTCGCCAGCTGCTGGCAGGTGATTCACGTAGCGCTGGAAGTACCACTGGGTTTCTTCACGGTCGTTGGGAGCCGGAAGCGCCACCACGCGGACGATACGCGGTGACAAGTACTCAGTGATCCGTTTTATTGCCCCGCCTTTGCCGGCGGCGTCACGCCCCTCAAAAATGACGACGACGCGTTTCCCGGTCTGCTTCACCCACTCTTGCAACTGCACAAGTTCGGCCTGAAGCCTAAAAAGCTCTGATTCATAAATGTCGTTTGGCAGCTTCGCCAACTTCTTCGAAGTCTTATTGCTCATGAGAGGTAGGTTACACGCTCCAAAGCGACCGTGCTGTAGATATGAAGAAACGGCCCGGTCCAATCGAACCGAGCCCCTTCTTTTGCTTCCAATGCGCTATGCGTTGAACGGCATGTCCCCACTACCCGCGCTGAATGCAGCCACCATCTGCCTGGGGTCCCCAGGGATCTGGTGTACACGGATTGAGTTCGACGACTTCTCAGTTCCGGGCGGCATTCCAGCCACGATAACCAGCCGTTCGCCCCCCTCCACGATCCGTGCGGCGCGCGCCACTTGGCTCACCTGCTCCACCATGTCATCCGTGTGGTACACAGTCGGCAGCTTGTACGTCTGTACGCCCCACGACAGCGCCAGCTGCCTGCGCGTTGCATCAAGCGGCGTAAACGCAATCTGCGGAATCTGGCTACGCATACGTGACATTTGGCGGGCCGTGTACCCGGACGTCGTGAACGTCACCAGGTAACGCGCATGTAGCGTCTGGGCGAGGGCGGCAGCGGCCTGGCAAATCACGCCTGACTGGTCTGCCTGGAACGCACCGAGCGGCGCGATGCGGTCCCCACCGTTCTCCTCCGTGTTCTCAATGATGCGGGCCATCGTACGAACCGCCTGGATCGGGAAGGCACCAATCGAGGTCTCCCCGGACAGCATCACCGCGTCCGCACCGTCAAGAACCGCGTTTGCACAGTCAGAGGTTTCCGCACGCGTTGGACGCGGGTTCTTGATCATGGAGTCCATGACCTGGGTTGCCACAATTGCAGGCTTCGCTGCGCGGCGAGCCAACTCAATCGCTTCCTTCTGGACCAGCGGCACTTCTTCCAGCGGCATCTCAACACCAAGGTCGCCACGTGCCACCATGATGCCGTCAAACGCCTCAACGATTTCCGCCAAGTTCTCGACAGCCTGTGGCTTCTCAATCTTTGCGATGACCGGAACGATGATGCCTTCTTCAATCATGATCTGACGCACGTCGTTCACGTCGGCCGCGTCACGAACGAAGGAGAGCGCGATGAAGTCAGCGCCCTCACGCAGCCCCCAACGCAGGTCTTCCCTGTCCTTGTCAGAAAGAGCAGGAACCGAAACCGCGACGCCGGGCAAGTTGAGTCCCTTATGGTCCGACACCATGCCGGGAACCTCAACGCGTGTCACTACGTCGGTGTCAGTAACCTCCATGACACGCAGCCCCACGTTGCCGTCATCTACCAAGAGTCGGTCTCCGGGCCTGCAGTCCCCCGGGAGTCCCTTGAAGGTCGTGCCCACCAGCTCTTTGGTCCCGGGCACGTCGCGGGTTGTGATGGTGAAGATGTCACCCTCAGACAACATCTGGGGTCCATCCGCAAAAGTCTCCAGCCGGATCTTCGGTCCTTGAAGATCAACCAACACGGCGACCGCCCGTCCGGAGTTATCCGCTGCCCTGCGGACCCTGCGAATCACCCTTGCGTGCTCTTCCGCGACTCCGTGGCTCCGGTTGATACGGGCAACATCCATGCCCGCGTCGACCAAAGCCTGAATCTGCGACGAAGACTCCGTGGCCGGGCCGATCGTGCAGACAATCTTTGCTCTACGCATTTATTTTCCTATCATCAAGGAACTACCAGGTCTGTGCATTTTCTAAGTCGCGACCAGCTTATCCCGTTGAAGCCGGATTTACGTGAACAGCGGCGCTACGTGCGCCTGTGATCCTCTGCTTCGTCATGTAAATCTTCAGCTTCATCGTGTGAATCCTCAGAAAAGACCTCTTCCGCAGCTTGCTTCTCTGTCTCCTCATCACTTTTGACCTGGAGCTCCTCAGCGCGCTTAGGGTTCTTCTTGGCCACAATGTCGATATAGGCTTCTCTTTCTTGCGCCGATATTTCGGTCGGCGCACCGACCTTCGCGCAGATGAAGAAGATAACAACGCCCGCGATAATCGTGAAAATGGATGTCCAGGCATTCAACCTGAGCCCGAAATACTCCCTGGCCGGGTCAAGCCGCATCGTCTCCATCCACAGCCGCCCCAGGGGGTACGCAATCATGTACAGAGCCATTAGCTGGCCCGACTTCATCGTGAAACGTCTACCAATGTAAATGATGAGTAGCGCCATGGAGACATTCCACAGGCCCTCATAGAGGAACGTCGGGTGAAATAAAGTCCCTTCCGCGTAGCCAGCGGGAAGATGCGCCGCATCTATCTCCAAGCCCCACGGAAGTGAAGTCTCTGAACCAAAAAGCTCCTGGTTGAAGTAGTTTCCGAATCGGCCAATTGCCTGTGCAATCAGCAAACCCGGAGCCAGCGCATCCGCAAAAGGACCTACCCTCTGCCCGGCCCGCCGCAACCCGATGACTGCACCCACGGCACCAAACGCGACGGCACCATAGATGGCCAGACCACCCTCCCAGATGCGCAAGATCGCCCAAGGATCCCCATCTGGGCCGAAGTAGCCCGTAGGCGTAGTGACAACGTGATAAAGACGCGCCCCCACGATGCCAAACGGGATTGCCCACATGGTCGTGTCCAACACCACATCGCCCTCGCCACCAGCGGCACGGTACCTCACGTACGTTATCCACGCGGCAACAATCATGCCCGTGACCATGAGGATTCCGTAGGCACGCAACGGCACCGGACCCAACCATAGGGTCCCCACAGAGGGGGAAGGAATCGATGCTGAATAGGCCGCCACCCGCAGCCCAGTAACCGCTCCGGCAAACGATGTCATCATTTAACCCCGGTGGTTCCTTCCTTAAGTTCGCGTGACAGCACGGCCACATCTTCAAGCGCCGCGTCCCAGTCTTCGTTGCCAAGCAGCTTCACGAATGCAGACCCGACGATCACGCCGTCCGCGTAGGAAGCGATCTCTCTGGCCTGTTCCCCTGTCGAAACGCCTAACCCCACGCAAACCAATGGCGCGCCGGCTTCCCGGGACCGTTCCACAAGCCCGCGTGCGGCAGAGTCCACGGACGACCTCTTACCGGTCACGCCCATGGTCGAAGCCGCATACACCCAGGCGTTCGTTGCATTGCTGATGAGCCGCAGTCGTGATTCGGGCGAGGACGGCGCGGTTAGAAAGACGCGCTCCAGGTCAAACTTGTCCGAAGCCGCCTCCCACTCCCCCGCTTCTTCCGGAGGAAGGTCAGGGGTGATGAGTCCGGCGCCACCGGCGTCCGAGAATGCTTCCGCGAACCGCTCTACGCCATACCAGTGGACCGGGTTCCAGTACGTCATGGACAGGACCGGTGCGCCGGTTTGCGTGATCTGGGCCACCGCGTCGAAAAGGTCTTCCAAGTGGGTTCCGTTTTCCAGGGCGACGCCCGCAGCATGCTCTATAACAGGCCCGTCCATACCGGGGTCGGAATAAGGGAAGCCAAGCTCAATCACATCCACGCCGTTTTCCACCATGGTCTTCGCGGCCTCAATGGACTTCTCAACGGTTGGATATCCAAGCGGCAAATACGCGATCAGTGCCGCGTTTCCCTCCTGAAGCTCTGCACGGATTGCCTGCGCACTGTGCTTCACTGCGCCACCTCTTCTACTATTTCAACAGAGCCACTGACTGTGTTCCATTTGACGTCCTCATCGTCCGACTCTGGGTCGGACGGAGCATCACTGGACCGGCCCCCGTCAGCGGAAGGATCAACCCTGTCAAAGGAAGGCTTTCCGAACCCAAACCACTTGGCAGCCGTCCCCATGTCTTTGTCGCCGCGCCCAGAAAGACTGACCAGGAGAATTGGCGCATCGGCGGCCCCGTCAGCCCCCATTTCTTTTGCCCACTGGAGAGCACCTGCCAACGCATGCGCTGACTCAATTGCCGGGATGATGCCCTCTGTACGTGAGAGCCGAAGGAACGCATCCATAGCCTCAGCGTCCGTGATCGGCACGTAGATTGCCCTTCCGCTGGCCGCCAGCCCAGCGTGTTCTGGGCCAACACCGGGGTAATCCAATCCGGCAGAAATTGAGTAAGATTCCTTGGTTTGGCCGTCGCGTTCTTGCAGAACGTAAGTCTTGGCTCCGTGCAGTATCCCCACCTCCTGCTGCGTTATGGACGCGGCGTGCTTACCACTTAGGAATCCTTCGCCGCCTGCCTCACAACCAATGAGGGCCACGTCCTCATCCGGGATGAAGGCCGTGAACATGCCGATGGCGTTCGAGCCGCCGCCAACGCACGCGAACACCGCGTCTGGGAGGCGACCCGCGTCGTTCAGGATCTGCTCACGCGACTCTTCCCCAATGACACGCTGGAGATCCTTCACCATCGAAGGGTATGGGTCAGGACCTGCTGCAGTTCCGAAAATGTAGTTGGTGTCGGCAACGTTTGTCACCCAGTCCCTAAAAGCCTCATTCACGGCATCTTTCAGCGTCTGGCTTCCCTGCGTTACCGCTATGACTTCGGCACCAAGAACCTGCATGCGCGCAACATTCAGCGCCTGACGTTTCGTGTCCTCATATCCCATGTAGATGGTGCAGTCCAGCCCCATCAGTGCGGCAGCGGTTGCCGTTGCCACGCCGTGCTGTCCCGCGCCGGTCTCCGCGATCACGCGCGTCTTTCCCAGGCGCTTGGTGAGCAGGGCCTGTCCGAGGACGTTGTTGATCTTGTGGGAGCCCGTGTGGTTCAGATCCTCACGCTTCAGGAAGATTCGCGCGCCGGTGCCTTCAGCGAACCGCGGCACTTCCGTCAGGAGGGAGGGGCGGTTCGCGTATTCACGCAGAAGCTTTTCGAAGTCACCTCGGAACTGCGGATCCGCCCATGCCTCACGCCAAGCGACACTGAGGTCCTCAACTGCCGCCATCAGCGGCTCTGCGATGAAACGTCCGCCGAACTCACCAAAATATCGGGACTGGTTCTGATCCAAACTATGCCTCTTCCCTTGCTGCGCGCACTCTTCTTTTCCGGTCCGTGAGCAACGCCGGATGCGCCCCCGCGCTCACCATGTCTTTGATCTGCTCCAACGGGGAGCGGCTGGTCACCAAAGCCTCACCCACCAGGACGGAGTCCGCACCTGCCAGGGCGTATTCCAGTACGTCCCTTGAGGAGCGCACGCCCGACTCCGCCACCGCGACAACGCCCTGTGGAATCACGTCGATTACTTCTTCAACGGTCCTGCGGTCAACGGTGAGGTCCTTCAGGTTGCGTGCGTTCACGCCGATCACTTCTGCACCGGCATCCAGCGCCTGAAACACCTCCAGCCTGGAGTGTGTTTCAACCAGGGGTGTCATACCCAACGACTTTGTGCGCTCAATGAGGGACACAAGTGCCGGCTGCTCCAGCGCAGCAACGATTAGCAGCAATGCGTCCGCCCCGTATGCGCGGGCTTCGTGCACCTGATAGGGCGTCACGATGAAGTCTTTGCGCAGCAGAGGGATGTCCACCGCCCTGCGAACCTGCGCAAAGTCTTCCAATGATCCATTGAACCGAAGCTCTTCTGTTAGAACAGAGATCATTGAGGCACCGCCGGCCTCATAGATTTGAGCCAGCGCCGCAGGATCAGGTATTTCGCTCAACTGCCCTTTCGAGGGCGATTTGCGTTTGATCTCCGCAATGATTGAAACCGCACCGGGGACATCCCGCAGTGCGGATACCACGTCTTTTGCCTGTGGCTGGGCGTTAGCGCGCCTCTTAATCTCCTCCAAAGGGACCAGTGCTTCGCGCGTTCGCAGTCGGGATTTCACGCCGACAATGATGTCGTCAAGGACCGTCATAGCCACCTCCTTACCCATGAATGTTAGGCCGGATTTGCCCCAGTCACTGACCACGTCCGTGCAACGGGACTTCCCCACCGGCATCAAAACACGATACGGCCCCAGTGTGACAGGTGGGTCCGACAGGCTCGGCCTGGACCAAAAGCGCGTCCCCGTCGCAGTCAATTTCGACCTTCACTATGTTCAAGGTGTTGCCACTGGTCTCACCTTTTTGCCAGTATTCTTGCCTAGATCGTGACCAAAACGTGACCTTCCCGGACTCTAGTGTTCTGCGCAAGGCTTCATCATCCATGTAACCAACCATGAGGACCCGACCTGTGCTGTAGTCCTGGACCACCGCACAGATCAGGCCCTGTGGGTCATGCTTCAACCTGGAAGCAATCCGCTCATCCAACGTCACGCAGGGTCTCCACTTACGTCGAACCCAGCCTCTTTCAAAGCAGTCTTGACCTCTGCGATTGTGACAACTCCAAAGTGGAAGACAGACGCCGCAAGGACACCGTCGGCACCCGCTTTCGCAGCCTCCACGAAGTCCTCTACTTTCCCGGCACCACCAGAAGCAATCAAGTATGTGCCAACAGCTGACCTAATCTCTGCCAAGAGGGGAATGTCGTAGCCGGACTGCACGCCGTCCTCAGCGATGGAGTTCAGCATGACCATGCCGGCACCGCGCTTCTCAACCTCCCGCGCCCAATCGGCAGCAGCGATTCCGGTTCCGCGCTTGCCGCCGTGTGTGGTGACTTCAAACCGCACCTCGCCCTCGCCCCGATTGGAACGAACGTCCAGTGAGACGATAACTGAGTCACCGCCGAACTCTTTGACCAACTCATCAATCAGGTCCGGACGGTTCAGTGCCGCGGTGTTTACCGAAACGCGCGTGGCACCAAGGTCAATGATTCTGCGCGCTTCTTCAACGGAGTTGATCCCGCCGCCAACGTCTATGGGGACCGTAATGTTCGCGGTGGCGTCCATGACGATCTTGTCCATCGTCCGCCCACCTGCCGAGGAGGCAGACACATCAAGAAACACAATCTCATCGGCGCCCGCGTGAAAGTAACGCTCCGCCAACTCAACGGCATCCCCGGCATCCCGGAGCTCCTCAAATTTGACGCCCTTAACAACGCGCCCCTGGTTCATATCCAGGCAGGGAATGACTTCAATTTTCTTTGCCATAATCTGTTCCCTCTTTAGGCGCTATTCGAGTTCATCCTGACCGATCTGGTCAACCGGTGCATCTGTGTTAGCCGCCGGCATCGCGCCCAATATGTCAACGACAACGAACAGGGTATCCTCTCCCGTTGCCATCTCCGCGGGAATGGTCACAGCTAGACGGCTGCCCACTCTCTGATCTACAAGCGCATCACGCACTCCTGGCATCGACGACGCAAGATCAATCATGACCGGCGCCCCCGACGCCCACGTCGACCCAATGATCCTGCCGTCCGCCCAAGTTCCGGCCAAATACTGGACAACAACAGCGTCCGATGCACCCACTTGGGCTCCGGTGCCGGCATTCAAGACCTGTACGGACAGGTCGGTAGGGGCCTCTTCACCGTGGCTGACAACAGGGCCATCCTCCGTAAACGACACCGAAAGAGGCCCCGTAGCATCCGGGTTCACGTCCCCTTTTGCGATTGTGTACAGGACATCCACGACGTCGATCTCCGTCGAGCCATCCTCAAGCGGACGCGCAACCACCAGCCGCGACCCCTCCGTGCTTCCAATCAGCAAGGAACTGAGCAGACTACCCAAATCCGTCTGGTTTGCCGACGCCAAAAGCAAGTTCGCGCTACCGTCCGGGTTGAGGTTAGCCCCGCTTTTCCCGTCAAAGGCGGTTACGGATACGAGGACGGGGCCGTCTTCAGTGATTACCCGCCCGTCACCGCGGGTTTGCACGCGCAACTTGGTGGAGTAAACATCCACCGGACTCTCCAGCGACAGCACGGGCTGGGAACCTTGGCGGCCCGTCACACTGACACGGTCCATGGGACCTTCCACCGCGGTAACCGGCGGCATACCTGCCTGCCACCCGACGAAGCCACCAAAAAGCACGCCGGCAATCACGGCAAGGGACGTGATGCTAACGCCAACCACCCAGGCCCAGAGATGGGTCCTCTTTTTCCGCGGGGCCACGGGCGCTTCGCGCCGCGGCGCGGGCTCTTCCTCTAGTGGCGCCGTTTCTTCCTCAGGCTGCGCGGGTTCTGCCTGCTGCGGCGCGGGTTCTTCCGATTGCGACGCGGGCTCTTCCGGTTGCGGAGCGGGCTGTTGGTCAGCCTTCTCCACTAGGAGTTCCGCTCTTTCGGCACGCTGATTCGTCACGGAAGCTCGCTTTCCGTGAATGCTTGCGCGGGAAGGAAATGGATTGGACATTGTTATTGGAGCTTACGCCGCCTCAATGACGGAAAGGAGCTTATCCACGCCCTCGTCCTCAGTTGCGAAGGGGTCCTGCAGCGTAACCAGCATGCCCTCCCCTTCCAGTCGCAGAGTCACCCAGTCCGCCCCAAGGTCGCGCATGTGGTCCTCTGCCGCGCCAATCACCCGGCCGCGCAGGGACGCCCGTGTTGTTGTCGGCGCACCGACAACCGCGTAATCAACCTGTTCCGTGCTGGTCAGGCGCACTACCGCGCCTGTGTCCTCAAGCTTTGGCAACAAGCCGCTGGCCGTTATGTCGTGATAGGCCAGTATGAGTCGGGAAACCCGCGGGTCATCCAAGGCTGCGCCAGTGCGTTGCATGTAGGCGTCAACCAGTTTCTTCTTGATCGCAAAGTCCAGCTCCGTGTCGATGCTGGACCAGTCCCCGCTGGAGACCGCGGCAAGAGCGCGCCCCCACAGCCCAATCAGGTACTGGTAGAGCTCCCCCACGTCCTCCCCCTCCAAAACGCGCAGGCAGCGGGTTCGGATCTGATCCTGCAACTCCACCGCCGTCATGTGGCGTCCATCGGCCAACTCAACCGCGTGCGTGCCGGTGAGGTCGGTACTAATCGCTCGGATCGCGGCCATCGGATCCGCCAACGTCAGGTCGGAAAGGTTCACACCCGACTCCAACGCGTGCAACACGATGTCGGTTGAGGCAACCTTCAGCGCGGTGGAGGGCTCCGCCATGTTGGTGTCGCCAACGATCACGTGCAGTCTTCTGTACGAGGTCGAATCCGACAACGGCTCATCCCGCGTGTTGATTATGGGACGAACGCGGGTTGTCGCCCCAGAAAGGGCGTCGTGCATCTGGTCGGCGCGAGCAGAAAATGAGTACGTCGGTCCGTCCTCGCCCTCCACCACCGCTCCTGCACCCGCGATTATCTGCCGCGACACGAAGAAGGCGATGAGAGCATCAGCCATCTCCCGAAAGTCCCGGCTTCGGCGCAGAAGGTAGTTTTCGTGGCATCCGAAAGAGTTGCCAGCAGAGTCCAGGTTGTTGGCGAACAGGTGCATTGCGCCCTGTGTGTCGGTTGCGGCCATCGCGGCATCCGCCTCCACCGCCATACCCGCCAAGATGTCGGAGCCGGCACGAACCTGCGCCAAAAGATCCCACAGGTCCGCGCATTCCGCGGTTGCGTATTCCGGGTGTGCGCCAACGTCCAGGTAGAGCCTGCCCCCGTTGCGCAAGAAGACGTTCGTGGAGCGCCCCTTCTTCACCAGTGGATCAAAGAGGATCCGCGCCGCCTCCTCAGGGCCCATCGGTGGCGCCCCTCCGGTTAGAGACGCGCAGGTGAGACCGTACTCCGTTTCTATGCCGAAGATGCGCCTACGCACTTACTCTCCGCCCTTTTGCACAAACCCCTGCACGAATGATTCGGCGTTCTGCTCAAGCACCACGTCGATCTCATCAAGGATGGAGTCAAGGATGTTGACCTGGACTTGGCCGCCAACCTCGCCCTCGTCCTCATCGTCGCCTTCTCCCTGGCCACCGTAAACGTTCAACTGTGCCATTTTCCGTCCCCTCCCGTATGTCTAAATCCTAGTTCGTTGGCTGAGCACCACCGGGCACACCCGGGTCGGTCGGGTCCGCAAGCGGTACCCTAACCCACGCGCCCGCGTCCTCCCGCACCAAAGACGTCCACGACGCCTGACGCAAAGCTTCATCGTGACTGACGGCTTCCCCGCGGGCTTTCGCGCGCGTGTCTTGCGGCGGGTTGTCGACGGCCCAGTCAATCTGGTCCTGGGTGAACATGCGGTTCACCATTCCGGCACGTTCCAGCGCGGCGACCAGCGACTTGTCCGGACGCAGGTCTCCCCACTGGAGGTCCATGGCCACAATCCGCGCGTCATCCCACGTCGTCTTCAGTCTGTCTTTCTGGCGCTTCAGCAGCGCGTACTTCCCCACCCATTCAACTTCGGATGCCACGGAAAAGAGGTCCGCCTCCATCCGATCCAGGGTGTCTGCCCACCGCTCCAGTACCTCGTTTTCAGTGTTGGAGAGCTTCCCCTGAAGCGCCTGCGTAACCAGTTCTATGTAGCGTCTTTGTATTTCGAGGGCTGTGGCCGCGTCCCCGTTGCGCATCTGCAGCTCCCGCTTCAGCGTGAGGTCTTGGGAGATTTCTTTGACGGCCTCGACCGGATTATCCAGGTCCAGCGTCTCCCATTCCATGTTCGTGTCTTCTTCCAACGCGCGCAGGACCAGCGCGGTTGTGCCAAGACGCAGGAACATGGAGTCGTGGAACTGGTTGGCGTCCCCACCGATGACGTGGACGCGGCGCCAGTAGTGGTGGTTGGAGTGGGGTTCGTCGCGAGTATTGAAGATCGGCCTGTTGAACGTCGTCTCCAACCCGATGTCATTTTCGACGTAGTCCGCGCGTTGGGAGATCTGGAAACCTGCCCGCTCCGACTTCTGCCCCAACCCGACGCGCCCCGCGCCGCAGAAGATTTGGCGGGTAACTAGGAACGGGATTGAGAATCGGATGAGGTCATCCAGGTCAGCGCTGCGCTTCACCTGGTAGTTCTCATGGGACCCGTAGGTCGCGCCTTTGCCGTCGACGTTGTTTTTGACAAGGACGATGGGGCTCAAACCTGCTTTGGCGCGCATGTCCATGACCCGGCGTGCAACCTCATCCCCCGCTAAGTCCCATAGGACTGCTGCGCGGGCGTTGGAGGTTTCCGGGGCTGAGTACTCCGGGTGTGCGTGGTCAACGTAGAACCGGGCGCCATTGGTGAGGACGATCGAGGTCGGACGCGGCAAACGCAACTGCTCTTCCGTTGGGGCAGGAAGGGCTTCCGACCCGCCTGCAGGTGCCAGGTGGTAGGGGTCATCGGTGAGAAGTGACGGGTCCACCGATGCCCTGTCCAACCGCATTCCGCGGATGTCGTTCAGTGGATCTTCGGCGCGGTAGTCCCAGCCCACCGGTCCAAGTGGGCTCCTGTAGTTGGCTCCCCAAGTCCGCACCGCCTCCGTTGAGAGTTGGATGGGATTTGCATAGGTGTCGTCAGGGTCGTAGATGCCGTATTCGGTTTCCGTCCCGATAACGCGCTTTGGCGTGGATGTTGCCATCGTTTAGGCCCTCCCAAGAGTGGTCACGCTAACCACGTCTGTGCTGCGCAGTCCAACGGTGCGTGCCCATTCTTCGGGGCTGGTGGTGGAAGCGAGCTCTATCGACTCCCTTGTTTCCTCCTCCACGCCCTTCAGGAGGAGCAGGGTGGACATTCCGCCCTCGCCCGTCTCCAAAGACTCTTTGATCGCAAGTTTCTTGGCGCGCTCAACGGTGCCCGCGATCATGGCGCCCGACACCAGGTCGCCCAGGTAGATCATTTGGGTGGAACCGTCGGCCAGAACGACCTCAAAAAGCGCGGTGTGTCGGTCTCGGCTGTATAGACGGTCGAGGGCGGCCTCAATCATCACGTTTACCGCGTTCTGAGGGCTGCCCTCCTTGATGACCATATCGGGCGCGATCGGTAGTTCCGTCGTCAGGTACTTGGTGAAGATGTCGCCGGCTTGGCGTCGGTTGGGACGCTCAACGCGGATACGCACGTCCAGCCTCCCGGGGCGCAGAACCGCGGGGTCAATCATGTCGGGGCGGTTGGACGCGCCGATGACCACGACGTTTTCCAGTTTTTCCAGGCCGTCCATTTCGGCAAGGAGTTGGGGGACGATCATCGTTTCAACATCGGAAGAGATTCCCGTTCCACGGGTGCGGAAAAGCGCTTCCATCTCATCGAAGAAGACGACGACGGGGACGTCGGAGGAAGCAAGGGCGCGCGCCCGCTCAAATATGGAGCGGATGTGGCGCTCTGTCTCTCCAACAAACTTGTTCAGCAACTCCGGACCCTTAATGGAGATGAAATAGGTTTTCTTGTCTTTGTGTCCGGCAGAAAGGGATGTTGCGACCGCTTTCGCGATCAGAGTCTTTCCACAACCAGGAGGGCCGTAAAGGAGGATTCCGCGCGGCGGGCTCAGGTGGTAGCGAGCAAACAGTTCCGGATGGGCGAAGGGGAGCTCAATGGCGTCACGAACCTGGGTTATCTGCTCATCCAAACCACCGATGTCGTTATAAGAGACGTCGGGGACCTCCGGGGTCAGCAGCTCTTCAATGTCCGTGCGCACTACCCGCTCATACGCGAATCCGGCCCGCAGATCAGTCATTACGTAGTCCCCGGCCTCCAGCGCGCCGTGGCGCAGGGGGCCTGCCAGGGTTAGGACATAGTCTTGACCGCTGTTTGAACTAACCAGTGCGCGGTCCGTGCCAATCAGTTCGAGGACGGTAGAAAGCGTCCCATCTTTCGGGAATCCGAGCCCCTGAGCCACGGTCTGGCGTTCATCGATTCGCAGGAGCTGGCCGGGGCTGAGCGCCGAGAAATCCAGGTCAGGCGCCGTCGCCAAGCGCATCCGCCGGGTTCCAAGCATGACCTCCACCTCAAGTGTGCGCGGGTGGGTGGAAACCAAGATACCGATGGCCGATGGAGGCCGATTCAGCAGGTCAACCTGGGTTTGCAGATCCATGATCTGCTTGCGTGCACGCAAGAGTGCGTCCGTGAGGTTCGCGTTCTTTTCTTCCAGTCCTGACACCTGGAGCCGCAAGTGCGGAACAGTTGAGTTATTGTCCATCAGGTCCCTCCTGGTCCTCTTTGTCTTGCGTCGCTTCTGGCGTTGTTTCGCCCCGCGTCGCGCCCTCGTCTCGCTTCGCCTCAGTCGCCGCCTGGTCTTGCACCGCGCCCTCCGCTGTTTCACCCTGCGTTGCGCCTGCCGCTGCGGCGTGCTCATCAAGCCATCTGGCGACCCTGCCTTCAACGTCGCGCCTCAGCCTGCGAAGCTTCTTCGCGTTGGGGCTACGCATTCCAAGTGATTCCAAAGTCCACTCTTCAACGTCATCCCATTCCCCACCCTTGCCGCTGGCTGCCGGAGCGGGACGCCGTGTAAGCGCATGCGTAGCGCTACCCGGCGCAAGCCTTCGCGCCGTAATGAGGAAGCCAGTGTGGGAAACCATGCGGTGATCCGGTCGCACGGACAAACCCTCAACATGCCAGGAGCGCACCAGCGTTTCGACCGAGTGCGGGTTGGAGAACATACCGCTGGCCCGCAACGCCTCCACCACCCGCGACATCTGCGGAACCGTGGCGACATAAGACAGGAAAACCCCACCGGGGGCTAGGGCGTGCGCAACGCCCTCGACATACTCCCATGGGTCCAGAAGGTCCAGAATGACGCGGTCGTAGAAGTGGGCGGGTGCCAGTTCGAGGGCGTCCCCCACGTTGCCAACCTCCAACTCCCAAGCGGGGTGGCGACCCGCGAACCACAGGTCCACATTCGCGGCCGCTATGGCGGCGAATTCTTCCCTCTGCTCAACGGAGTGGAGCAAACCATCAGGCCCAAGGGCGCTCAGCAGCGACAGGCTAAGGGCACCCGAGCCAACCCCTGCCTCCAAAACACGCGCGCCCGGAAAGACGTCTGCCAACTGGAGTATCTGGCCGGAATCCTTGGGGTAGATTATCGCCGCTCCCCTGGGCATCGAAAGCACGTAGTCGGACAGGAGCGGACGCATGACCTGGAAGGTCTTTCCGTCGGCGATCTCTACGATCTGACCGTCCGGTTTTCCAAGCACGTCGTCATGGTTCAGGGAGCCGCGGTTGGTTTGGAAGTGGCCGCCGGGCACCAATGTGACGGTGTGAAGCCGACCCTTTGGATCCGTGACCTGTACACGATCACCAGCGGACAGTGGTCCGCGCCGCCCTGCTTGACCACCGGGCATAGGGCGGGATCCTTTAGTCATTCTGTTCCGTTCGGTCTCAAAGTCTTCCGCTTCCACCTTACTAAGGGGGCCCTTGGTCCTCACCGTGCAACCGGCGTGAATCCACACACCTCCCGTTGCCTTTGGCGGGTTTCCTCCGCTCCTGCTTCCTATGTTGTCGGAGGGTAGGGATAGTGTTGGGCGCATGAGTAGACAACCCGCCCTGTCCGCCTCACGCGCGAAGGAATATTTGCAGTGCCCGCTGAAGTTCCGCTACTCCGTGGTGGACGGAATACGCCAACCCCCGACGGAGGCAACCGTGAAGGGGAACGTTGTGCACAAGGCGTTGGAGGATTTGTTCGGCGCACCTAACGCGGCGCGGACGCCCTCGAACGCAATATCCATACTGCCTGCGGCGTGGAAGTACGTGTTGGAGCGGGACGCGCTGGCGGCGGAACTGTTCTCGGAAAAAGAGAAGATGGACGCGGCGTTTGCGGATACGGAGGCGCTGATCCACAACTATTTCGGGCTCGAAAAGCCCGAAAACCTGAACCCCAGGGGACTTGAGAAGTTCGTGGATGCTCGCCTGTCATCAGGGATACTGCTGCGTGGGATCATCGACCGCATTGACCAGGCCCCGAATGGTGCGCTTCGGGTGATCGACTACAAGACGGGGAAGGCCCCTTCCCCTAGGTTCATGAATGAAGCGCTTTACCAGATGCGGTTTTACGCGCTTCTGTTGCGTGAGGCGTGGCGGTTGCCGGCGCGGATGCAACTGCTTTACCTGCGGACCTCTGACGTTCTGACGCTGGATCCTCTGGCGCGTGACATAGACGCGTTTGAGATTGAGGTGAATCAGCTTTGGGACCGGATCAGCGGGGACGCCCAACGTGAACGGTTTGATCCGCGTACGTCGCGCCTTTGTGATTGGTGCGCATATCAGGCCGACTGCCCGGCGTTCGGGGGAACGATGAAGCCAATACCTTCGGAAGGGTTAGAGAACCTGCTGAAAGTCAAGCAGGCGTCCTGAGGTGTTAGGCGGGCGCCCAGTCACCTGGTGTTCCGCGCCGCCCGCGTCGCGCTGCTTGCCGCTGTCTTCCTACTCGCCCTCGCCTGCCTACGCTCGCGCGTCTACTCGGTCTTCCGTGTCTTTGTCTTCCTACTCGCGCTCGACCGCGTCCGCGCCCTCGTTCCCGCCCTCGCCCTCATCGTCAAGAGTGTCCACTACTTCGCCCGCGGCAATGCGGACCAACAGCGGGATTGATAACTCCGCGGCGGACGCGACGCGTGACAGGTTCTCTCGTTTGGGGACGTCAACAATGCACGGGATGCCGATCACGCTGGCCCCGGACGCGATGCCGGATCCAATCCCAGATGGGGAGTCCTCAAGGACGACGCACTGCGCGGGATCCACCCCAAGCTTGGAAGCAGCCAGAAGATAGGGCTCCGGGTCGGGTTTGAGGTTCTTAACGTCATCGCCAGATACGACCGCATCGAATGTACGGGGCAGCAGTGCACCGACGAACGCCTGGGCCAACGGCGCATGGGAGGACGTTACCAACGCGGTGGGAATACCCGCGTCATCCAGCGCATCAATCAGCTCCAATATTCCCGGGCGCGGGGCTGCCCGACCTGTGGAGATCGCCTCTACCAGCTCTTCGATGAGGAACGCCAAGATCTCTTCATGCGTGTCATCTGAACCGGTACGTTCACGCAACGCGTTAGTCGTAGTGACAATCGGGGTTCCGACCAGCTTGTGGGCGTCATCCATATCCCAGGATTCGCCATACTGCTCCACGTACTTGGCTTCCGCTGCATACCAGTGCGGTTCCGTGTCTGCCGCGGTTCCGTCCATGTCGATCAAAACGGCTTCTAGTGGCGCAAAAGCAGATTCCTCCGGCTCTGGTGCGCCAACGTCCGAAAGGGGCGTTGAAGTATTCAAGTCGGTGATCCTCCGTTAGTTAGGGCGCCTCCAAATAGCGCGTTGGGAAAAGTTACCCTGCGAACATCGACACCGGGGACAGTACCCCGAAGACCAGCAGGACCGCTATGAGGGCGGCGAAGACGATTCGGTATATGACGAACGGCTCGAAAGACTTCGTCGAAATAAGGTTCAGGAACCAGACAATGACCAGGTACCCGACGACAAAGGCGACGACGGTGGCCATGATCGTGGGGCCCCACGAAAGGTCCCCTTCCCCGCCAAGTGCCTTGAAAAGCTTGTAGAAACCGGACGCGTAGACGGCAGGCAAGGCCAAAAGGAATGAGTATCTTGCCGCAGCCTCACGCGTGAAGCCCATCAAGAGGCCCGCCGTGATGGTGCCACCTGAGCGCGAAACACCAGGAATAAGAGCCAATGACTGGGCAAAGCCGTATGTGACGGCCTGTCCCCATGTCATCTTGTCAAGGGTTCGTACCTTCTTTCCGACCCTGTCCGCCCAGCCGAGCAGAAGACCAAAAGCCGCCAGCATCACAACTGTTATCCATAGGTTTCGGAATGTTGTATCTATCCAGCTCTCCAATAAAAGCCCAAGAACTGCCACGGGTATTGAGCCGACAATGATCATCCAGCCGAGCCGCGCATCCGGGTCAGACGAAGGAACCCTTCGGTCCGGTCCGAAGAACGGTAAGGAGAACCACCATTGTCGGATGATCCGCACAATGTCTTTCCAGAAGAAGATGAGCACCGCCGTTTCAGTGCCGATCTGCGTTATCGCTGTGAATCCTGCTCCAGGATCCCCCGCGCCAATCAGCTCAGCAACAACCCGCAGGTGCGCCGAAGACGATATGGGGAGGAATTCGGTCAAACCTTGAACAAGACCCAGTATCAGGGCTTCAAGCCAATCCATAGTGGCCAGCCTATCGCGTCCTCAACGCTCCACGACCATTCCCCCACGTACAATCGAGCACATGGAGATTCGACGCCTTGGCAATCACGGACTGGCACTTTCGGCTCTGAGTCTTGGCACACTCACATGGGGTGGAGACACTGACGACATAGAAGCAGAGGAACTGCTCACCACTTACATGGCAGCCGGGGGCACAACCCTTGATGTTCCTTCTGACTGGGGAAGCCGCGTTTTTGAGGGGCGAGTGGAGGCCGTTGGAAGAGCTCTTTCACGCTCCACGCGCAGGTCGGACGTTGTGTTGGTCCTGCATTCGGGATCTCTGCCAGAGCCAACCGGCCCACTGGTGCATCCGCCGTCAATGGAGCTGGGACCTCGGACCTCGCGCAGAAATCTCCTGGAATCTTTGAACCAGGCATTGCGCGCGCTGGGCACGGACCACGTGGACCTCTGGGTTGTCCACGGCCCAACCCACGGCATTTCAGTGGCGGAAATACACGGAAGCGTCCAACACGCATTGGACACGGGGAAGGCCATGTACGCGGGCATCGCCGGCCTCGACCAATGGGACTTCGGCGCTATCACAGCGCAACGCGCAGACACGTTCGCGGCACTGGCCGCCCCCTTTTCTTTGCTGGATGCCAGTCCGCGGGAGTCGCTGATGCGCCACGGAGCTCAAAAAGGGATGGGCTTCCTTGCTTTGAGTCCGCTGGCTCAAGGTGTGCTCACCGGGAAGTACCGCCATTCGACACCCGCGGATTCGAGGGCGGCGACGGGCCACCTTTCGTCGCTGGTCGAACCGTATTTGACGCAGCGCCATGCGCGTGTCGTTGAGGCTGTCGCAAGGGCCGCCACCAGCCTGGATACAACGCCCGCCCAGATTGCTCTGTCTTGGGTTTTGGCCCAACCTTCCGTGACATCCGCCGTCATAGGACCGCGCAATGCACGTCAGTTGGAGCAGCTGTTAGACGCCGAGCCATTGATCCTTCAAAGAGAGCTCCGCGATGTTCTAAGCGAAGTGGCGGTAACCCTCTAGGTGCACTCTACGTGCCCTGTGTGTCGATTCCCTCAAGCACAACGCCCTCTAAGCCCTCGGTTTCGGGAAGGTCGTTCGCAAAACAGCCCCGTTTGGAGTCCGTTTCGGGCGCAGCTGGCAAAGCACTCGGGTTTGGCCCCTCTTTGCCCGCGTTGCGGCGGCGGCAAACCCCAAAAGACCTGTGCAAGATCTTCCCAGAGCCCCCGGTGGTGCGGTCCAAAACGTTAGATCGTCGGTATCGCTTAAGATCGCCGTTGTCGCGCAGCTATAGCGGCGGTCTGCGGCGATAACGGCGCTCTAAAGCGCGCGGGGGCCGAATAGGTGTCAAATCGGAGCGAAATCAGGTCAAGTCCACGCCTGTCCACGCCTCAGGCTTGCCTGCAAAGGCCCGCGGGGGTCTTGCACAGGCCAACAAGGGCCCGCGAGAGCCTAAAAGTCTGGCTGGCGACTGGATCCGGTGTCGTCCGGTGGTGCCGCGCTGCAGCAAGCAGGAAAACAAACAACATCCAGGAAAACAACCGGCCGCGCCTCTACAACAAACAGCCAAACTTACAACAAGCAGGAAAACGGGGTCTGAATTGGCTGCGATAAACAGGAAAACTACGAGTTTTCCCCTCAGTTGCAAGTTTGGCTGTCTGTGAAGGGGTCACAGGCAGGAAAACTTACAACATCCAGGAACACTAGCAACATCTAGGAAAACAATCACTGTTTTTGAGCAATAAAGGGGAAGACGGACCACCCAGAGGTAAACGGGGAAAATCCCCCGCCGCAACCGGGGAATTCAACTTGACGCAACACGAAAGTTCCAATGTGGCAAGCAATAGGCACAGTTGATGCGGGCAGGTCCATCACATTCTGGCTCGATTGGCTGTCGTTTGATGGGGTCCGAGGCGTTGGAGCTCGCGGTAGGTCGGACTGAGGGCCGTCGGGGAAGATCTAAGCCCTAAAAGGGGACAGAGGAGACCCTGAAACGAGCCCAAGAGAGTCGGCACGAACCAGCGGCTCTCGCATGACGCTACGGCTCCGGCTCAAAACCCGTTCGCACCATGTCATCCCTCAGCCGGCGGTTTGGGACAACAGTCGGTAACGGCACAGTCTGGGAGCCCCGCCCCTAAATACGACGTAGGCTCCCTCCTCCATATGGACCGACCAGCCGCTGCCCACCCCACGGGAACACGACCGTGCTGACTAGGTTGCTAGTGAGGTTTGCCGTGATGAGCCGTCCCGCCGCGATGACCGAACATGGCTACGTCAACTCCACACATCCAGAGCCAACTCCACACAGGGTGCAAACTCGACGCTCATATATGCACCCCAAGAAAACTTCCCGGGCCAGCCATCCCACCAGTCAGTCACGCAGCGTTGACGATATGGCACAACCAGCCCTGAGCCAAGCGCCTCTAAACAGGTACTTTCCTGAGAAAAGTGGGCGCGCTTACACGCGACTTACACGGATTCTGGTTCCGCTCCGTCCGCTGTGGACTCACCGTTCGAAACCAAGTTTGACCACTTGATTTGCTGGTGGGGTGGATGCCCAGGTTTAGTCTTCGTTGAAGAGGTCAGCCAAAGAATCGTCCGTGTCGTCGAAGTCATCTTCGGAGTGGTCGTCGAAGTCGTCGTCCGAGTCTTCGTCTTCTTCATCATCCAGCAGCTCCAGCGGCAGCTCTATTCCATAGCTGGTAAAGAGCGCATCGTCGTAAGTGAAGAATGCGTCCTGAAGGCGCACCTCTGCATCTTCCAACATTGCCGGCTTTACAACATCAGCATTGCAGGCCATGTCGTAGTGGTGTTCAAGGGCAGCCACCAAGCGGCTGAGGGCAACACGAGCATTCTGGGACATACCCCAACCCTAACCCACCACTGCGCACCTTCGCGCACGTGATGAGTGAGCACCCAGCAACAGAGCGCGTACCAGGTGCGGATCTGTAGAAAATCCGCAGGCCGAGCGTGCACCCCTGCCAAGCGCCCGGTGAGCAAACGCGCGCCGGACGCCCGATGAGCGAGCGCCCGCTAGGCGCCGAGCGCCCGGTAGGTGAACGCCCCGCGAGAGAACGCGCGTCTGCCGTGAGATAAGCGAGCGACCTACTACGGTAGCGCCAGCTGAGAACGGATAACCGAAACCATCAGGTCCGTTCCCTTGATCTCCGCCGTCTCAGTGGAGCCAACCACGCGTGTGTTACCTTCACCGTCAAACAACTGTGAAGCACCATGGTTCGGGCCAAGAGGAAGGACAATCCAATCCCTCTTAGGCTCATAAGTCACCACGGGATCTCCACCCTCAATCTGAGAGGCAATGTTGGCAACAACGATCCGCGCCTGGCTACGCGCCGCATCCGCGCGCTTCGCTTCAGGAACGTCAGTAATGTCACCAAGCGCATAGGTGTGATCATGGCCTGCGACCTGCAGGGTCGGAAGCACACGCACAGTGCCATCGTGGTTCAGGGCGTCCTCATACTCTGTGCCGCGCAGGTAGCCCGACACCGGCGTTGACCCATAGCACTGGAACCAAACGTCCGCGTCCACGATCTCACCAGCAGTCGTCTCCACCTCAAACCTGCCCAGTGTCCCCGGAGGCGTCGGAGGCAGGTAAGCCAGCTTCTGACCCGGCTTCACCGTGATGTCCAGTTCTTCCAGCTGCTCACGAACCATTTCCCTGAACTCTTTGGTGTATCCAGGGGCAGACAGCATGTCTGATTCCGCTTCGACAATCTCAATCTCAAGGTCCGGGAAAGCCGCGCGCAACTCCCCTGCCATCTCCAAACCAACAGTGCCGGCCCCAACGACCAGTGCCTTCTGCGCATTCTTCAGGCCCGCACGCAGTTCACGCAGACGATGCTTCGCGACAGCGCTATGCGCGGTTATGTGCTTCGCCGGGAAGGGATACGTGGAACCGGTGGCGAGGACAATGTAGTCCCCCTCAATCGGTTCGCGGCCATACATGTAGACCTTATTCCCCTCAACACGGGAGACATTCCCCTGAATAACTTCCCCGTTGTTCAGCAGGTATGAGTAGGGCATAAATATGGCCTGCTCCCACACATCATCCACGGCCGCACGCAGCGCCGCCGCATGGTGAACAAATCTGTCGTTACGCTCAATCAGCACAACATCTGCGACGGGGTCCAGTCCCTTCGCTACGGTGATTCCGCCATAGCCGCCACCGATCACAATTACACGAGCCACTTTGGCCCTCCCGGAGTCTAGTTGGTCGATCATCTAAGGATACGCGTTTTACCAAGCCCTCGGCGTCTTACAACGGCAGCGCCATTTGGCAAATGTCCATTCACCGCAACGAAGGAGTCCAACGGGTCCCGGGAGTTACCGCGGCTCAACAGCTCCTCCACCAGCTTCCGACCGGTCTCACGGTTGAGCCCGCCATCGCTCCCCCCATCAGCAGTGGTTTTCGCGTTGCGCCTAAACCACTCCTCCAACTCCGCCACCATCGCTTCAGCCCACATATAAGAATAGTAGGCACCGTCATACCCACCGGCGAAGGTGTGGGCAAAATACGCGCTACGGTACCTGGGGACAACCAGCTCGTGAAAAGATCCAGAGTCGCGAAGAGCCCCGCCCTCGAACTCCTCAAAATCGTCAATACCGGCCGGCAAACTCTCCCCCGACATGTGCCAATACTGGTCAATGACCGCGGACTGCACGTACTCCAATGTCGCGAAAGCCTGCCCAAAATGCTTGGACGCGGCCAACTTCTCCGCGATCTTTGCGGGCAGCGGCTCCCCCGTCTTCCAGTGGCGCGCGTACTGCGCTAAGACCAGCGGATTGTAAGCCCACATTTCATTCAACTGACTGGGCAGTTCCACAAAGTCCGCGGGCACCTCCGTCCCCGCGGTGGAGTCGTAATAAGTGTTGCTGAGCAGGCCGTGCAGCGCGTGGCCGAACTCATGGAAGCACGTCTCCACCTCATCCCAGGTGAGCAAAGTAGGCTCCCCCGACGCGGGTTTCTCAAAGTTCGCGTCATTCGTGACGATCGGGAGTGTCCCGGCCCGACCGCACGCGGACTGCAACTCACTCATCCACGCGCCACCACTCTTACCCGGGCGCCGGTAGTAGTCCGCCAAGAACAGGCCACGCGGCCTTCCGTCCTCGTCAAAAACCTCCCATACCATCACGTCCTCTTCCCAACCACGTAGATCGGGGCGAGGGCGGAAAGTAAGTCCGTACAGGCGGTTAGCGGCGAAGAACAGTCCGTCATTCACGACGCGGTTCAGGTCTAAGTATTGAGCGAGCTCCTCCTGCCCCACCCCCAACTGATCTCCAAGCGCGCGCTCCTGGTAGTAAACCCAGTCCTCGCGTCCCAGAGTGTGGCCGTCCTTTTCAGCGGCAGCCCGGTACACCGCGCGCTCCTCCTCCAAACGTGAGATCGCCGCAGCGCCCACGGTCCGCAGAAGCTCCAGTGCCTCCTTTGGAGACGGGACCGTCTGGTCATCCATCGCGAGCGTTGCGTGGTCGGGGTAGCCCAAAAGTTCTGCTCGCTCAGCACGTTTGGCAGCGAGCTCCGTTATCAACGCCCTAGTATCCAGCTCCGGATCCGCACCCAACCCGCGGTTGATTGAGTCGTTCAGCAACCGCCCTCGTACCTCATGGCTGGCCACCGACGCGATTTGGGGCGGCTGAGAGTAGTTCGTCGCATGAAGCTGCCACGCGTGGCCCGACCCCTTGGCGGCCTTGACCGCCGCTTCCACTTCCGCGTCGCTTAGACCCCGAAGTTCCGCCGTGTCCGACCCGGTGGTCGCGGTGCGTTCCAGCTGCTTGGTGATGCGCGCATCAACCTGCGCTTGCAGCGCGGCGATCTTGGCGTTGAGGCCACGCAGCTCCTCCTTCTGGGGCGCCGGCAAGAAAACGCCACTGCGCTTGAAACCCGCGATCAACTCTTCCGTGAACCCCTTCGTTTCCGGGTCGAGGTCGGGAAGGCCAGCCACCTCCACGCACCGGTTGTAGATGGCTTCGTCCATCCAGAACTGATCCTCATGTTCTGAGAACTGGGGCGCCAGCTCCTCATACAAAGCGTTGTAGTCATCGCCGCCAATAGAGGAAAGGAGCGTGTAGAAGACAGCGGTAGCGCGCCCCAGAACGTTCCCGGCTGCATCGATCGCACCGATGGTGTTGTCGACCGTCGCGGGTTGCCGATCAGATGCGATTGCCCGCCACTGCTCTTTTTCATTTTCCATGCCAAGAAGGAGGGCTTCCCTAACGTCCTCGCACGAAATGGCCGCAAAATCAGGTAAACCGAACGCTAGATCGGAGGGGTGAAGAAGAGGATTGGTCACTTGGAGGCCGTTTCTGCCCGGGAAGTCGGTTCAATTCCGCTCTCCAAAACCTTGGCAATACGTGGTTCACGGAAGTTCGGGCCCTTCAGGATCTTGCCGTCCTCCCTACGTTTCACGGATCCGTCGGGCATCAGTTTGGACAGGTTGGAGGAATGAACTTCGGCCAGGACCTCATCCAGGTCAATGCCCACTTCAAACGCCATCCCGTAGATGACATATATAAGGTCAGCCAGCGCGTCCGCGGTCTCCACGACGTCGCGGTTCAGCTCGTCAGACAAGGTCGCCAAGGTTTTTGACAGTTCCTGGCTGGCCGCACCGCCGTACACGGCATCCACCAGTTCCGTCACTTCCTCTTTGATCAGCGACATCCGCATGTTGAGGCGCTCAAAATCTAGGTCCGCGCGGGCACCCTCATCCACGCGGTTCGGCATGCCATAAACGTGGTGGAACTCCGCGACGAGGTCCGCAGGGCGATCCCCGGGTAGGACATGTGCGGGCGGAACAGGGGGGAAGTTAGGGGCGAGGGCGTCGCTTTCCTGCCAATCAAAGTGAAGGAGCGCCGATTGCCACTGGTTCTCAATGGTGCCGTTTGGCAACTCAATGCGCCTTACGCCCTCGGGACGAAAACCTAGGTTGCGCGCAATCCTGCGGGACGCGTGGTTACCCACCTTCGCGTGGTGGAGGATTCGCTTCGCACCCAACTCTTTGAACGCCGCGTCCACGGCCAGGCGGTTGGCGGCCGTCGTGAGGCCCTTCCCCTGGGAATCGCGGTGCATCCAGAATCCGATTTCCCATACGCCCTCGCCCTGATCACGAATGTCGATGGTTCCGGCAAGGGCGCCCGGACGTCCGTTTTTGTCGAGGGCGTAGATGCCCCACAGCGGGTTTCCCGCCGCCCACGACTGCGGGACCAGCTGCTTGGTGAACTGCTCAGCCTGCTCCCACGTGTATCCCTCCGACGCGAAGGGCAACCACTTCGCGAACTGGGCGTCTTGGCACGCGTCGTAAACGCGTTCTGTGTCGTCTGGGCTGACCGGCTTGAGCAAGACGGTGGCACCCTCCAAGGTCGCGACCTTCTCCAAGCGGGTTGGGATGTCCAGGTTCGTATCCATTGTTTTCTGTTTTCGCGGGCCCTCTCCCCTAGGCGTGTTCAGTTCGCCTGTGGGTCCGCCGCTCCTTTCCAAACACGCGACACGTCGAGTAAACGGACGTCGGTTACGCTGACTTTCGTCACCACGCCCGATAGTCCGCTGTTCCCCAACCGTTTCTGGCTGGGTCGCGACACCAGCAGCGTCCGTGAACGCGTGTTGGCACACGCCATCCTACCGGCCAAAAAAGGCGGCGACTCCCACCGCCCATGGTGACGTTCTTCAGGAACAGGGGGTCTGCCAAATGCAACGGAGGGGCCCTCGGATCGGCAAGCGCGCTGCTATGCCGTCCGAAGACCCCTCTATTGTGTTACGCGGTTAGGCGTTCCACTCCCGGCGACGCAACAGTGCTAGCGCACCGCCACCCAGGATCAACAGCACCAGCGCGGCACCGGCGACTCCTGGTGCTGTCGCACCGGTTACAGCCAGAGAGCCATCCTTCTGGTACGTATTAGTTGCCGAAACAACCAGGGTTTCGCCGTCCGTTATCTCAATGTCGTTTGCGGAGAACTCCACTCCCTTGAAGGTGTAGCCCTTCACGGTTGGGATCTTCACCTCTTCAAAGGACACGACTGTGCCGATCGGGAGGTCCTTGGGACCTTCCACGACGGTCCCGTCTGCTGGAAGAGCAAACTCCTCCGAGAACTCTTCGCCGTCAACGGTCCACTTCGCGACGACGGTGAAGACAGTGCCCTTGGGCAGGTCGTCCGCCGTCACGCCCTTGAGCACCTTGGCCAGGTCGAATCCGCCAAATGTCTCTGGAGTAGCAACCTCTCCGTAGGTGTTGGTCACACTCCACGCGATGTCGGCGTTGTCGTCAGCCAGAATCGTGATGGACTCAGCAGATACGCCGCTAGATACGAAGGTGTAGCCCTCCGGAGCATCCGGCAGGGTGCCTTCAACTAGGGTCACCACAGTGCCTTCAGGCAGCGCCAATTCGGAGTCGACAACGGTTCCGTCAGCGGGCAGAGCGAACACCTTAGAATCCGCTTGGCCATCGACGGTCCAGGTCGCCGTCACCGGGAAGACGGTTCCTTCGGGGAACTTGGCAGCGTCAACACCAGACAGGATCTTGCGGAGGTTGAATGAGCCGAACACTTCTGGAGTAGCAACCTCTCCGTAAGTGTTGGTCACCGACCACGCAATGTCGGCATTGTCGTCAGCCAGAATCGTGATGGTGTCAGCCGACAAACCACTGGACACGAAGGAGTAACCCGCTGGAGCATCCGGCAAAGCGCCCTCAGCAAGGGTCACCACGGTGTCCGCCGGCAGTGCCAACTCCGCATCAACGACAGTTCCATCCGCAGGCAGCTCATAAGTCGCTGATTCCTCAATGCCATCAGCGGTCCACGTCGCCGTCACCGGGAAAGTCGTCCCCTCCGGGAACTTAGCTGCGTCAACACCCGACAAAACCTTGCGAAGATTGAACGTACCGTCCTGTACAACGACCTCATCCTCCTTGTAAGTGTTCGTCACACTCCACGCGATGTCGGCGTTGTTGTCAGCCAGAATCGTGATCGTGTCAGACGACAGGCCGCTGGATACGAAGGAGTAACCCTCCGGAGCATCCGGCAGAGTGCCCTCAACTAGGGTCACCACAGTGCCCTCAGGCAGCATCAACTCGGAGTCAATAACTGTCCCGTCGGCAGGCAACTGATAGGTCACTGATTCCTCAACGTCATCAGCAATCCAAGTCGCGGTCACCGGGAAAACGGTTCCTTCGGGGAACTTGGCAGCGTCAACACCAGACAGGATCTTGCGGAGGTTGAATGAGCCGAACGCTTCTGGAGTAGCAACCTCTCCGTAAGTGTTGGTCACCGACCACGCGATGTCGGCGTTGTCGTCAGCCAGAATCGTGATCGTGTCAGACGACAGGCCGCTGGATACGAAGGAGTAACCCTCCGGAGCATCCGGCAGAGTGCCCTCAACTAGGGTCACCACAGTGCCCTCAGGCAGCATCAACTCGGAGTCAATAACTGTCCCGTCGGCAGGCAACTGATAGGTCACTGATTCCTCAACGTCATCAGCAATCCAAGTCGCGGTCACCGGGAAAACGGTTCCTTCGGGGAACTTGGCAGCGTCAACACCAGACAGGATCTTGCGGAGGTTGAACGTGCCCTCCTGTACGACGACCTCATCCTCCTTGTAAGTGTTCGTCACACTCCACGCAATATCGGTGTTGTTGTCAGCCAAAATCGTGATTGAGTTAGACGACAGACCACTGGAAACGAAGGAATAACCCTCTGGAGCGTCCGGTAAATCGCCCTCGACGAAGGACACGACTGTGCCCTCACGCAGCTCTAGTCCGGAAGGAACTGCGGTGCCGTCGGCAGGCAGATCGAAGGTCTTCGAGCCTCCAACACCGTCGACGGTCCACGTAGCAGTTACAGGGAAGGTCGTCCCCTCCGGGAACTTGGCTGCGTCAACACCATTAACGATCTTGCGAAGGTTGAACGTGCCGTCGCGTACAACGACCTCATCTTCCTTGTAAGTGTTCGTCACACTCCACGCAATGTCTTCATTGTTGTCAGCCAGAATCGTGATCGAGTCAGACGACAGACCACTGGACACGAATGAGTAACCCGCTGGAGCATCCGGCAAAGCGCCCTCAACCAGGGTGACCACAGTGCCCTCAGGCAGCGTCAGCTCGGAAGGAACCACAGTCCCATCAGCGGGCAGATCGAAGGTCTTCGACTCTTCAACGTCACCGACCGCCCACGTAGCAGTTACCGGGAAGGTCGTCCCCGCAGGGAACTTGGCTGCGTCAACACCCGACAAAACCTTTCGAAGATTGAACGTACCTGTGGCGTTGCATTCCGAGGGATCTCCCGGGAAGCGGCCCATGAAGATGTTGGTGTGCAGCTCTTCACCACCGTGTAATGCCGTGAAGTTCTTTGCGATCAGTTGGCCCTCAAACTGCGCGCCCCCGTTCGGGAAGACAATGTGCGCATTAGGTGCGTAAATCGCGCCGCGGACGCGGCTGCCTTCTGCGGAAACGACCTCGACCTTGCTATCAACCGCGCTGAAGTCAAACAAGATATGGCTTATTCCGGCACCGTAGGATGCGTCCTGCCCCGCAAACGAGTAAGACGGCAACGCGACGCTACCATTCACGACGTCAGTCGGGCTCACCTTGATGACAAGGAAGGAATTCTCCGAATAGTTCTGAAGCTTGAATTTCTGGATGCCAGCAAACGCTGACAGCGGAAGCTTGCTTGGACCATTACCCGTCAGAACCACAGGCTGGTCGTTCCCTGCGGGCGCGTCGACCGGCTCCCAGGCATTAAAGGTCTCCAGTATCTCCGACCCCGCGTCCTCTGGGAAGTGCGATAGTACGTCACCAGTGATGCCCCAGCTCTCCTGGGCGGCAGCCAGATCCGTCCAAGGCTGGACCTGAGACTCAATTTGCGGGCTCTGATTGGTCCCGCCCATGGGGTAGAACGTGGTCCCAAGGCCAAAAGCCTGTCGGAACGTGTAACCCTCAGGCAAGGTCTGGTCGCCTATCTTGGCTCCCGCCTGCGCATTGGTGCCAGTAGCTCCCTGAGACTTCACCTGCACGACCTTGTCGCCGTACGGCACAAACTCTTGGATCAGAAGTCGGTTGTGGTCGCCCTCGATCGTAGGAACTGAGTAGTTAGCGTTGCCAGCTATCGAGTGAACGATTGGGTATTGGCCACCACCGTGGCCAGAAGGCGCCCCGAAAGTGGCTTTACCGCCGACTGCTAGGCTTCCTTCAAGCTCACTGTTCGCTAATACGGCATCTTCCGTCACAAAAATCGTGTATCCGTCGGCTGAGCCATTTGGCGTGGCGCCGCCCATAGGGTTTCCCCCGGAGGAACAAACAGCACCACCGCTAGTGGGCTCCGGGTTGGAGTCGGCAAACGCCGCTAATCCTGCCATTCCTGAACCGACGATTGACACCGCGGCCACAATGGCTGCTCCCTTGAGCCAAGGCGTTTTCTTTGCGTCAGCAGAAGCTGCCGCTTTATGTCTTGGTGACCTCATTCAAATACTTCAACTCTTCCCCGCACCAGAGAAGAAGTCCCCAGCGCACGGCACCCACAGGTGCAGCGCAGACGACGTTATGCGCAGTACAGAACCCTGCGCAAGCCCAATTGTTGCTCGATTGAACAATAGTCTGAGAGCGCACCCATCCGTCTGGGTAGCGAAAACCCGCGTCTTTCTTGGCCTAAGCACACACGAACAAGCCAGTGCTGCGTTTCTCAAGTGTGAGTGATAACATAGGGCGTTCCCACCCGGGATACCCACCCTCTTTATGCCTGCGGCAAAACTCCGCAAATGTTCTTGGGCGTCCCTGTCGCCGCGAAGACGGTCGTGCAGACGGCCGCAGAGTCCCCTCTACCCCCTCTGTTCGAGCTATTCGTGTGTGGAGCCCAATGTCTTGAGAAGATCTGGCAGCCCGGTGTTCGTCATCTTCCCTTCAAGAGTTAGTGACGCCCCATCGCTAGTGGATATGGTCACGTGGTGAGAGATGCCTACTTGCCGGTCGGTTATCGATATCGCGCTTCGCTCCCAGGTGTGAACCACCTGAGTCTGATCACTTTCTTGGTTTTTGGGGTTTTGGGTGGACGTTTTGGCTTGTTTCTACGGGTGGGGGGTGGTGAAACGGGTACTAAAGGGTGAGTTTATTAAGGGGTATGGCTTATGTTCGCAAGGTGGTGACTGCCTCGGGTGCTACCGCGGTTCAGGTATGCGAGAAGGTTGGTGACCGGCAAAAAGTGCTGGCCCATATTGGGTCAGCTCATGATGAAGTTGGCCTGGCTTTATTGATGGATAAGGCTCATAAGTGGTTACAAGCACCTGGTCAGGGCGAGTTTGATTTAGAAGGTTTGACTCAAGGTGGTGGGGAACCACGCACCGTTGGCTCCATTTCTCGCCTGTTATGGGAACCGGGACCAGCAAAAACAAGCTCATCCAACAGTTGAACCCACTCAAAGACTCAATCATCCGAATCGGAAACGTCACCCACACCATCAAAACCGAAATACCACAAAAACCCGGCACCTACTACACGGCCTACAAAAAGGGTACTAAAACGATCAGACTCAGGCTGCGGCCAAACTCCGCAAGTGCTGTCAGGCGTCCCTGTCGCCGCGAAGACGGTCGTGCAGAAGGTCGCAGAGTCCCCTCTACTCCCTCTGTTCGAGCTATTCGTGTGTGGAGCCCAATGTCTTGAGAAGATCTGGCAGCCCGGTGTTCGTCATCTTCCCTTCAAGAGTTAGTGACGCCCCATCGCTAGTGGATATGGTCACGTGGTGAGAGATGCCTACTTGCCGGTCGGTTATCGATATCGCGCTTCGCTCCCAGGTGTGAACCAGCTTCATACCGCCGGTTCGGTGAAGAATTCCTTGGTTGTGCAGTCCCAACAGGTACAGGTGCGAGGGCGATAAAGCCAGTACGTAAGAGGGAAACTCTTCCGTAAGGTTCTGTCCCAAGCGTGTGCCGAACTCTCCGATAGAGGTCCCCACATCCGCCCCTTGCCAACCATCCGTGCTTCCAAGCAGTCCGCCGATGGCAGCGCCTGCAACCTGTTTGCCGATTGCACCAAAAGGAAGAACTACAGCAACTTGGCTCACCTGGTTGTCTCCTGAAAGCTCCCTGGAGGCCGCAATCAGTTTCTCTTCTCCCAACACGTCTTTTCTCCCTCAAGTTCACACGCCCATGTGTCGTTCCATCTTCCAGCTTGCCCGAACACTCTCCCGTTGGTGAGCAACCAGCGCACTCGTTTCCTAGATACTGCACCCAGAAACGATTCGGTTCCCTGTTTAATGGCGCCCCAGTAGCCCTCTTGTTCCAGAATGTCGTGGGGTCATCCCGTTCGGAACCCACTTGTTAGCTCGTTTGACCGAAGGTCCTGAGACACGATGTTTTGGCGCCCCAAGACCCAACTGTTCCCGTCCCACCGACGGTGGTTGATATTCGCGCCACCTAGCTCCCTGTTCGTCCCGTTTATCCCGCGTTGGATTCCTAAGACCGAAGGTTGTGGCTCATGATCGAAGGTTAATCCCGGGATTAACCTTCGATGTTGGGGATAACCATCGGTCTTATTGGCAAGCGGCCGTCTGCGGACGGGCGAGCGGCCGACATGTACGCAGCAAACGTGTGTTTCACAAAACGGGCTGTGGGTTGGGTTTCTGATGTTCCCCTGAGTTGCCTGTTTTCCTCGGGGTTGTCCGTTTTCCCTTTTGTTGTTTCAAAACAGTGATTGTTTTCCTGGTTGTTGTCCGTTTTCCTGTTGATTGGTTGTTTTCCTGCCTGTGACCCCTTCATAAGCAGCCAAACTTACAACTGAGGGGAAAACTCGTAGTTTTCCTGTTTAAAACAGCCAATTTGGGCCTCGTTTTCCTGGATGCTGTTTGTTTGGCTGTTTGTTGTACCCGCGGAGCCCGTTGTTTTCCTGCTTGTTGTAAGTTTGGCTGCTTGTTGTAGAGGCGCGGCCGGTTGTTTTCCTGGATGTTGCTTGTTTTCCTAGTTGTTGCAGCGCAACACCGGCCGGCGCCTCTGATCAGATTGCCAACCACACCTTGCAGGGGTTCTGCCGGCACCCGCCGGCCGTCTACGGCCTGTGCAAGACTCCCGCGGGCACTTGCAGGCAAGCACGGGGCGAGGATTTGGCCTGGTTTCGCCCCAAGTTCGCCCCAAGTTGGCCCTCTTCGGCCCCCGCGGACTTTAGATCGCCCCTATCGTCGTAGGTCGTCGCACATAAGGGGGCCGAGGCTACATGCGGGGAAAACATTACAGCGTTTTTATTGCTTTTTTGCTACCCCGTATGTATCTTCGGCCCCGCAATGTACCCTCGACAGAGTCATTGGGTGCCCAGGAATACTGGCGCTTCATAAAAGGGGCTGTAGGAGGGTTAGTCGGTCCATCTTGGGCTTGGTTGGTTGGTTCGTGACACAACGTTGCATTTTGGGCACATCGTTCGCTGAACGCCCTGTTTTTGGGCACAACGTTGCATTTTGGGCACATCGTTCGCTGAACGCCCTGTTTTTGGGCACAACGTTGCATTTTGGGCACATCGTTCGCTGAACGCCCTGTTTTTGGGCACAACGTTCGCAAAACGCCCTGGGATGCCGACCAGCTAACGATGTGGCACGAAACTAACGATGTTCCCGGGCACAACGTTCGACGGCGGGCACATCGTTGCAAGTTGGGCACATCGTTCGCAGACCGCCCTGTTTTCGGGCACATCGTTGCAAAACGGGCACAACGTTAGCCGAACGGCCGAACTATGTCTTGACAGACGCGGCGGTTCAACTGAAGCCAGCTTGGAACGATCGGACGCACTGTGGGTGTACGCACACCGCGTGTTGAACCAACCCAACCTGGGCCCAACCAACACAACGAACGCTGAATCCACCCCCACGCCCAACCAAAAGGGCACGAACCAAAGGAGAAAGCAGAAACCACCCCGACCGCCGTCCAGACGAGTCACGACCCTGACAACATCAACGATCCACAGCCCATTCGGCGAAGCGCTTACAAGGCACAGCTCACCCCAACTTAAGCAAGCCCCGGGCCAACTGGTCTCATATACAGCCCCTTTTTGAGAGCCGGAATACTCATCGTCGCAAACTGCCCCGTGACACGCCAAAGGGCCCCTTGACGGTCGTCTAACGTCCCGTCCGGGGCCCTTCAGCTTCTGTGCGCGGAGGGGGACTTGAACCCCCACCCTCTATACGAGGACTAGCACCTCAAGCTAGCGCGTCTGCCTATTCCGCCACCCGCGCGCGGCCGCCGAAGCGACCTGCCCTTTCGAAGCGACTCTAAACTAACACGAGCAGTCCCCTACCCGCGACTTTCCAGCCTCCCACGGGTAGTGGCATGTCTCACCGACCGCCGGAAAACCGCATGGTTGCACGGAACTGGGCAGCCATCGAAGTTCCGACGGAGAGCGGCCACCGGTGCGCCACGTATTCCGCGGCGGCGTCCACATGCAACTGACGGGTGGAGTTCCCGGTCCGCACCCAAAACTGAGGCTCCGCGTTCTTCTGCGCCCTCATATAGACGGGTAGTGGCGAGGACGGGGCGGTCACGCGCAGAACATCTCGGTGCACGTCGCCCTCGTCCGGAAGAGACTCAAATTCCACCACGACCAGGCCCGCTGCGTTCGGACCTAACGCTTGGATCAACCAGTCCCGCAACCACAGCTCATACCGGTCCCGATCTGGAACCTTCATTGTCGCCATGTCTGCGTCGAGTCCAAGGGGGACACCCTCGTCATTCACCCCGATAATCAACGTCCCACCATCAGAGTTCAGGAAACCCGCAAGCGTCTTCGCAACCACCTGCTCCATGCGCGGATCCTTCTTCCCGGTGTGGAGGTTGATTCGCGCAGTGGATTTGAACTCGACACGGTCAGACTCACCTCCGCGCAGCAGCTCAACCGTGGTTTCGGGCACCGGTCTCTGAAAATGTGCAGCGACGGCCGCGTAAACAACAACGGCCAGAAGAGACCCAAAGAACGCCAGTGTGACTGCCAGAGGACTGCCTGCACTGGCCGTTGGGCGCAGCAACCACGCAACTCCGAACCCCAGCGCGCTGCCCAACAGGGACATCACGATCGAGGCCGTCATTGACAAACTGGCCCTTCCCCGCAGCATCCACCTTGCAATCCCGCCAAATACCGCGGCAAGCGCCAGCGCGATCACCAACGCGAGCGATATTGTCCACAAAGGCACGGGCTGATCAGGCAACACAACTCCTCAACGGTTAACTGGCAGATATCCTACGCTCCGACAGGCTAGGTTCCATCCAGCAGGGGCCCGTTCGGCCCAGTTACGCGGACTATCTGCGCGTCTGCTGAAGATCGGGTAGGACCCTACGGGCGAGGGCGTCTTCCAAATCAACGCCCATCTCCCCCGCCAACCGGTAGGTTTCGTACACGGTGTCAGCCATGAGCATGGCAATCGCAGCCTGGTCCAAGGGTGCTGAATCCGTGCCGCGCGGCGTCGCACCAGTGTTTCGGGGCGTCGCACCCGTGTCGAGGACGGTCCCGCCAGGAGTGGGCGGTGCAGGGTCTGGTGTGGTCGAGGGCGCCCCTGCGGAAGTCCGCGGCCCCGCTGAAGGCCCAGCCCCAAGGCGCGCCGCTTGCGCAACCAGCTCCGTCGGCCGTGCGCCATCTATCACTTCCGCGTCAAAAGGCCTGACCAAAGGTAGGTTGGCGCGCGCGGTCCAGTCGGACTTTAGTAACGCGGACTGCCATTGGCGCTCAACGCCAAGTGGGGTGGCTTTGCGCCGCACGCCCTCGGGCCGAAACCCGAGGTTTCGCGCAATCCTCAAAGACCTATCGTTGCCGACGCGCGCAAAGTGGAGAATGCGTCTGGCACCCAAGTGCTCGAACGCGGCCTCAACAACCAGCGCGCATGCGCTTGTCATCAGGCCTTTCCCACGGGCATCCGGGTGCATCCAGAACCCGATTTCCCAGGTCCCCGCGGATCGGTTGCGAAGGTCGATCACTCCCATGAGCTCCCCACCCATTCGCAGCGCCCACACCGGCTCCCCCGAAGCCCAGTTGGAAGCGGAAAACTCCCGTGCGAACTCCTTAGCTCGGTCCCTTGTAAATCCCCCACGAATCCACGGCAACCACTTCTTGAACTCCGCGTCGCAGGCCAGGATCTCCAGTCGATCCGCATCACTTGCCTGCACCGGATCCAGGACGAAGCCGTCACCAACAAGGCGCGACACCGCGGCCATGGCGTTGGCCACATCCGCGCCATCCGGCATATCAACTGGTGGGCCCAAAACGGAAGGGTATGCATTGGAGTGCATAATATCCATGGATCTCCCGTCTCGGTAGGACGCCGAGGCCGTCCATACCCACGTGGCTTACGTAAAGGAAAAGGATATGACGCTTAGCGCCGCTATTGCAGGAGCCTCCGGCTACGCGGGCGGTGAGGTGATCCGTCTGCTATCTGGACACCCGCTGATTGCGCCCAAAACGTTTACGGCTCACTCCAACGTAGGACAGACGATGGGCGGCGTCCAGCCGCACCTGCGCGCATACGCCGACCAGGTATTTGTGGATACGACGGCGGAGAACCTGGCGGGTCACGATGTTGTTTTTCTGGCGCTCCCCCACGGTAAGTCTGGCGCTTTGGCAGCCGAGATCGCCGCGCTTTCCCCCGAAGCCCTGATCGTGGACTGCGGCGCTGACCATCGTCTTCATGACGAGGGCGACTGGGCAGACTTCTACGGCGGCTCCTTCAACCAGCCGTGGACCTACGGAGTGCCAGAGTTATTGGTTGGAAGTGGAAAGCAGCGCGAAGCGCTGGTTGGGACGAAGCGCATCGCGGCGCCGGGTTGCAATGCGTCCACCGTCGCCCTCGCCATGGCACCTGCCGTCGCATCAAGCTTGGTCGACCCATCTGGAATAGTGGCGTCCTTGGCGGTGGGTCCCTCGGGTGCGGGTAAGGCGCTGCGCACCAACCTGCTTGCCTCAGAGATCTTGGGTTCGGCCAGCCCGTATGCCGTTGGGGGCACACATCGGCATACCCCGGAGATTGAGCAGGCGCTGCGGGAATCCACCACGGACGGCGTTGAGGACGTGCACGTTTCGCTGACGCCTGCGCTGGTTCCGATGGCTCGCGGGATCTTAGCGATGTGTTCTGCCCCCATCCGTCCTGGCGTGACCAAAGAGTCTTTGCGGGCCGTTTACGCGGACGCCTACGACACGGAGCGCTTCGTTGAAGTCCTACCCGAAGGACAACAGCCCTCCACAGGTGCCACCGTCGGTGCCAACACGGTCCTGATGAGCGTTCAGATCGATGAGCGCGCCAAACGCGCCATCATCGTTGCGGCGGTCGATAATCTAGCCAAGGGCACGGCCGGCGCGGCTATCCAGTCGGCAAACATCGCCCTGGGCCTGCCCGAAGACGCAGGTCTGACAGTGAATGGAGTAGCGCCGTGAGCGTAACAACACCAGAGGGATTCCGCGCCGCGGGCGTCGCCGCCGGCTTAAAAACATCTGGACAACTTGACCTAGCGATTGTGATCAACGACGGCCCCCTGGATGTTGGCGCCGCCGTCTACACCTCTAACCGCGCCCAGGCTGCGCCGATCCGCTGGTCACGGGCCGCCCTCGACCGCACCCACGGCCACATCCGCGCCACCATCTTGAACTCCGGCGGGGCGAACTGTTTCACGGGTAGGTTCGGGGAGGAAACAACCGCCCAAACAGCGGTTGAAGTCGCCGAACTGTTGGACACCAGTCCCGATCTCATCCAGGTGTGCTCCACGGGTTTGATTGGCGAGGGCGGAGAGGAGTTCCGCGCCGCCATCCTGGACAACGTTCCGCTTGTCGCGGCTCGTGCTAATGACGAGGGCGGAGAGGATGCCGCCCAGGCCATCATGACCACGGACACGCACGCAAAGACGACCTCCTACATCAGCCCGAAAGGCTGGGCAATCGGTGGGATGGCGAAGGGTGCGGGCATGCTGGCGCCGGGCCTGGCCACGATGTTGGTCGTCCTCACGACAGATGCGGTTCTGACGGAGTCAGAGGCGGAAGAGTCGCTACGTGCCGCCACCGCCCTCACGTTCGACCGGTTGGATTCGGACGGCTGCATGTCGACTAACGACCAAGTGACGCTGATGGCTTCGGGCGCATCCACAGTGGCGCCCTCGACAGAAGAGTTCACCGAAGCCCTCACCCACGTGTGCTTGGAGTTGGCGATGGCACTACTTGGCGATGCGGAAGGGTCCTCACACGACATCGCGATCCGCGTTGTGGAGGCGGCAAGCGTGGACGACGCGCTGGAAGTCGGCCGGTCCGTCGCCCGCAACAACCTTTTCAAAGCCGCGATCTTTGGCAACGACCCGAACTGGGGGCGGATCCTGGCCGCCGTTGGGGTTACGGAAGCGCAGTTCGACACGGAAAACATCGACGTTTATATCAACGGGGTGAGGATTTGTAGCAAGGGTGGCCCCGACCGCCCTCGAACAGAAGTGGACCTGACACCACGCCACGTCGATATTGAGATCAACCTATTCTCAGGACCGGAATCGGCGACGATCTGGACGAATGACCTAACCCACGACTACGTACACGAGAACAGCGCGTATTCATCATGACCTCATTCCACTTTAACGCACCGGAAGAAGCTCGCCGTTTCGCAAACACCCTGGTCCAGGCACTGCCGTGGATGAGGGAACACTTCGGTTCCGTCATGGTCATCAAGTTCGGCGGCAACGCGATGGTCAGCGAAGAACTGAAGGAAGCCTTCGCACAGGACATCGCATTCCTGAACTACGTCGGGGTGAAACCTGTCGTGGTGCACGGCGGCGGCCCACAGATAACCGACATGCTGGAGCGCCTCTCTATCCCCTCTGAATTCCGTGCCGGATACCGCGTCACCACGCCTGAAGCCATGAATGTGGTGCGCATGGTGTTGCAGGGGCAGGTGAACCCGGAGTTGGTGTCCCTCATCAACAGCAACGGACCAAAGGCGCTGGGGTTCAGCGGTGAGGATGCGGCGATTTTTGCGGCTCGCAAGATGAAGAAGGAAGCAAACGGAGAGGTTTTGGATTTGGGTCAGGTGGGTGAGGTGATTGAGGTGGACCCCACCCCCGTCCTCGACCAATTGAACGCCGGCCGCGTTCCCGTCATCTCCTCCATTGCCCCGGATGTCGACCAACCCGGGGACGCGTTGAATGTCAATGCGGACCTGGCAGCGGCCTCTTTAGCGGTGGCTTTGGGTGCGAAGAAGTTGGTTCTGCTGACGGATGTCCCAGGACTGTATGCGAACTGGCCAAACACAGACTCCCTGGTGGCGAAGATTCAGGCTTCCGAACTGCGGGAGCTGCTTCCCTCCTTAGAAGCAGGGATGATCCCCAAGATGCAGGCGTGTTTGGAGGCAATCGACGGCGGGGTTGACACGGCAACGATTATTGACGGGCGTGTCCCCCATTCCGTCCTCGTCGAACTGTTTACTGACCGTGGCATCGGAACTGAAGTGAGGGCTGATCGTGACTGAAGTGGAGCGGGCCACCGGCCTTCTGACCAATAGCTATGGGCCTGCGCAGGCGGAGCTGGTCAGTGGAAAAGGCTGCTACGTCTGGGATGACCACGGCAAGCAGTACCTGGATTTCCTATCCGGGATCGCAGTCAACGCGCTGGGACATGCCCACCCAGCGTTTGTGAAAGCGGTCTCCCGCCAAGCGGCAACTTTGGCGCACGTGTCCAACTTCTTCGTGACCCCCCCGCAGTTGCGCCTGGCAGAGCGACTGTTGCAGTTGAGCAGCGCTGGCACCGCGGGGCGCGTCTTCTTCTCCAACTCAGGTGCGGAAGCGAACGAGGCCGCGCTCAAGATGGCCCGACTTCACGGGAATGCGCGCGGGAAAAAGACCGTCCTCGCCCTCAACGGGTCCTTCCACGGGCGCACCATGGGGTCACTGTCGCTCACGTCGAACCCTCAGTATCGGGAGCCATTTGCGCCCCTGCCGGGCGGGGTTATCCACATTGACGCTACCGAAGAGGCGCTGGAGGCAGCCCCTTGGGACGATGTCGCGGCTGTCTTCCTAGAGCCGGTACAGGGTGAAATCGGCGTGGTTCCGCTGGCGGATTCCTTCATTAGGAAGGCGAGGGCGCTTTCGAGTGACGCGGACGCGCTACTCATTATTGACGAGGTCCAAACCGGCATTGGCAGGGTCGGCGCCTGGTTCGGGTTTGAGAAAGCGGGCGTCACCCCGGACATCGTAACGTTGGCTAAGGGTCTTGGTGGCGGGATTCCCATTGGCGCAACCATTGCTTTCGAGGGCGCTGCGGGCCTGTTCTACCCCGGTTCACACGGGACGACTTTCGGGGGCAATCCCCTGTCGGCGGCCGCGGCGGTGGCGGTTTTGGACACCATTGAGAATGACGGCCTTGTCGCTAACGCTAACTCTGCTGGTGCGGCGCTGGAGAAGGCGGTCTTGGCCCTGGGTAGTCCGTTGGTTGAGGGAGTGCGAGGGCGAGGGTTGCTCCTTGGCATCGTCCTCACCAGTGAGGTTGCGCCCGCGATCGTTATTGCGGCCCGCAAGAACGGGCTAATCGTCAACGCGCCGCGTCCAAATGTGGTGAGGCTGGCACCGCCACTCATCGTGGGGGAATCTGAAATAGCGGACTTTATTGAGCGCTTCGGAAAGACCTTGGCTGAGGTTCAAACCCCGGCTGAAGTCCAGACCTTGGCTGAAGTCCAGACCCCGGCCTAAGTCCAGACCCCGGCTGAAGTCCAGACCTTGGTCCCGTCCGAATGGACTTTAGTCACCATTTTTAGCACCAATGTCCCGGCCTTCAATGCCCCAGCGGGTATCACTAAAGCTTGGGTTTTCCGCGTCTTCGCGCGCGTTACTCCATGTTTCAAAGCTTGGTGAGATCTGGGACACAAGTCCCCCTAAACGGGACTAAACACCCTCCGAATAGGGCAAAGGTCCCCTGATTGCCCGTATCCTATTGCTGACGAAACCGGCGCCGTGGCGCCAAACAAACGGCACCAACAGGTGCGCGCATCAAATAAGGGGAAAACAAATGTCGCAACAGCAGAGCTCCAAGTCCTCTGGAACCTATCAGAAGGTTGCCGCTTGGATCATGGTCGTGGTGGGCGCGCTGATGCTCCTAGGTGGAGTGGTTGCTTGGTTCGCTGTATCTGCGAATCTTCGCGTGGAGAACATGACAGTGCCAGGAGATGCGAACTCCAACGCCGGAAAGATCGTTGCAGGTCCAATGACCGCATGGTCGATGCAGGAAATCATCCAAGAGCACGCCCTTGCAGCGACGGACGGACGCACCTACGCGGAGCTCGGTGACGACGTCAACGCTGCCAAGGAAGAGTTCG
>CAZTTD010000009.1:0-37061 GCA_964616925.1 uncultured Actinomyces sp.
AGCCCAACCGCCAGCCACGTGCCCAGCCCACGGCCCAACAACCAGTCCAGCCCACTCATGGCCCTACAGCCAGCCCATTTCAGACGAGCCGCTCAGTCTCTACGTCGGTGTTGAAGCATTCCCGATTGCAGCCGCAACTGAAGAAATTCCTCTGCCGCGCCCGGGGCCAAGTACTCTGCTGCCTGGGGCCAAATACTCTGCCGCCCTGGGTCAAGTCCCCTGCCGCTCTAGGCCAAAACCAATTGAAGCAAAACGGTTGGCGTCGCCCGCGCGGCCCGGTCAGAACCAAGAATGCGTTTGTACGCGATTCGCGGACGTTTTACCGCGCAAACATTAGGTGATGGTGAGACCATGGAAGTATCTAACTGTAGATAGTGAGGTCACCAAATGTTCACCCGGCTTGGAAAACTGGTCACTCGGCATCCCGTTGCGATTCTGGTGGTGTGGGGAATCTTGGTGGTCCTGACCGGTGCGGCCTCCCTGTGGGGTTTCGGCCAGGGCGGGCTGTTCCAGCGGATGGAGACCTCCGAATATGTCATTCCAGGAACCGACTCTGAGCAGGTTGAGCACTTAACGCACACAGAGTCCGAAACGGGTCCCACTTCCATCATCGTGGTTAGCGGCGTGGATACGGCCGGCGACTGGGATGAACTCTCAACGTTTGCCGCGGACCATCGGGATTTGTTCGAGGGCGAATATGTGGACACCGTGGCCGACGCGTTCCTCATTTCCCAGGCGACCCAGGATGCGCAGGAAGAGGCGCAGGCGCAACTCGAAGAAGCAATAGCGACCAACACCGAGGCCGCGATGGCGGAAGTGACCGCGCAGATGGAAGCCCAGCGCGCGGATGCCGAAGCCCAGATCCAACAGCAGGTGGACCAGGCAGCGGCGTTGGGGCCGGAGGCGGCTGCGGCGGCGCAGGCTCAGGCGGATGCCGCCCTCGAACAACTGAACACGACAATGGAAGAGGAACTGGAGGCTGCAAAGGCGCAGGTCCAGACACAGGTGGTGGAGGAAGCCACAGCGCAGTTTGAAGAGGCACAGAACACTCCGGAGGCAGTGGCCGCTCTGGAGGAGGCGGAGGCGCAGAAACAGGCACTTCTGTCGGGTGAGGAAACTGGGTATACGGTCATTGTGACCCGGGATGCGGACTTGAGTAGTGAGCAGTTAACTGCTTCTCGTGAACAGTTGGATGACGCAACTGACCAGTACAGGGCGGCTTTGCAGGCGGAGTTCCCGGGTGCTCAAGTGGAGGAGATGTCCCAGGATCACATTGAGGCGGCCATTATGGGGCTGGTTCAGAGTGACCTGATCAAGGGTGAGACGTTGAGTCTGCCGGTTGCCGCGCTGATCATGATCATCGTCTTTGGCGGGGCGCTTGCGGCGGGGATGCCGCTGATTGGGGCGGTGTCCTCAATCGCTGCGGGAATGGGCGCGCTGTGGGCGATGACCTATGTGACGACGGTAGACTCCTTCATTCTGAATGTCGTCTCTGTCATCGGTGTCGCGCTATCGATCGACTATGGACTGCTGGTGGTTTCCAGGTATAGGGAGGAGTCTAAGAAGCTCAAAAACGCCCTCGACAAACCCGATGCGCCACCAAGACGTGGTGGGCCGAAGCAACTGGTGGTTGTGCCCGCGGTGGAAACGACGATTCAGACCGCGGGGCGCACGGTGACGTTCTCCGCGGTGACGATTGCCGTTTCCCTGATTGGTCTTCTGATGCTGCGCGTCCACATGCTCCAGATGATCGCGTGGGGCGGCATTGTTGTGGCGCTGCTTGCGGTTTTGGCGGCTATCACGCTGATTCCTGCGCTTCTCACGTTGCTCGGCACGAAACTGCTGAAGCCTTCCCCGGTGGAGAAGATCCCCGGGATTGGGCGCTTGGTGCACGCGATTGGAGATACGTCGACTGATCACGGGGTGTTTTACAGCATTGCTCGCTGGGTGCAAAAGCGGCCCTGGCTGGTGATGATCGGTGTCGCGACCGTGCTGGTATTGATGGCACTGCCGGTGCGTGGGCTTGAGATGCGCAACCACTTCGCGGACTACATCCCGGCAAATACGGGGCTTCGCACCGCATATGAAACGGTGCAGGATGAGTATCCGGAGTTAGCAACGCCCTCCGCGACCGCGGTGATCGACGCTTCGGAGGACAGTGCGGAGACTCTGGAGTTCGTTGCTGACGTATCCGCGCTGGACCACGTTGAGACGGTCATTACGTCGCCGCTACCAGAGGATGACGCAATGACGGAGGTGAGCGTCAGAGTCGGTGTTGCGGACCAAGCGGGACCTGAGGCTACGCAGGTCGTGAAGGAGATGCGCGCCCTCGACCCGGGGGCAGAGGTGTGGGTTGGTGGCTCGGCGGCTATTCAGGCGGACTTCACGGCCGCCCTTGCACACGACGCGCCATGGGCGCTCCTAGTCGTTGTCATCGCGGTAATGGTCTTGCTGTTCCTGATGACGGCCTCGCTACTGGTGCCGGTGCGCGCCCTGATCATCAACACGCTGTCTCTGATGGCTGCACTTGGTGTGACGACCGCGATCTTCAGCAACGGGTGGTTTGGTGTGCCGAAGACCCCGGGCTTGGAGACGTTCATTGTGGCGGTCATGATCGCGTTCGGGTTCGGGCTTGCGATGGACTATGAGGTGTTCCTGCTGGCGCGAATCAAAGAGTATTGGGACGCGGGGGATGACAACAACACAGCGGTTGCGAAGGGTTTGCAACGCTCCGGGCGCATCATTACTTCCGCGGCTGCGATCATTGTGGCCGTGTTCATTGGGTTCGCGATGGGGGAGATGGTTGCGATTAAGCAGATCGGCATCGCCCTCGCAGTGATGGTCGTGACAGACGCCACAATCACGCGGCTGTTCCTAGTTCCCGCGACCATGACGGTTCTGGGGAAGTGGAACTGGTGGGCGCCAGAACCGTTGAAGAAATTGGCCGGCAAAGTCGGGATGCTGGAGTGATGAGCAAAGTCAGCACTAATAGCAACCGGGAGAATAGGCGCTAGTGCGGATGATACACGCGGTTAAGCCGTTGCCGAACAAACCTGTGTTCCCAAGTTTCAGAATGCGGCGCGGGTCACCGCGGGATAAAGTGAAGCGACGTGCATTCCGTTATCGATGTTGGTGCACGTTAATGGAACTGCAGGAACGAACAGACCAATAGTGAGGAAAGAAAATGGCTGAAACCGTAGAGCGCTGGGAGAAGAAGGTTGCGGACGCAGAGGAGCATGCGCTGCGTGTATACGACGATGAGGTGAAGCGCCTGGAGAAGCAGATTGAGGCGACCGACTCCAAGGAAGCACGCGAAGTAAAGCATGTTGAGCACCAGGTTGAGCTGGATGCCCTCTTCGCGAAGCACCATGTCGACTACCTGGCGCGCGTGGTGGAGCACGAAGCCAAGAAGGTTGAGCACGCGTACGCACTTCTTGCTGAGAAGAGCGAAAAGGGCGAAAGCGACAAGGCCCTCCAGCGCGCAGCGGAGCACGCAGCACGTGTTGAGGACGACGCAGAGCGCCACATTGCGAAGGTTGCGAAGCGCGTTCTGAAGGCTCTGGAGCGTGACGCGAAGGCTGCTGCGAAGCACGTCTACGTCGGGCTGGAGAAGCTGGGTCTGGACGAAGAGGATCTGGGCAAGAAGGCACAGGCCGATGAGGAGCGTGTCCAGAAGGCACTGGCCGATCTGGCAAACAAGGTTGACAACGCCTGATTAGATCAGGACTGAGGGCGGGGCGCAGGTTTTTTCTGCGCCCCGTTTTCGTGTTTCAAGCACTGAGAAAGCGAACCGCGCATGACCCCTGCACCTGAAACTGACACGAATCCAGAGGATGTCAAACGCAGACTGAGAGAGCTTGAGGAGGAAAACGCCCGGCTTCACCGCCATGGCTGCTTCATTGCCGGCAGAGTCCCCCGCGCGTCGTCGGTTCTCTTGGAGGACATTAGGCGCAGTTGCCCTCATCGTCCTCGCCACCATCCTTACGCCACCCGCGATCCTGGCGGCTTGGGCCAAGGGCGTCATCGTCGATGAGGACACGTTTGTCGCCACGCTGGGGCCGCTTGCGCAAGACCCCGCCATCCAGGATGAGATAACTGAGCAGGTCAGTGCCATTATCGTCGAGCAACTGGATGTTGACTCGCTGGTCGGGGACACCTTCGACGGCCTCGCTTCCCTGGACCTGCCGGGCGACGCCAAGGCTGCGCTGATCCTTCTTCGCGACCCCGCGGCCCAGGGCGCCAAAACTTTGATACGGGGGTCCGTGTCCGCCCTCGTCGAAACCGAGACGTTCAATGGGGTTTGGCGTTCCGTCCTCATCACCAGTCACCGCGCGTTCGTGACTGTGGCGGGCGGTTCGGTTGGCGGTGGCACCATCACGCTGGACGACCAGGGTTACGTCGCGCTGCACCTGGGGCCGGTGATTGATGAGGCCAAAGCCGCGATGATCGCCGACGGTTTTGCCCTGGCCGAACGGATCCCCAACGTTGACACTACGATTATTTTGGCGCGCAGTGAGGCGCTGGGTTATGTGGGTACGGTTTACCACCTCGCGAGGGCCGTGGGGTGGCTATTCCCGCTTGGCGTGATGGCCCTTTTCATCGGTGGAATCGCGCTTTCTAGGAACAGGCGCAAGGGGGTCATTGGTTCGGGGGTTGGGCTGGCGATTGGCGCCGGCGTGACTCTAGCCGCGCTTCAAACCACGCAGCTGGTTGTTGCTGTTCAGGCGGGCAACATTGGCGTCACCCCCGCCGCGCTCAGCGCGTTTTTCGCGTACCTTGTGAGCGGATTGAGAGAGATTTCCTCCGTCCTAGTCGTCATCGGCCTCGTTCTAATCGCGATGGGATGGTTGACGGGCCGGTCCTCAACCGCGCTTGCCGTGCAGGCAGTCGTGGACGGAAGTACCACGTCAGCCGCCGTTTCGCTTGCGACCCACGGCGACAGGGGGCGGAAGCTTGGCGCTTGGTTGTGGCGTAACCGTGTGTTTGTGCGGGCGGGGCTGGCACTCCTTGCACTCGTCTTGCTGCTGGTTTTCAAGTCGTCTTTGGCGACGCTTTGGTGGATCGCGCTGGGCGTTCTCTTCCTGTGGTGGGTCACGGTTGTCTTGGAGAAGACGGCCACGGTCGAAGTGGTCGAGGGCGAGGGTGAGGCCGTGGGCGTGGGTGCGGGCGAGGTCGAAGTGCGCGAGGTCGTGGCGGTCGAGGACGCGGGTGTGGTCGAGGACGCGTTGGTGTCGGAGGCAGCGGATAGTCTGTAGACCAATCTGGGAACACCGATGGGATCCCAGAATGCGGACTAAGGGAGGCCCCTCATGAGCGAACTTCACGACCTCAGCGCGCTAACTCAGCGGCGGATGCTGGAAGAGGGCGACGTGAGTCCAACTGAGTTGGCGGAACACTACTTGGGCCGGATTGACGCGTTGAACCCTTCCGTGTCGGCCCTGGTCACGGTGACTCCGGAGGCTGCGCTGGCGCGTGCGGCCGCGCTTGAGAAGGAGGGGCGGCAGTCCCGTTTGGACGCGCCTATTTGGGGGATGCCCTTTGCCGATAAGGACCTAAATGATCGCGCGGGGGTACAGACGACGTATGGGTCTAGGGCGATGGTGGGTTACGTCCCGGCGCAGTCCTCGCCGATAGTTGTGGATATGGACGGTGCCGGAGGGGTTTCACTCGGCAAGACAAACGTACCGGAGTTTGGTTTCCCCTCATACTCAGAGAGTTTGTTGCCGCAGGGGTTCGCGCGGAATCCATGGGATTTGGGGCGGGATTCGGGAGGGAGCTCCTCGGGTGCCGCCAGCGCGGTCGCCGCGCGTATGTTGCCGTTTGCTCCCGGCAACGATGCTGGTGGATCGGTGCGGATACCTGCCGCAGCCACGGGCTTGGTTGGTCTAAAGCCGTCCCGCGGCCGTGTGCCGGGTGAATCTGGAATTGCCGCATTGGCGGGGTTGGCAGTTGGCGGACCGCTTGCGCGAACGGTGGGGGACACCGCGTTGCTGTTGGACGCGATGGTACGTGGACGCGATCGTTACTCGCTTCGTGCACCGGCGCCCGCGGACATGCCTGCGTCCGGATCATTTGTGGATGTGCTGGAGACTCCGGCTCAAGGACTCAGAATCGGATGGAATACGTGGTCTCCGTGGGCCAGCGACTACGAAATAGGTGTGGACCCCCAGGTCATGGCGGTTTTTGAGGAAACGCTGGGGTTGCTTAGTCGCTTGGGTCATTCGGTGGAGAAGGTTGAGCCAACGCCCTCGCCCCAATACGTTTCTTCATTCCGCGCGGTGTGGATGGGCAGTGCCGCGTCGCTTCCGCTGACGGAGGAGATGTTGGAACAGGTAGAGCCGCTGACGCGGTGGCTTTATGAGACCGGCAGTGCCCGGCCGGCAGCCGACCTTCCGCGGGGACTGATGGGTCTTTCCGCGTTTGAAGCTCAGATTATTGCGGACTATGACTCTTTTGATGTCGTTCTGACACCGGGTTTGGGGATGATGGCTCGCCCGATTGGTTGGTATGACCAGGTTGACGGGGAGCGGAACTTTGTTCAGCAGTGCCAGTTCACGCCGTTTACGTCCTACTTGAACGTTGCGGGGCTGCCTGCAATAGCGCTGCCGGTGGGTGAAGGCGTTGAAGACGGGGTGACGCTAACCATTTCGGTGCAGGCCATTGGGCGACCGGGGGATGAGGCGACGTTGTTGCGGCTGGGTAAACAGCTTGAAGAGGAACTGGGCTGGGAAAACAGGGTGCCATTACTGGTGCAATCGAATGGGGCCTGACTTAGGTGTCGGAGCGGTTGGGTAGACTGGTGACGTCGTAAAGGGGGCTGCTGACTGTCATGTCGGCGGTGAATCGACAGTGGAAGGATCAATGATGACCGACAGTTTTCCAAAAGGCTTTCTTTGGGGTGGCGCAACAGCTGCCAACCAGTTTGAGGGCGCGTACTTAGAGGACGGGAAGCTTCCGTCCATTCAGGATGTGTTGCCCGACGGAGGCATTGGGCGTGCCAAGACAGAAGAGCCGACAGAGGACAACCTGAAACTGGAAGGTATCGACTTCTACCACCGTTATAAGGAAGATATCGCCCTGTTTGCCGAAATGGGCTTCAGTGTTTTCCGTTTCTCAATTGCCTGGAGCCGCATCTTCCCGAAGGGAGATGAAGAGGAGCCGAATGAGGCGGGCCTTGCGTTCTACGACCGTGTTCTGGATGAACTTGAGAAGTACAACATGACCCCGCTGGTCACCATTTCCCATTATGAGACGCCATTGCATTTGGCGAAGGAGTACAACGGTTGGGCCAACAGGAAGCTCATCGGCTTCTATGAACGTTACGCGCGGACGTTGTTCGAACGCTACGGGGACCGGGTCAAGTACTGGCTGACTTTCAATGAGATCAACTCCATTGCTCACGCGCCGCTGATGTCGGGCGGGATCTGGACCGACTCAGACGAACTGTCGCAGCAAGACATCTACCAGGCGATTCACCATGAGTTGGTGGCGTCGGCCTCCGTCACAAAGATTGCTCACGACATGGACAAGGATCTGCAGATCGGGTGCATGGTTTTGTCTATGCCTGTGTATCCGCTCACTCCTGATCCACGGGACGTGTTTGAGGCGAAGAGGGTAGAGCGGGAGAACTACGCGTTCGGTGACATCCACGTTCGTGGAGAGTACCCGGGGTACTACAAGCGCGCGTTGGCTGAAAAGGGTGTCGAAGTTGAGTTTGCACCAGGGGATGAAGAGGTCCTGAAGAACACGGTCGACTTTGTGTCGTTCAGCTACTACATGAGCGTGTGCGCAACCGTTGATCCAGAGAAGCAGATCTCCGGCAAGGGGAATATTTTGGGTGGCGTCCCGAACCCCACATTGCCTGCCTCCGAATGGGGATGGCAGATCGACCCACTGGGCCTGCGAATCGTCTTGGATGACTTCTGGGATCGCTGGCAGAAGCCGCTGTTCATCGTGGAAAATGGCCTTGGTGCCAAGGATGAGCTGGTGGAAGTTGACGGCGTCCTGACTGTTGAGGACGACTATCGCATTGACTACCTGCGTGCTCACCTGCGGGAAGTCCGTGAAGCGATCAAGGATGGGGTGGACGTGCTGGGTTACACCTGGTGGGGTCCCATCGACCTGGTTTCCGCCTCAACCGCCGAACTGTCCAAGCGGTACGGGTTCATTTACGTAGACCGAAACGATGATGGAACCGGCACCTTGAAGCGGTACCGGAAGAAGTCGTTTGACGCCTACCGACAGATCATTGAGTCGAACGGATCTAACCTCTAGGGGAGGATCAGACTCTTTCGGTGAACGCGACGTGCCTGCTTGGGCGTCGCGTTCATCACGTCTTGGGCCCTAACAAATGGCTGCGCCGCGCACTTATACTTTTCCCGCTGCTCACTTGGAGTGCGTCTGTGGTGAAAGGTGACTTTTGAGGCCGGGCAGGTGCCACGCCGTTTTGGCGTGGGAACCAAGAGAGGATCGGGAACATGTTTCAAGGAGCCGACGTTCTACTGGCCTATATCAAGGAACAGGGCGTTGAGAACATAGATGTCCGATTCTGCGACATTCCCGGTGTCATGCAGCACTTCACGGTTCCTGCCGCGTCATTTGGACCGCACGTTTTCACCGAAGGCCTCAACTTTGACGGTTCATCCATCGCGGGGTTCCAAGAGGTCCATGAGTCAGACATGGTGCTCTTTCCTGATCCGTCGACCGCTTACATTGACCCGTTCCGGCGGGTAAAAGCGCTCAACATCGCGTGCTTCGTACACGATCCGAAGGCTGGCCAGCCGTATTCGCGTGACCCCCGGGCCATCGCGCGCAAAGCCCAGCGCTACCTGTCTTCAACGGGGATTGGTGACACCGCCTACTTCGCGCCAGAAGCGGAGTTTTACGTTTTCGACGATGTTCGTTTCGGGACAACTGCGAACAGTTCCTTCTTCCACCTGGACTCCCACGGGGCAGCGTGGAACAGCGCCCGCGAAGAAGAAGGCGGGAACAAGGGCTACAAAACGCCTTATCAAGGTGGGTATTTCCCCGTGGCGCCTGTCGATCACTTTGATGACCTGCGCGACGACATCGTCAAACACATGGAAGAGGCCGGTTTAGAGGTGGAGCGCGCCCACCACGAAGTAGGCACCGCCGGCCAAGGGGAGATCAACTGGAAGTTCGACACCCTTCTGAAGGCCGCCGATGATGCCATGACTTTCAAATACCTGGTGAAAAACACCGCCTGGGCCAACGGGAAGAGCGCAACGTTCATGCCGAAACCCCTTTTCGGTGAGAACGGGTCCGGAATGCACGTCCACCAGTCCATCTGGCGGGACGGGAAGCCGCTTTTTTATGACGAGGGCGGATACGCGGGCCTATCCGACATGGCACGTTGGTACATCGGCGGGCTAATCAAGCATGCGCCCTCGCTCCTAGCGTTCACGAACCCGACCGTCAACTCCTACCATCGGCTGGTTCCCGGCTTTGAGGCGCCCACCAGCCTGGTTTATTCCCAAGGCAACCGGTCCGCCGCAATTCGCATCCCCATCACGGGGAGCAACCCGCGGGCGAAGCGCATAGAGTTCCGGTGCCCGGATGCGTCTGGCAACCCTTACTTGGCGTTCTCCGCCATGTTGCTGGCCGGCATCGACGGTATTCAAAACCAGATTGAGCCGCCCGCCCCAGTCGATAAGGATCTGTACCGACTCAGCCCAGAGGAGGCTGCACAAATAGCGTCGGTTCCGTCCTCGTTGGATGAAGCGTTGGATTCGTTGGAAGCGGATCATGAGTATTTGTTGGCGGGGGATGTCTTCCCACCGGATCTGATCCGCATGTGGATAGAGCTAAAGCGGGCAGAGATCCGTGCGATCTCTACCCGCCCTCACCCTATGGAGTTTGACTTGTACTACGCCATCTAGGCGGCGAATGCCACTAGGCGCCCGACGCGCTGATGGGTCGCATTGGTAGACCCTGTCCGTCCAAGTCCCACCGGGTTCCTACCGGCGCGGCAAGAACCAGGATGCCTTCAACAAGGCCCCATATACCGGACACCCATGACAGCATGCCGAACGACAGGACAGTGAGGAGTAGCTGCGCGACGGCCTTGCCTATGAAGCCTAGGTAGAAGTTGTGCACGCCGAAGGTTCCCAGCAGGATGCCGAAAAGGCCTGCGGCAAGCTTGCTCTTATCACTCCACGGGACCTCTTCAATGAAAACGCCACCGGCGCCCTGGGCACTTTCAAACGGCTGTCCTGAGTTCGGGTATGCGCCCGCAGGTGGTGCGTAGGCCGGCTGCCCACCCTGGGGGTACGTGTTCGACTGGGAGAACGGAGTGGGCGCCGGATAGGGGCTGGGTTCCGGGTACGAAACCTTCGGCTGCCGGTAAGCCTCCTCTGCCACAACCTCCGGATTGGAAGCCTGGAAACTGGGAGGTGTCGGCGCTGATGCCGCCATTGGGGTGAAGGCGATTTCTTCTTCTGAGACCGCGGCTTCGACCACACCGTCTTGGTTGACCGTCTCCGCGACCTCTAATACCTCCGTCACTTCGGGAACCTCAGATACCTGCGGGGAGAACCTGTCTCCGTTTACTCTGTTTTCGCTCATTTCTCTTCCCTATATATAAGACGTTATCCCTGTCTCAGTTCCAGCGACTATCACTGATCGAGACCATGCGATCACTTTAGTGTCTCCCTCACATCGGGCGTCATTGGGGAATACCCTGAAAAGACCCCGGTTGCGACACACGTGGCCCTAGGGACCGGACTGTGTTTGCGCTCACACCGAATTGTGCACTTATGTGACGAATTGGTAACAAAGTTTGGTGTGGTGGGTGCGTACCAGTGTTAGCCTGATCCCGCAGAGCTTGAAAATCCCCCTAGGGGACAGGTCAGGGTCGCACGATATTTGTAGTCAAAAGTCAGGATTCCGGGTGCTTCGCAAGATCAGCAACCACTCACTAAAGACGACCGGTGTCGCAACACTGGGCCTGCTCTCCCTTGTGGGGGGCTTGGCGCTTGCGTCTCCAGCCATCGCAGCGACTGAGTCGGATGAGGCGGCACCCGCTTCGCAGACCGTTGCGGTGGAAGAAGACGTTGACGCGGAAGAATCGCAAAGCGGTTTGACTGAAGATGAGAACCTAGCGGAGGACGAAGAGGTCGAAGCGGCCTCACGTGGCGTCGCCAGAGGTTCACTTATGGTAGTGGGCCCCGATGCGACAGTAGGTGCGTGCAGCATCCCGCAGGGCTCATTCAAGGGGCAGGCGGCGACGTCCAGCACCCGCATCCAAGGACCCAACCGGTATGCCACGGCTGCCGCAGTTGCTGGACATGTGAAGTCAGCGGCAGTATCAAGCGGGAACGAAACCGCGCTGTTCGTTGCTTCCGGTGAAGACTACGCAGACGGACTGGCGCTAGCAGCACTTGCTTCATACGTGGGCTGGCCCGTAATGCTCACGCAGCAGTCAACCGTGTCCTCTGAGGTTACCAACTACATTGCGACGAACAAGCCCACCCACGTGTACATCGCTGGTGGCGATGGTGCGGTGAGCAATGCCGTTGAGGCAGAGATCGTCGCCCAGGCCGACGCTGCATCAGGCAAGACTACGGAAGTAATGAGGCTCGCTGGCGCAGGCCGGTACGAAACCTCCCTTGAAATTGCCAAGTGCTTTGACCCGGGCGTGCCAGCGTTCGTGACCACTGGCGCGAACTTCGCGGATGCTGTCGTTGCGGGTGCGCCTGCAGCAGACAAGGGTGGACCCGTCATTCTGACGTCCACCAACACGATCAACGGCTCGGCCAAGGCAGCGCTTGCTGCAGTTGCGCCCTCTGAGATCAACATAGTCGGTGGTAAGTGGTCGGATGCAGAGAAGAACGCGGCCTCGGCAGCGGCCGGCGGCAAGACTGTCAAGGTTGTAAGCGGTAAGAACCGATACGCAACAAGCGCAGCGGTAGCAACAACGTTCTTCCCGGATGCAAGTTCCTTGATCTTCTCCACGGGCTTGAACTTCCCGGACGCGCTTGCGGGTGCGGCTGTGGCAGACCACAACAACGCACCGATCCTGCTCACGCAGACCACGTGCCGCCCGAAGGACATTGAAGCGGTTGCCAAGACCACGAGCACACACATCAGGTTGGGCGGCGGAAGCGTGGTTGCCGACGCGGCAACGACAACGACATGCGTCCCCGCTCCGGTGATCACCACTGCAGCAAAGGTGGCTGCGGCTGCGAAGGCTCAGGTCGGCAAGGCGTATGTGTACGGTGCTACAGGACCTTCCGCATTCGACTGCTCCGGACTTACGCAGTACGCACACAGGCAGGTCGGCATCAACATCCCTAGGACTACGTGGGCACAGTGGTCGGCAGGACAGAAGGTTAGCTCCCCACGACCAGGCGACATTGTCGTGCTGAATGGTGGCGGACACGTGGGTATCTACATGGGTGGCGGAATGATGGTTGACGCCGGTAACCCGCGCGTTGGCGTTGCATACCGCGCTGTGTACGCGACCCCGAACGCATACGTTCGCTTCGCCTGACACAGAGGCTAAACAAGCAAGGTGGCACCCCTTCGGGGGTGCCGCTTTGTTTAAGTTCGTCGGTCGCATTTAAGCCCACTGGCGGTGGGAATCTGTGGGCAGGGTAACAAAGGCTTCGATCAGGCAACGGAGCAGTATCAGTTCGGTTACGAATCGGGGTTTGACCGCACCTTTCGCGCGCAGTGACGCTATTTCAACTACTGTTATTGAGTCTGGTGATGACCTGCCAGCAAAGCTTTTGGGGGAGCTTCTTGGTGGGTTCCCTGATGAATCCGATTCTCTATGAAAGTGAGACTCATGCGTAAATCAGTATTTGCAGGGGTGGCCGCGACGGCCGCTGCTGTTTCGCTCGCTCTTGCTGGGTGCTCCAGCGGCGCGAAGGACGAAACCCCTGTTGAGCAGAGCGACGGAGATGCCGCCGCCACAGACGAAGGGTCTGTGGAAGGCGAACTTACCGTCTGGGTTGATGAGACCCGTGAAGGTGCAGTGTCTGCCGCGGCAGAGCAGTTCACCTCCGAAACCGGGGTCAAGGTCAACTTGGTCCTGAAGAACTTTGACGACATTCGTGCGGACTTCACCGCACAGGTTCCAACCGGTAAGGGCCCGGACCTCACGGTTGGCGCACACGACTGGTTGGGCGAACTGACCGCAAACGGCGTTGTCGCACCGATTGAGATTGGTGACAAGGCTGACGACTTTGAGACCGCAGCGATCTCCGCGTTTACGTTCGGCGGTCAGCTCTACGGTCTGCCATACGCCATTGAGAACATTGCGCTGATCCGCAACGTTGATTTGGCTCCGGATGCTCCTGCAACCTGGGATGAGGCCATGGCTGCGGCTGACGCTGCCGGCGCGAAGTACAAGTTCTTGGTGCAGATGAACGGTGAAGAGGGCGACCCCTACACCTTCTACCCGCTGCAGACGTCCTTCGGTTCCACCGTGTTCAAGCAGAATGCGGACGGTTCCTTCACGAACGAACTGAACTTGGCTGAGGGCGGCGACGCGTTCGCACAGTTCCTGGCTGACAACGGCCCCAAGGGCACGGACGTCTTCAACCAGGACCGCACCTACGACATCGTCGTGGATGCATTCGCCCGTGGTGAGTCACCGTTCCTGATCGGTGGCCCTTGGATGCTGGACTCCTTCAGTGACGTGAACGTCTCCATTGATCCGGTTCCTTCAGCAGGTGGCCAGGCTCCCTCACCGTTCGCAGGTGTGCAGGGCTTCTACCTGTCCGCGCAGTCTCAGAACGCTCTGATTGCGTCGGACTTCATGGCTAACTACCTGGCCAGCGAAGAAGCACAGCTTGCCATGTATGAGGCCGGCGGTCGCCCGCCAGCCCTGAAGTCGGCTGCAGCTGTTGCCTCTGAAGACCCCATCACCGCTGGCTTCATTGCTGCTGGTGCGGATGCTCAGCCAATGCCTTCGATCCCAGAAATGGCTTCCGTCTGGACGCCTTGGGGCCGCACTGAGGCTCAGATCATCGCTGGTGACGCTGACCCTTCAGCTGCCTGGGCACAGATGATTTCCGATATTGAGGCTGCGATCGGCGGCTAACCCTATGCGGTTAGTACCCATGCGGGTCGCTTGATTCATATCAAACGTGAGGGGCAGGGAGGATAACCTTCCTGCCCCTCTTCGTTTCTAGTGCTTCATCTTTCTTTCCCCGCGACAAAGCGGTAATCTGGGGGATGACATTGAGAGCGTCGTTGCTCTCTTGAACTGCTTTTGATCTGCGCTGCGGGCCCTCGAAGAGGAGGTTGGAAAACTCCCGCACATTGTGTAATCGACTGATGCTTGTTTCAATCAATGGAGGAACGATGGACAGTGTCCAAACGGCGGAGATGAGTGCATCTATGGAGGACGCGGAAATCCGCGACGCCAAGAAGAAGCGCTTTCATCTTCCCCCCAAAGACCCGGATGTCAACAAATGGGGACCCGGGTTCATAGTCAAACTGGTGCTTATGGCACTTGTGAACGCGTTCGGTGCCTACGTCATCTTCATGGCTTATGTGAAGGGATCGTGGGGGATCTTCGGCGCGATGTTGGTGTTGGTCGTGGTTGCAGACTGGGTCTATTTCTCCGGTCGGACGCTTCCACTGAAGTACATTCTTCCCGGACTTGCCTTCCTTCTGGTGTTCCAGATCTACACCATCTTCTACACCGTCTACGTCTCGTTTACGAACTACGGGGATGGTCACAACTCCACGAAAGACAACGCCGTCTCTGCGCTGCTTATGCAAAATGAGAAGCGCGTGCCTGACTCTCCAACATATCCGCTGAAAGTCGTCTCCCGCGGTGGGGAACTTGGTTTCGCAATCTTTGAAGATGGAGAAGTCAAGGTCGGAACCGCAGAGGATCCGATGCATGTTGAGAAGGACGCGGTGGTGGATGGATCCACCATTGTGGAGGTTCCGGGCTGGGACATTCTCACGCTTAACGAGGTCGTCCAGAACCAGACTGAAGTGCTGGGTATGCGCGTGGCACTTAGTGATGATCCTGAAGCCGGTTCAATACGCACCTCTGAGGGATCCACGGGCTTCGTCTCCCGTCCGATCCTGGAATGGGACCCTGAGACGGACACGATGACGAACGTGGATACGGGGGTCGTTTACCACGCCACCGACACGGGTGTATTCCAGTCTGACGACGGCGAAAAACTTGCAGTTGGTTGGCGTGTTGGTGTCGGTTTCAGTAACTATACGAAGGCCTTCGGTGACCCGAAGTACTCCGGACCCTTCTACCAGATTTTGTGGTGGACGTTCGCGCAATCCTTCCTGTCCGTTGCGCTCACGTTCTTACTGGGCCTGTTCTTAGCGATAACGTTCAACAAGACCATTCGCGGTCAAAAGGTGTATAGGACCCTGATGATCTTGCCCTACGCAATACCGGGTTTCATATCCGCATTGATCTTTGCGGGTATGTTCAACCGGTCGTACGGGTTCATCAACCAGGTGATTCTTGGTGGGGCTCACGTCCCCTGGCTACAGGACCCCTGGCTGGCAAAGTTCGCAATCTTGTTTGTGAACCTATGGCTGGGCTTCCCCTACATGTTCCTGATCGCGACTGGCGCTTTGCAATCTGTGCCTGAAGACGTTACGGAAGCAGCGAAGATTGACGGTGCAAGTGCATGGCGTCAGTGGCGCTCCATCAAAATGCCACTGGTTTTGATCGCGACGGCACCGCTCCTGATCTCATCCTTTGCCTTCAACTTCAACAACTTCACGCTGATATACATGTTGACGGGCGGCGGTCCTTCCTTCGGGGATCCCTCGGTACCGCTTGGACACACTGACATCCTGATCACCATGGTCTACAAGATGTCAGGTATCGATGGTGGCGCGGCAAAGGACTTCGGTCTGGCGTCTGCTCTATCCATCTTGATCTTCGTGATTGTTGGAACTATTTCCGCGATCGCGTTCCGTCAGACACGCAAGCTTGAGGAGATGATGTGACATGGCTACGCAAGTGAGCACTAAGTCAGCCGTCGGCGGGGTACCTGTTGATCCTCCCCAGAACAAGAAGAGTTTCGGTCACTGGGTGAGGGAGTACGGCTGGCGCCACCTTGTGGGCGTACTGGTCGTTATCTACGCGCTGGTGCCGATTCTCTACATCGTTTCGGCCTCGCTGAACCCTGGTGGAACCCTGACCGGATCCAACCAGATGTTCCGCACCATCGACTTTGAGAACTACGCACAGCTCTCATCCACTGCCTTCTGGCACTGGATGGTGAACTCTCTGGTCATCTCATCAACGGTGGCAGTGGGGACGGTCTTGATGGCAGCGGCGGCAGCCTACGCTTTCTCACGTTTCCGCTTTACGGGACGTCGCATGGGCCTAACGGCACTGCTCATCATTCAGATGTTCCCGCAGATGCTGGCATTCGTTGCAGTGTTCCTACTGCTCCTAAGCCTTGGTGACGTGATTCCGATTCTGGGTGTTAACTCAACGCTGGCGCTCATTGCCGTGTATCTGGGTGGAGCGCTGGGTGTGAACACGTTCCTGCTCTACGGGTTCTTCAACACGATCCCGAAGGAGCTGGATGAGGCAGCGAAGATCGACGGGCTCTCCCACGGGCAGATCTACTGGATGATTATTCTCCGGTTGGCCGCCCCGATCCTGTCCGTTGTCGCCCTTCTGTCGTTCATCTCCACCTTTGGTGAGTTCGTCATTGCAAGGGTTGTGTTGCAACAGGAGCAGAACTGGACTGTAGCAATCGGTCTCTACTCCTGGGTGGCCAGCCAGCTGGACGCCAACTGGGGACAGTTTGCGGCGGGTGCCATCATCGCATCGGTACCTATCCTGGTGCTGTTCCTCTTCCTACAGAAGTACATTGTCGGTGGCCTGACCGCGGGCGCGGTCAAGGGATAACCTTCGACAAGACCAAACACAGGGCCGGTCTCTCCAACTACTTGGGGGGCCGGCCCGTTTTGGTCCCTTAGCGCGCAGGGTGCTGTGGCCGCGCCTAAGCCGCGCGGCCTAAGACGCCGCGATCTCACGCGCCAGCATGTCGCCGTTCTCGATAGGGAGGTGACGTGCTGCCGATCCGTCCTCGTTCCACAACCCCGAACAACCTCTCCGGTGTGCGCCAACCAGGTTCGTGTCAACGACTCCCGCGCCCTGCATCAGGGAATAGCACGTACGCGGCCCAACGAACGTGAACCCAACCCGGCGCAATGCTTTAGCCAGTGCTGTGGATTCTTCGGACTCAAGCGGCACGTCAGCGCTTCCGTAGGGGATAGGGGTGTGCGAGGGTCGATGCGCCCAAACCAGCTCGGCCAGCGATACATGGCCGTCCATTGTGGCCATGACTTTCGCATTCGAGAGGATCGCGCGCACTTTCCTTTTGTTCCTGATCAAGCGCTCGTCCTTGAGCAATCGTCCTTCGTCCTCCTCCGTGAAACCGGCGACGACCAGCGGGTCAAACTCCTCAAAAGCCTCATCCAGCGCCTGCGCGTTCCCAAGCGTTGTTCCCCAGGTCAGGCCGGCCTGCAAGATCAGCAGTGAAAGAAGCCGGAACATCTTGTCGTCCTCGACGATCGGCACTCCCCACTCCGTGTCGTAGTAGTCCATCAGGTTCTGGTTGCGGTATGCCCACCCGGGGCGGACCAGCCCATCTTTCCCCTCCACCAAGTCCAAGGGGGCTCTGCGGCGTGCGCCCTTGCTCCGTGCGGGGTGGGGCGCCAGGAGCGTAACCATCACTCCCTTGGCACCAGTGCTCGCCAATGTCGCCAACTCCATCGTCTCTCCTTCGCCGTTTGTCTGGATCCAAGGTTCCCTCTTGCGCGGTGCCCTCGCCACCGTCATTCGCTCGCCCTGTGGATTGGCGACGCAATAGCGTCATCCACGGCGTGAGACGCGTTATCCACAGATTCGCGACGCGCGGGTGCAAGATGCGCAGGGGGGAGGTACACGCGCGCGGGAATTGCGAGGGCGTGGTGCGCGCGGAATTGAGACGCCCCTCGCCCTCGCCCACATCCGTTGTACCGTTACCCTGTGATTAACACGCAGACCAACGACTGGTGGCAGGCCCTTTAGGCGGACCCACAACGTTGGCGGCCGCCCCGAAGAGGCAGGCCATGCATTCTCAGGGGCAGGAAGGACGCCCAAAATGAATGCCAACACAACCGCGACGCTTCCCGAAGAGGTCGCCGCCCTGCTGAACGCGCCGGGCAGCGTATCGAGCAACCGGGCAGACGGCGGGACGGGAAGCGCGTCGAAGAACGCGCCGGACGGCAGGCCAGACAGTGCGCCAACCAACGCGCCACTAGCCATTATCCGGCGCATGGACGCGCCCACGGCCACGGTACTCACCGGCACGGTCAGCGCGGCACCGCTGCTGGCGGATATCCCGTTGGAGGGGCAGGACGTCCTGGCAATCGTGCCGTACCACCAGATAAAGGAACGCGGCTGGCAGGCCATCGAGGGCGGCGAAGAACTCCTATACATGCTGGTCACCGCTCGTTGGGAAGTGCCGGTGGGCGCCCTCATCGACGCCTTGCCAAAGCAGACGCCCCCCACAACTGACATTGGTTTCGAGATGTCGGATGAGGACTACGCGCGCGAAGTTTCCAGCATCATTGAGGACGAAATCGGTAGGGGCGAGGGCGCCAACTTCGTCATTCGCCGCGACTATCACGCACACACCGACGCGCCCGTGCGCGAAACCGTCCTGTCGTGGCTGAGTCAACTTCTGCAGTACGAATCGGGCTCCTACTGGACTTTTGCCTGGATTGGCGGCGGTGTCGCGTGCGCGGGTGCGTCCCCCGAGCGCCACGTCAGCGCCGACGCCGGCACCGTCCTCATGAACCCCATTTCCGGCACATTCCGCCACCAACCGGACACGCCAACTGTGGAAAGTTTGCTGGAGTTCCTCGCGAATCGTAAAGAATCCGAGGAACTTGTCATGGTCGTTGACGAAGAACTGAAGATGATGTCCACCGTCTGTCCCACCGGCGGCGTCATGAAGGGCCCGTACCTGAAGCCCATGACGCGCCTCACTCACACGGAGTACTTGCTGGAGGGCAAATCCGACCTCGACCCGCGCGAAATCCTGCGCCTCACCATGTTCGCCCCGACCGTGATCGGCTCCCCGATGGAGAGCGCCTGCGCCGTGATTGCGCGTCATGAGGAGACGCCGCGGGGGTATTACTCGGGCGTACTGGCGTTCTTTGAGCACACTTCCGACGGCTACCGTCTTGACGCGCCAATCCTTTTGCGAACAGCGTTTATTGACGAGGGCGGGGATATAAAGGTCTCGGCCGGAGCCACTCTCGTGCGCCACTCCGACCCGCTTAGTGAAGCCAAGGAGACCCGCGCCAAGGCGTCGGGTGCGCTCACGGCAATCGGGCTTCTGGAACGCGCGCAGACCACGCCCGGGGCGCCCTCGTCCCCGACGAAACACATGATCGACATGCCGCGGGTGCAGGCCGCCCTCACCGAACGAAACCGCGATCTGGCGCCGTTTTGGCGCGACGAGCAAACCACTCCCGGCACCCTTTCCGGCTCCGTCATGCTGGTCGATTGCGGGGATGATTTCAACCAGATGCTGGCCCACCAACTCCGCCACCTGGGGCTGAGCGCGCAGATTGTTCCGTGGTCAAAGGTGCGTGGGGACGAGGACGTTGACCTGGTTGTGTTCGGTCCCGGTCCCGGGGATCCGACGGACGCCCTCGACCCGCGAGTTGCCCGCGTTGGCGACCTACTGGAAGCGCGCGTTCTTGCCGGTCAACCGACGGTTGCGGTGTGCCTGTCCCACCAGATTTTGGCGACGAGGGCGGGGCTGGCCGTGGAGGCGCTCCCGGAGTCTCGCCAAGGTCTGCAACTGCCGGTCACGATTTTGGGTAAAGAGGTGCGGATCGGTTTCTACAACACGTTCGCAGCTGTTGGTCAGGATGGAACGGTGACGCCGCGGCTGGACTTGACCGTGGAGGCGGATGAGGAGCAGGTGGTTGCCGCCCTCGTCGGAAAAAACGTGGTGAGCGTGCAGGGACACCTGGAATCCGTGCTCTCTTACGATGGATTCTCCACGCTGGCGGCCGTGGCGGAGGCGGCGCTGAACTAGGCTGGAGGGACGGCTGGGTTGCGGTGGGAAGAGGGCAGATGCTGAGCGTTGGGGATGTTGTCTCGTGGATGGATACGCAGTATCCGCCGGCGGAGGCGGAAGGGTGGGACCGCGTTGGGTTGATCGCGGGGTCCCGGGCCGCGCCTGTGACCAAGGTGCTGCTGGCGGTGGATCCGGTGGAGGTGGTTGGCCGTCAGGCGTTGGACATTGGCGCGCAGATGATTATCACGCACCATCCGCTGTACCTGCGGGGCACGTCTTTCGTGTCGGAGGATGATGCTAAGGGGCGCCTCGTGTCCACGCTGATTCGCAGCGGGATTGCCCTGTACAACGCGCATACCAACGCGGACGTGGCCCATGATGGCGTTGCGCAGGCGCTGAGCGACCTGTTTGGGTTGCGCGGTGCGGTTCCGATGGTGCCGAAGGATGACCCAAGTGTGGGGCTAGGGCGGATAGGAGAGTTGGAGACTCCGGTGCCGCTGTCAGAGTTCGCGCGGCTTGTTGCGCGGCGCCTGCCCAAGGGGCCGACGGGGGTGCTGGTTGGCGGAGATCCGTCGCGCGTGATTCGTCGGGTTGCCGTGTCTGGGGGTTCGGGGGACTCGTTCTTGGAACTGGCGGGCGCGTTGGGCGCAGATGCCTATGTTACGGCTGACCTGCGCCATCATCCGGCTTCTGAGCATTTGGAGGACGGGGGCCCCGCGCTGATCTGCGGGTCGCACTGGGCAACGGAGTGGCCGTGGCTGCCCGTTTTGGCGCCCAGATTAGTTCAGATGGCTGCGGAGCGTGGCCAAGAATTGGAAGTCGTCGTGTCTGACCTGGTGACGGAGCCATGGTTTGAGCATTTGCCAACGCAAGGAGTGTGGTCGTGAAACTTTCCAAGGATGATCAGCAGAAACTGCTGGCGCTGCAGGATGCGGATCTGCGGGCAACCCGGTTGCGCCACCGCATAGAGTCGGATCCAATGCACCAGAAGTTGTCGGAGTTGCAGGGGCGGGCTGCGGATTTGCGCAGGTCAGCGCTGGCGCAGCAGGCCGATCTGGGGGCCTTAGCCCGCAAGATGACCGCCCTTGAGGATGAGATTCAGAAGGTGGAGGACCGCCGCGCTCTGCAGCAGGGGCGCCTTGATTCCGGGAAGATCATGATCCGCGACATGAACGCTGTGGAGCATGAGATTGCCCGAATCATTGAACGCAAAGAGCAACTGGAACTGGACCTCATGGAGCTGGAGGATGAGCAGGAAAAGCGCGTCCAGTTCCTGGCGAAGACCAAGGCTGCGGAACAAGCGTTGGTGGTGGACGAGGGCGTGGCTCGGGAGAAGATGGCCGCCGACATGAAGGAACCTGCTGCTGAACTGGAGTTTGCGGAGACGACGGCTGCGACTCTACGCGAAGAGCTGCCGACTTCTGTTTTGGACGAGTACGACCACCTGCGCTCCCGCATGGGCGCCCTAGTGGTGCTCCGATTCCAAGACGGTGCGCTTAGGGATGCGCCATGTGAACTCACGATGGATGAGCGCTCCCAGCTACTTCGCGCTCCGGAAGACGAACTGTTTGAGTCTGAGGACACGGGGTACCTGATCGTCCGCGTGTGAGTGGGCGCGGGGTTTTCCCAGACTCGGTACGACCTAAAACAGCATGGTCGTCCGCGTGTGAGTGGGCGTGGGTGCCGATTGTCCGGGTGTGTGCGGGCGCGGGTGCTTGATCGTCCGGGCGTGTGCGGGCTTTCCGGGTGCCGACAAGTGCCCACAGGGCCCGGCGACAGCCGGCCGAACCCTGCAAAGCCTGATCGACAACCGGATCACATGTTGTCCGGGGATGCCGCGCTGCAGCAAACAGGAAAACAACCAACTGACAGGAACACTCGCAACATCCAGGAAAACAACGAGTGTTTTGAAACAACAAAGGGGAAAACGGACAACTACTAACGGGTCGAGGCCGTTGGCCTCGTGAATCAAACCTTCCCAGCTTCGGAGCTTCTCAGCAATGGATGCCTATTCGTCCTGGGTGTGTAGCGAACTTCACCGGTTGCTTTCCACATGAAGTATTTTTCGACATTTGGGGGCGACATGTAAAAAATACAGTGTTTTCTTTACATGTTCGGTGGACGTGCAAAAGTTCTTTGCATGTGGGTGTCGCGGTTTGGCTGGTAGCGTTGATCAACGCTAGAAAGGGGTCGCGGAGATGACACCTGACAAAGCACGCCGCACCACGATCTGGATCGCCTCGGTGGGTTCCGCTGTCATGGCACTTGCTATGACTATGGGATTCATGTCGGACATGCTGAGCGACGACTACACCCTCAACTTCCTGATTCCGCTCATCCTTGTGAACCCGCTGATATTCGCGGTGGGAAGCGGTTTAGCCTTCTGGATGACCAGTGGCTTGAACCATGTTCTTGTCGTGTTCGCTTCCTACCTTCTGACTTTCGCGTTGGTGTGGCAGATCGCCACAAACTGGTACGCATTCTCCTGGGACAACGTGGGAGCAGGCTTCGTCACTATCGGCTTGGCGGCTTTGGTGTACTTGGCAGCGTCGGCCGTGTTAGTGCTGGTCCTGCTGGTCATCCGGCGCGTAAGGCACTCCGCGCGCTGACCGCTTGGTCCGGGGCCCTTTCTTGGGGGCGCATTACCGGCCTATTTCTTGCCCGCCTCTTTGTGTTCCTGTTTGCCCACGTTCTTGCAGGCCTGCTCGTATACCTACTTGCACGCCTTCTTGCACATCTTCTTGTACACGTTCTTGCACGCCTTCTTGCACGCCTTGGACCGCGTGCGGCTTAGACCTAACTTGAAACTCTTATGAAGCTCTGGGGTCTTGCGGTTTTGCTCGGACTGGAGCCAGTGCCTTGGCGCATTCTCCCGTGAGGCAGGTTCCACCAAGAAAGTTCTGGATGCCGAGTTGGCACGGCGCGGATCAAGTTGGCTCTGGATAGGCCGAGATGGCGTAGTCATCTTGGGGGTTCGCATACCATCTTGGCGATTTCTGTTGTTGACCGTGTGTTGGAGGCTGCGTGTGAGGCACGGCTGAGCAGGCTGAATACATTGTGGTCGATTGAACGTAATGGGTACGTGCACAACAGGGCGTTGGACTAACCCAACCTGCGTTTAGCGGCGAACGAATACGATGACGGCGATCTGCGTTGCGTCCCGTTGAGTTGCTCGGTTGCGTCTGCCGTTCGCCGGTCCTCTGCGGGTCGCTGGCTTCTAAGACCGATGGTTATCCCCAACATCGATGGTTGATCCCGGGATTAACCTTCGATCATGTGCCACAACCTTCGGTCTTAGGAAACCCGTTGATCACAAACACCCGGGTGTGTCGGCAGCAACAGTTGCCGACCTCGGTGTGACTGCCGTTCTCCCCAGGGTTGGCTGCACTGTGGGTCATCGAGGGTACATCAGGGGCCTAAAGTACATTCAAGGTAAACATTACGATGTTTGTATTGGGTTCTTCGCCCCCCGTATGTATCCTCGCCCCCGCAATGCATCCTCGACGGGGTTACTTGCGACTCCGGCCGACATAACCGGGGAATTCCCCAGATGCAACCGGGGAATTCAGCCTGACGCAACACATGTGAACGCGCTGGCGCACCGGTTCGGAGTTCACCGTTGCACGGTGTGGGCGAAGATGCGCTGACGGCGACCGCTTGGCAAGTTTCCTTGCGACAAGTAAACTTGTGACATGGAGCAGGAACCTATCATCCTCAGCAGTGCCTACCGACACGGCGTCCCGGATGAAGCCATGCTGCATGCGCTCCGTTTCCCGGTGCGCCATTTCGTGCAAGACGACTCGATGGCGATGTTCATCGGACCCGATGAGACCGGCACCCTCGTAGAGGTCGGTGTGATCGAGTGGCACGGTGTCATCGCCATCGCCCACGCCATGCGCCCGGCCCGAACCAAGTATCTGAGGTGAACCACATGACTCGACGCTCCATTGAAGACATCAAGGCCCGTGCCGACGAGTTCGCCGACGCCTTCGAGAACTACGACCCGAAGCCCAACGACCAGGACGCGCCCCTCCCGCCCACGATGGCGGTCAAGCTCGCCGCCTGGCGACGCGACGCTGCCGAGAAAGAACTTGCCGAGGCCGTGCACGTTGCGCGCGGGCAAAGCCTGTCCTGGCGCGAGGTCGGCGAAGCGATCGGCACCAGCGGCGAAGCCGCCCGACAGCGTTACGGGCGCTTCACAAAAGGGACTGTGGGGACCACATAATTCACGGCTGGCTAATGCCTCATCGCCTGCGGCGCGCGACTAACTGGTGGGATGGCCTTGGAAGGCTGCTTGGGGTGCATATATTAGCGCCGAGTTGGCACTCGTTGTATCAAGTTGGCTCTGGATGGGTCGAGATGGCTCTGTGCGGATCAAGTTGGCTCTAGAGGGGCCGAGATGGCATAGCCATCTTGGGGGTTCCCGTACCATCTTGACTACTTCTGTGTTTAAGCAAGTGCCGGGCCAACTGGTTTCATCTACAGCTCCTTTTGTGAAGCGCCCGTTTGCAGGTAGGGGGCGACCGGCCGTATGTACACGCCGGGCGCCTGCGAATAGTGGGAATAGGTGGTGAGTTGGCCGATACGCCGGGTTCTGTCGACGCCTTGTGGCGCCTGACGACCATTCATCTAGGACCTGCGTTGCCGCAGGCCTCAAGCGGTCTACCCGAAGGTAAGGGGCGGGCAGCCCCGGCCTTCTGCTTGACCTTGCACCCGGTGGGGTTTACCTAGCCAGCCAAGTCACCTTGGCTGCTGGTGCGCTCTTACCGCACCCTTTCACCCTTACTGCGCCTGAGATTAGGAGCAGCGGTCTACTTTCTGTTGCACTTTCCCGCGGGTCGCCCCGGGTGGCTGTTAGCCACCACCGTGCCCTGTGGTGCCCGGACGTTCCTCACGATTCACCATTCTCATGGCTCCTCCCGCGGCCGTCTGGCCAACTCACCACATGAAAGCCTACACCTCGAGGTGTTCGAAGTCGCTGCGCCGTGTATTCATGAAAGTGACCGGAGTTGCCCTACGGCGTACGTACGAGGGCGACCCCGGCCTTGGTGCTACGACTTTGCGAAGGTTACCGATAGTTGCCTAGCGGAGTATCGGCGAAGGTAGCCGAAAGTGGTTGGGCCGCGTGTCCGCGAGGATTCCGAGAACTATCGCGCCACGCATATGAAGAGCCACGCATATGAAAAGGTCCCCCGAGGTTCGGACTAGCCGACACTTCGGGGGACCAGATGATGCTATCTGACTGCGCTATCTACTTTTTCTTCGAGGGCGCCGACGCCTCGTCAGCCGACTCTTCGACGACATACGCAGTAGCCGGAAGAACAACGGGCACAGTCCCCGCCTCAGTCACGGCCATCGCGATGGGAACAGCGGCCGCCGGCTCAGCGGCAGCAACGGGTTCTGGTGCCGGCGCAACTGGTGCAGGAGCAACGGGAGCCTCAGCGACTGCCGGTGCCACTGGTGCAGCAGCAGGAGCAACTGGTTCTTCCGCAGCGACTGCCGGTGCCACTGGTGCCGGTGCCGCAAGTGCAGGAGCCACGGCAGCCTCAGCGACTGCCGGTGCCACTGGTGCGGGAGCAACTGGCGCAGGAGCCACGGCAGCCTCAGCAACCACCGGCACCTCTTCCACAACCGGCACCTCTTCTACAACCTCGACCACGCGCGCCGCCCTCGCCATCGCCTGCTGATCGGCGTAAACCGCGGCACCAACAATGCCTGCCGTGTTCCGCAGTGCAGCGGGCACGATTGGGCAATTCAGCTTGATGTTGGGCAAGAACTTCTCATGTTTCTTCGAAACACCACCACCAACGACCATAAGGTCGGGGGAGAACAACATGTCCAGGTGGGAATAGTACCTTTGCAGCCGCGCAGTCCATTCCGGCCACGTCAGCTCTTGAGCCACCCTCTGGCTGGCGGCCGCCCGCTTTTCGGCGTCGTACCCGTCCAACTCAACGTGGCCCAGTTCCGTATTCGGCACCAGCATCCCGTCGTAGATCAGCGCGGTGCCAATGCCTGTTCCAAGCGTCGTGACGATAACGGTTCCCATCACGCCTTTTGCAGCTCCGAAGTAGTACTCAGCGACCCCCGCAGCGTCCGCATCGTTGAAGACGGTGACTTCCCGCCCAATGGTTTCAGAGAACAGCTCCGTCGCGTTCACGCCCGCCCATGACTGGTCTAGGTTCGCGATGAAGGGGATCCTCCCGTGAATGACAGGTGCCGGGAAGGTGATACCGATAGGCAGAGCCGGGGTCACCCCAAGCGCGTCAATGATCAGCTTGCACAGTTTCGCCACTGCTTCCGGGGTTGATTCCTTCGGAGTGTCGTAGCGGATTCTTGAGCCGATGAATTCACCCAACTCAAGGTCGACCAACGCGCCCTTAACTCCGGAGCCACCAATGTCGATCCCCACGCCGATTCTTGTCATCTTTTCGGACCTCTCTAATCATCCGGGCATCCGCGTCGCCCTCACCCGCGTGCTGTCCCGCGCGGGCAACCTACGGGAGAGTCAGGATTTGCGCCCCATCCTCAGTTACAACAATAGTGTGCTCATACTGCGCTGTTCGCCCTTTGTCCTTAGTTAGGACGGTCCAGCCGTCATCCCACTGTTCCCACTCAATGGTGCCCAGTGTCAACATCGGCTCAATCGTAAAAACCATTCCGACTTCCATGGGCTCCGAATACTGTGGCGCAGCATCGTAGTGGGGGACAATCAGCCCGGAGTGGAACGCTTCGCCGACCCCATGCCCGGTATAGTCGCGCACCACGCCGTAGTCGAAGCGCTTCGCGTATGCGCTGATCACGCGACCAATGACGTTGAATGGGCGCCCAGGCTTCACCGCTTTGATGCCGCGCATCATCGCTTCGTGAGTGCGCTCCATCAGCAAAAGGCTCTCTTTGTCTACATTCCCCGCACCGAACATCGCGCAAGTATCCCCATGCACGCCGTCCTTGTAGGCAGTGATGTCGATGTTGACAATGTCCCCGTCTTCCAGCGGACGGTCATCGGGGATGCCGTGGCAAATGACCTCATTGATTGAGGTGCAGCACGCCTTCGGGAACCCCATGTACCCAAGGGAGGAAGGGTACGCACCCGCCTCCACGATGAAGTTGTGCACGGCCTTGTCAATCGCGTCGGTTGTCACTCCAGGTTTGACCATGGATCCCGCCAGCTCCAGCGCCTGCGCCGCGATCTTGCCAGCCTCCCGAATCTTCGCCACCGTTTCGGGCGACTTGATGTCCGAGGCCGTCACCACCTCCGGCCCATCGTGGAACATATACTCCGGCTTCTCAATAGTGGCCGCCACCGGCAGCATCGCAGAGACTTTCCCACGCGTCAGATTGCCAAGCGGCGCCCGCTTTGCGCCCGACTCCACACCCATCACTCTTCCCACTTCACCCTTCCGCGGCTCTCCCCGCACCATTGCCAGCACGACTCAACCAGCGATGCTCACCCCGCCCGGAAATTCCCAGGCGCCGGGAAAGTGCCGGCCTCCACCGCTTCAACATACTCCGTTGCCGCTGCTTGCAGTGCGCGTCCCAGCTCCGCGAAGCGTCTGGCGAACGAGGGCGACCACTGCGTCATCCCCGCCATATCCGACCACACCAGCACCTGCCCGTCACAAGATGGTCCCGCACCTATCCCTATGGTCGGGATTTTCAGTGCGCGCGTCACACTTTTCGCCAGCGGCGCCGGCACCATCTCAAGCACCACCGCGAACGCCCCCGCGGCCTCCAGCGCCAGTGCGTCGGCCCAGAGCTGCTCACCCTGATCACCACGCCCTTGGAGCCGCGGCCCACTCAACGCATGCTCCGACTGCGGCGTGTAACCCAGGTGGCCCATCACGGGAATACCGCCCTCCACCAGCATCTTCACAGCAGGAACGCGCGGCGCCCCGCCCTCAAGCTTCACTGCGTGCGCGCCGGCCTTCATTAACTGCACCGCCGCCCCGTACGCCTGTTCCGGGGACGCCTCATACGTTCCAAACGGCAGATCCGCGACGACGAGCGGCCGCGAAACCGACCGAGTCACCGCCCCCGTCGCCGCCACCATCTCCTCTAGCGACACCGGAATAGTCGTCTCATAACCCAGCAGGACGTTTGCTATGGAATCCCCAACCAACAGCGAGTCCACCCCCGCCGCCTCAAAAATCGGCGCCGTCAACGCGTCATACGCCGTCAGCATCGTTATCGGCTTACCCGCAGCCTTCTTCGCCGCCAAGTGGCCCACCCGCACCCGCTTCGGCCTAGCTTCTGAAACCATCGTGTACCCCCTTGGTGTCAATCTTGGCACGGGCGTCCGACATAATCAGCCCTCGCCCTCGTTCGACACGTCCAAAGTGCGCACGATGACGCCGTATTTGTCGCGAACGAGGACGTCGCGCGCGTCGAGCAACCCCGCCGCAGGACATCGCCAACACGCGCCGAACGAGGGCGACGTGACGGCTCCACGATCACGATCCCGCGCGGAATTGCTCACTAGTAGAACCGAAAAGCGATTCTGTCGGAGGGCAGGGATAGAGTGGACCACGGTAAAAAGCACTGGTCTGCCGCGCCCAAAGTGGCAGTCCGCAAAGAACCTACGAAGGGAAGTTCATGCCAACCTCTGGCAACGCGCTAAACGCGATTGAACTGGATCCGCGCGACTCTGCCGCGATCGACACCTGGGTGGCTCAGGCGTGCGCGCTCATCGACGAAGCCGCCTCTCCCTCTGAGCTGCGCGATGTGAAGATTGAGGTGTTCGGGGACAAATCCGCCCTCGTCCTCTCAAATCGGATGATCGGGAAGATAGAACCGACTGAGCGGGCAGCGGCGGGGAAGAACCTTGGTGGCGCGCGGAAGAGCGTGCAGGCGGCGTTTGACCGGCGCAAAGAGATCGTGGATGCGGAAGCGTTGGCGCAGGTGTTGAGGAGCGAGGGCGTTGATGTGACGCTGCCGACCTCTCGTACGCCGGTCGGGGCCCGTCACCCGCTGGATCTGCTGACGGAGCAGATTGAGGACTTCTTCCTGTCGATGGGATGGAGCGTTGTGCAGGGGCCTGAAGTTGAGCATGAATGGTTCAACTTTGATGCGTTGAACTTTGATGCGGATCATCCGGCTCGCCAGATGCAGGACACGTTCTACGTGGATGGGAAGACCGTTGGGGGCGCGTCGGAAGAGGACGGGTCGCTGGTTCTGCGGACACATACGTCGCCGGTGCAGGCGCGTGCGATGTTGGAGCAGGGGGCGCCCATCTATATTGCGGCGCCGGGGAAGGTGTTCCGGTCGGACGCCCTCGACGCTACCCACACGCCCGTGTTTCACCAGGTGGAGGGGCTTGCGATAGACAAGAACCTCACAATGGCGGACCTGAAGGGGACGTTGGACCATTTCGCGCGCGCAATGTTCGGGGATGAGGCGAAGACGCGGCTGCGGCCCTCCTTCTTCCCGTTCACGGAGCCCAGTGCGGAGATGGATTTTTGGTTCCCCCAGAAGAAGGGCGGGCCCGGCTGGATCGAATGGGGCGGCTGCGGGATGGTGAACCCCAACGTTCTGCGTGCGGTTGGCTTGGATCCGGAGGAATATTCCGGGTTCGCGTTCGGCATGGGGCTGGAGCGGACTTTGATGCTGCAACACGGCATTGCCGACATGCACGACATTGTGGAGGGTGACTTGAGGTTCTCTCGCCAGTTCGGACTGTTTGGAAAGGGTAACTGAGATGCCATTCGTTACTAAGTCGTGGCTGGCTGACCATGTTGAGGTGTCGGCGGACGCAACGGTGGAAGACATCGCGGCGTCACTGGTGAAGGTCGGAATTGAAGAGGAAGAGATCTTCCCGGCTGCCGTCACCGGACCCTTGGTTGCCGGCAAGGTCTTGACGGTAGAGAGCAAAACCCAGTCCAACGGAAAAGATATTCGCTACTGCCGCGTAGATGTTGGGGAGTACAACGATGCGCCGGGGACGGGGGCGGAGCAGTCGGAGCTGCCCTCGCGTGGCATTGTGTGTGGGGCCCACAACTTTGAGGTGGGGGACTCGGTCGTCGTGGTGTTGCCGGGCGCGGTCCTGCCTGGGCCGTTCCCTATTTCTGCACGGAAGACGTATGGGCATGTGTCGGACGGGATGATCTGCTCGGAACGTGAGCTGGGGATGGGGGATGACCACGATGGCATCATCGTCCTTGGGAAAACGGTGCCGGTGGAAGAGATTCCGGAACCCGGAACTGACATGATTCCCATCCTGGACCTGGGCGAAGAGGTCCTGGAGGTCAATGTGACCCCGGACCGTGGATACTGCTTCGCGATGCGTGGTTTGGCGCGCGAATATGCGCACTCCACGGGGGTCAAGTTTGATGATCCGGGGGTTTCGGGCGACCTGGGTGTGGCTCTGGCTGCGCCGGAGGACGTGGCCGCGGATGCGGACACATTCGACGTGACGGTGGATGAAGGATCGGAGCGTGAGGGGCGCGCTGCCGCTGACCGCTTCGTGACGCTCATCGTGCGCGGCATCGATCCCAACGCGAAGACGCCGTCCTGGATGGTGCACAGGCTGGAGCAGGCCGGGATGCGTTCCCTGGGACTGTCGATTGATGTGACGAACTACGTGATGCTGGACCTGGGTCAGCCGTTGCATGCCTACGACATACGCGCAGTTGCGGAACCGTTTGTGGTGCGCCGGGCGCGTGACGGAGAGCCGTTCACGACCCTGGACGGCACTGAGCGCAAGCTGGACTCCGAAGACATCGTGATCACGGATTCCCCCGATGGGCCCGCGTCCCGCATCGTTGGTTTGGCGGGCGTGATGGGTGGCCTCAACTCTGAGGTTGAGGACGACACGACCGACGTGGTGATTGAGGCCGCGCACTTCGACAACGTTTCCATCGCGCGCACATCGCGCAGGCACAGGTTGGTGACGGAGTCCTCGAAGAGGTTTGAGCGCGGGGTGGACCCGCAACTGGCCCCCGTAGCAGCGGCCCGCGTGGCGCAACTGCTGGCGGAATACGGTGGCGGGCAGATCTCTGAAGTCGGCATTGACCTTAATGAGACGGGGACGCCCTCGCCCGTAAGAATGCACATCACGGAACCGCGACGCCTCACCGGCGTGGACTACGCGCCCGCGGAAGTCGTTCGGTACCTGGAGGAGATTGGGTGCGATGTTGAGGAGGACGGCGCGGACCTGGTCGTGACGCCGCCGACTTGGCGCCCGGACCTGGTTGGGCCCGCGCACCTGGTGGAGGAGATTGCGCGGCTGGACGGGTATGACAAGATTCCGACGCGCGTTGCCGTGGGGCCGGGATCCATGGGGCTGTCGCCGCTGAATAAGTTGCGCCGTCAGGCGGCTCAGGTGCTGGCGACGTCCGGGCTGGTGGAAGTGAAGGCGTACCCGTTTATGGGGGATGCGCATGATAGGCAGCAGATTCCGGTGGGGGACTCGCGCCGAAATGCTGTGCGCCTGCGGAACCCGCTTGCGGACGATGCGCCACTACTGCGCACGTCGCTGCTGGACACGTTGCTGGAGGTGGCGGAGCGGAATGCGTCGCGTGGGGTGATTCCACTGGCGTTGTTCGAGGTCGGGCAGGTCGCCGTACCCGCCGGAACCGTGCCTTCGGAGATTTTGGGGGTGGAGAGGCGTCCGTCGGATGAAGAGCTGAAGGTGTTGCTGGCCGGTGTTCCATCCCAGCCATGGCATGTTGCTGGAGTGGTGGGCGGCCAGTTCGCGCGCCAGTCCGGTGCGCAGATGCTGGATGGGGACGCTGCCGTTTCACCGTGGGGCTGGGCGGATGCGTTGGAAGCGGCTCGTTCGGCTGCGGCGTCGGTTGGTGTGAATGTTGAGTCCTCCCGGGCCTGGGTTCCTGAGGGGACACAGAAGCTGCGCGGGGCGCCGGTGCCGGCCAGCGCGGATGCGCCTGAGGACGTGGCGCCGTTCCACCCGGGTCGCAGTGCCAACTTGTTTGTGCGCACTGGGCGTGGGTTCAAGGTTGTGGGGCGCGCCGGAGAACTGCACCCGAAGGTGGTGGAGGAGTACGGGTTGCCGGCTCGTTCGGCTGCGTTTGAGCTGGACCTCGACGTCGTTTCGTCCACAGTTCGACCAGGGTTCTTGCAGGTCAAGCCGGTTTCAACCTATCCGCCCGTGAAAGAAGACCTTGCGATCGTGGTTGATGACTACATCTCTGCGCGTGAGGTTGAGACGGTGATCCGTCGGGGTGCCGGTGGGCTGCTGGAGTCGTTGGTGCTGTTCGACATTTATAGCGGCGCGCAGATCAAGGAGGGGGCGCGGTCGCTGGCGTACTCCCTGACGCTGAGGGCACCTGACCGGACGTTGAGCGCTGAGGAAGTCGGCCAGATCCGCACCCGCATCATCAGTGATGTGGAGAAGAAGCTGAAGGCGACGGTCCGCACGGCGTGATGTCATGGCCCGGGTGGGCCTAGCGATTGTGGAAGAGGGGCGCGGCCTTGGCGGGTTGCGTCCCTTTTTCGTGCCCAGACTCACGTTCAATTTCTGGACACGCGACATGCAACTTATTCATGGGTATGTATCATTATTCAGGGATTTCAAGTTGTGGGAATCGCGGAACATGAGATGAACACGGGATGAACATCGGATGAGAGGGGCTGTCGTGGAACCAATACTGGACACGAAGACCGCCCGCCACGATGCCATCACCGCCCTAATCACTGGCGGTCCAGTCACCTCCCAAGCCCAACTGAGGGAAATGCTGGCAGAACGCGGATTCGAAACCGCCCAAGCCACCCTCTCCCGCGACCTAGCCGAACTTCAAGCTGTCAAAGTCAAAACCAACACGGGTGCCGCCGTCTACTCCATCCCGGATGTCAACGGGCGCCATAATGCGCCGGAGGATGAGGGCAATCCGAGGCTTGCTCGCTGGTGCCAAGATTTGCTGGTCAGCGCCCAAGACGCGGCAAACCAACTGGTTCTGCGCACCCCGGCCGGGGCCGCGAACCTCTTGGGGACGGCGGTGGATGCCGCCCGACTTTCGGGCGTCCTCGGAACAATTGCTGGCGACGACACGATCCTAGTCATCTGTGAAAGCGCCCAAAGGGCGCGTGAACTGCGTGATTTCCTCATGGGACTGGCGCTCACACGAACTTGATGGAAGGGGCGCCTCGCGTAGGTTCGCCCTCGAACAGAAACTACTCACGGCCACCGGCCGCGGGAACCAATGGAAGGAACACAAATGAGCAAGGCGCGTGATCGGGTCGTATTGGCCTATTCGGGAGGTTTGGACACTTCCGTGGCGATCGGCTGGATCGGGGAGCAGACCGGCGCGGAAGTGGTGGCGGTTGCGGTCGACGTTGGGCAGGGCGGGGAGGATCTGGAGGTCATCCGCCAGCGAGCCCTGGATTGCGGCGCCGTCGAAGCCTACATTGCCGACGCAAAGGATGAGTTCGCTGAGGAATACTGCATGCCCGCGCTCAAGGCCAACGCGCTCTACATGGATGAATACCCGCTGGTGTCCGCCATTTCGAGGCCGCTGATTTCGAAGCATTTGGTGAAGGCGGCGCGTGAATTTGACGCGCACACCGTCGCCCACGGTTGCACCGGGAAGGGCAACGATCAGGTTCGGTTCGAGGTCGCGATCACCTCCGTCGGCCCCGACCTCACGTGCTTGGCTCCGGTGCGCGACTTGGCGCTGACCCGCGACGTCGCGATTGATTACGCGGTGAAGCATGACCTGCCGATTGAGACGACGAAGAATAATCCGTTCTCCATCGACCAGAACGTGTGGGGACGCGCGATTGAGACGGGCTTCCTTGAGGACATTTGGAATGCGCCGACCAAAGACGTGTACAGCTACACGGACGATCCGACGTATCCGCCGCTTCCGGACGAGGTCGTAATTACGTTTGACAAGGGCATTCCCGTTGCCATTGACGGCCGGCCCGTCACGCCGCTGCAGGCGATCCAGGAGATGAACCGGCGTGCGGGCGCGCAGGGCATCGGGCGGATTGACATTGTGGAGGATAGGTTGGTGGGGATTAAGTCTCGTGAGATTTATGAGGCTCCCGGCGCGATTGCCCTGATCAACGCCCACAAGGAACTGGAGAATGTGACGATTGAGCGGGAGCAGGCGCGGTTTAAGAAGCGTGTCGATGAGCGCTGGTCAGAACTGGTTTACGACGGGCAGTGGTTCAGCCCTCTGAAGAATTCTCTGGACGCGTTCATTGATGACACGCAGCAGTATGTGTCGGGGGAGATCCGGATGACGCTGCATGGCGGACGCGCCACGGTGACGGGGCGCAGGTCGGACACGTCTCTGTACGACTTCAACCTGGCGACATATGAGACCGGCGATACCTACGACCAGTCGCACGCGCGTGGATTCATTGAGATCTTTGGGATGACGTCGAAGTTGGCGGCGGCTCGGGACGCGAAGTATGGGCGCGGGTTGGTGATTTCGTAGGGGGTTTTTGGGGGTCGGGGGTTCGGCTTGTCCGAACTTCCGGGTTTCCGGGTGTTGCGGGCGCTGGAAACGGGAAACAGGCAGTGACCGTTTTCAGTGTGCCCAATGCTGGGCTGTTGCCATGCTCGGATACCGTTTAGTATACTCGATGTATGACCATGACGACTATCAAGGTGCCCACTCAGCTGAGGGACCGTATCAATCGCAACGCGCGGGAGCGCGGGCTCCCGGCCGCGGGGTTGATTGAGAGCTTGCTTGACGCGTATGACCGACGTCGCCGCATGGAGGCGTTCGGACGCGCGTTCCGCGGTGCTGATGCTGAGTACTGGGATGAGTTCACGTCGTGGGATCTCGGTACAGGTGAACCGATTGATGAATCCTGAGCTCCGCCGGGGCATGGTGGTCTGGGCAGAACTTGACCCTGTCCGTGGGCGGGAACAGTCGGGGCGCAGGCCTGCACTGGTGGTCGCGAGCGACCTCTTTCTAGAGCAGGCGGACACCCTAGCCATCATCGTTCCCTGTACGACTCGCGACCGTGGGTGGCCGAACCACGTGAAGCTCGCGGGGAAGAACTTGAGCCTCCCCGACGACACGTTTGCCATGACCGAACAGCTCCGCACCGTGGCTCGGGAGCGCTTGTTTGACGTCGCCGGGATGATCGATATTGAGGTTATGCACGAGGTCGACGTGTGGCTGCGCGACTTCCTCGCCTTGCCGTAGGGCTGAGGTGCACAACGGTGGAGTCGTAGGATTTCGGTCTTAGGACTCAGCAGGGGCACGGGGCTCCCGCGTCGGCCCGGTCACGGTCTGTCTTTTCGGGGGTCGGCCACGCCTAGCCGGTCCTTGGCTGGGTCGGCGCCTCCTAGCCTCTTTCTATCGGGCAGGACATACAGCGTGGGCCGCCACGCCCTCGCCCCAATTCGGACCCATCAATCTCAATGACCTCCACACCCGCCTCCCGCATAGCGCGGTTTGACCTGGGCGTTCGCGAATACGCCACGACTTTCCCCGGCGCCAGCGCGAGCATATTGAAACCATCATTCCACTGCTCCCGCGACAACTCCGCGGCCGTCGCGTCGGGCCAGATGAAGTGGAGAGGGCGGCCCATGGCTCGCTCCATCGCGGCGGGGACGTCGTCGCCTAGGGGCTCAACGATGATCCGGCCGGGCAGGTCGTTGGGGTGCGTTTTGGAGTAGGCGGCTCGCGCGCTGCCGTTCGTGGGTGCGGTGGTCCCGCCCCCAACGCCCTCGCCCTCCCAACGAAGAAGCACGCACGGAGACGTCACCGCCTCCGGATAAATGACGAACTTATCCGCGTCGATTTGCGTCATAACGGTGTCGAGGTGCATAAACTCCCGGCGGGCGGGAAGCATGATTGCGAGGACCTGGGTGGCTCGCCCAGCGCGGAACAGGCGCTCCGCCAGCCGCTCCACACCCTGGGGCGTCGTGCGCTCCGACACGCCGACCGCGACCAGCCCGTTGCCGAGGACCAGAATGTCGCCACCCTCCGCGGACCGCGACGCCCCCGAAAACCCGGTCGTCCAGATCTCAAAACCCGCGTCCCTAAACTTCGGGTGGAACTTGTAAATCGAGGAATAATGCAGCGACTCCCGCCGACGCACCTCCCGGCTCATCGAGTTCACCGCCACCCCGCCGTACATCCACGCCGACGCATCGCGCGTGAACATGTGATTCGGCAGCGGGCCGATCAGGAAATCGTCATCCGCCAAAGTGCGCGCGACCAGCGAGGGCGTCGGCGCAATCGCCTCCCACTCCGCCTTCGTGATCCCCTCCACGCACAGTTGCGCGACGCCCGCGGGGTCGAGGTCGTACGCCCAATGCGCCAGATTCGGCGCCAAAAGCGGCCCCAGTCGCTTGTAGTTCACGGTGTTTTCGAGGACGTATTCCTTGGCCTTCTGGTCCGCGAGAGTCTCCCGAAACAAGTCCATGAACTCCAGCGTTTCGACGCCTTGGGCGCGCATGGAGTCTACGAAGAACTCATGTTCCTCCTTCGCGCGGGCTGGCGAGAGCAGGTCGTCAAACAGCAACTGGTCGTGGTTTGGCGGGGTGAGCCGCTCCATTTCGCGCCCCGGTTGGTGGACGATCACGGTCTTGAGCGGGGAGATCTCATCTTCCACGTTGATGCGGAACTGGTCTTCGTTGGTCTTGGCGCTTGCGCCGCCTGTGTTGGACCGCGTGTTGTTTCCCGTGTCGGACGGCGTGCGATCGTCGGCGCGATGCCTCTTGGCCGGGTTGCTCTGCGTGGGCATTGGAACTCAACTTCCTTTGACTTCACTCAAGATTACGATACCTGCGCCCATCGCGTGGTCATCCGCGGACTCTGGGGTGGCTTTTGGGTGGGAGGGGTTGTGTCTTGGATGTGCTGCGGTTGTCTTGGATGTGGCCGGGGTTGGCTTGGATGTGGCCGGGGTTGGCGCTAGGCGGGCCGGGGCAAGGCCTGATGCAGCAAGGGTCGGGGTTGAGTGGATCAAGTTGGCTCTGGATGGTTCGAGATGGCTTAGCCATCTTGGGGGTTGGTGTGCCATCTCGACTACTTCGGGGGTGTGGCCGGGTTTTTGGGGGCTGATATCGCCAAGTTGGCTCTGGAT
>CAZTTD010000009.1:37161-44114 GCA_964616925.1 uncultured Actinomyces sp.
CGGGTTTTTGGGGGCTGATATCGCCAAGTTGGCTCTGGATGGTTCGAGATGGCTTAGCCATCTTGGGGGTCCGCGCACCATCTTGGCGATTTGTGAACTCTGTGTGTTTACGGTGGTTATCCACAGGTCGACCAAATGGTGGCACCGCGGAGGGTTGCATTGTGCTGGGGTGGAGAGCATGGAAGATCATTTCACCCAAAGTTGGGACGTATCGGCAGCAGGTATGCCTGTTTTTGAAGCCGTGGCGACGCCTCGCGCACAGGCGTCCTCGACTACGCATGTGGCGGCACCAGTCCCGGTGGCGGCGACAACGGGATCGGGCGCGCAGGTGGGGTCGGCAGTGACATCGGGATCGAGTGCACAGGCGGGTATGCCGGAGGCTGCGACAACGGGATCGAGTGCACAGGCGGGAGTGCCGGAGGCTGCGACAGCTGGATCGGGCGCGCAGCCGGGGCCGGTGGTGGCGACAACATCGGGATCGGGCGCACAGCCAGGATCGCCTCCGGCGTCAGCGTTGGTCGCGCAGTTGAGCCCGGCGTCAGCGTTGGTTGCGCAGTTGAGCCCGGCGGCAGCGCTCGCTTCGCGACCAGCAAAAACGCCCTCGCCCAGTCAGGAAATCACCGCGGGCAGCATCGTTCACTCCACCGCTGTTGAGAGAATCCGCGAGCCGGAAGCGAAGCGCAGGCGTTTAGTGCCGGTTCGGTACGGGATGTATATATGCGTCGATGAAATCAGGGCCGATGGACCGCCGTGGGAGAAACGGCAAGCCATGACTAGGGTTCGGGTGGTTGCGACGCTTATGGCTAGGCGGTCCCGTTTTCTGAGTCCAGACGCCCTCGTTCCGAGTGATGCGCCCTCCGAATCGGGTTCGGGTGAACTTGTGCCTACAGCTGGTGGTTCCGGTGAATTGGGGCCCCCCGGATCGGGTCGCGGGGAGCTTGTGCCTACAGCTGGGAGTTCCGGTGATTTGGGGCCCCCCGGATCGGGTCCCGGGGAGCTTGTGCCTACAGCTGGTGCTTCCGGGGATCTGGTCCCCGTCCTCGACCCACGTCCAGTATCAACGCCAGACTATCGCGATGTGCCAGCCGTGACGATGGAAGCTGCGCTGATCATGCGTGGTTTGGGTAGCTGGCTGAGCACCCCTGACATCGTCTTTTGGCCAGGAGGGCCGGGCTCGGGGAAAAAGGCAAGGACGCTGCCGCAAGCCGTCGTCCACGGGACGGTGATTGCGCGGGCGCTGGCGATACCGTTGTGCGGAACCAGGCTCGGCGAACCGATCGAAATGATTGGTGGTGTTCCCGTCGCGGGCCTCGACGAAATCATTATTGACCTGCTCCGTTACGCTCATCCACTGCAAGCATGGGTGGGCGTCACCAGCGCGCTGCGTTCCATGGCCGAGTACCACCGGTCGACACGCGACGATCTCAGGGTGGAGGATGCGCAGAACCGCGCGCGCCTAGCCGCCAAGTTGGACTCCCTCGCCGGTTCCGGTGGGGTTGAACGAGGGCGGAAGATACTGGAGTCGGTCAACACTAGGGCGGAGAGCTTGCCCGAGGCAGTCGTTCTTTGGGTCTTGCACACGATTGTCATGGTCCCAGTTGGAGAAGGACCACCGTTTGAGGCCCAAGCTGGTGTCCAAACCAGTACTGAACTGTTCCACGTCGACGTCGGGTTTCCGCGAGCGCGCTTCGGGATCGAGTTCGATGGCCTCTCGAAATTCATCGAGCATCCCGACCGGATGGAGTGGCACTTGAACAGACAGCATGAAATCCTTGCCGCGGGCTGGGACGTGATACCGCTCGGCTGGGCGGATGTTAGGAACCCAGAGGCGCTAGCCAACAAGTTGATGGAGAAGTTGCTTGCGAAAGGGATCCCGACTCAGGCGCCGGGCGGTCCACTCTGGGCGGAGATGCCTCCGGAGATTTTGAATCTGTTGCGGATAACGTGAACTGGTTCGGTTCGTGGTCTTAGGTGATGTTGGCTGGGTGTGGACGTCGGTTGGCGCTGGGCGGCGTCGGGTGGCGTCGGGTGGCGTCGGGTGGATCAAGTTGGCTTTGGATGGTTCGAGATGGCTGGGTGCGGATCAAGTTGGCTCTAGATGGTTCGAGATGGCTTAGCCATCTTGGGGGTTGGCATGCCATCTTGGTGATTTTTCTGGAGTGGTCTGTTTTTTTTTGGGGGGTTGGCATGCCATCTTGACTACTTCGGGGTGCCTCAGACTGTGCGCATATGAAACTGCGCGCATATGAAGTGGGCCTAGCGTAGACAAAGTCGCCGAATCGGGGGTGCATCAGCCATGATTGACCCATGACGCACACAGAACCTCAGTCAAACGGGCCCGAAGCGGAAAATGGCACTCCGGAAGACGCGAAAGTAGCGGCTGCAGCCGCCGAAAGCGGCGCGGGCGCGGGCACCGGTAGTGGTGCAGAACGCCCGGGTGCCGGGGCAGAAGCGGGTGAAGGCGCCGCGGAAAGCGGCGCGGGGGCGGAAGGCGCCGCGGAAAGCGGCGCTGGCGCGGGAACCGAAAGTGGTGCAGGACGCGCGGACGCGGCTGGCGGCGCGGAGAGCGGCGGCGCGGATGCCGGTGCCAAATCCTCCGCGCTCTGGGGTGGGCGGTTTCGCTCGGGGCCATCGCCCGAACTGCAGCGCCTCAGCCTCTCCACGCACTTCGACTGGCGCCTGGCACAAGATGACATTGCAGGTTCAAGGGCACACGCCCGCGCACTAGCCAAAGTGGGGCTCTTGACAGAAGAGCAGCTCCAGGGAATGCAGACCGCCCTCGACCTGCTGGAAGAAGACGTCCTCGACGGAACCTTCACCCCCACACTTGAGGATGAGGACGTCCACACCGCCCTTGAACGCGGCCTCATGGAACGCGCCGGCAAGGACCTTGGTGGCAGGCTCCGCGCCGGCCGCTCCCGCAATGACCAGATCGCCGCGCTCACCAGACGCTACCTGCGCCGCCAAGCGCGCCACATTGGGGCGCTGACGCTCTCGGTCGTGAACGCCCTCGTCCAACAAGCCGAAGCCGCCGGGGACAACATCATGCCCGGCCGCACCCACCTGCAACACGCGCAACCCGTCCTGGTCGCGCACCAACTGATGGCGCACGCGTGGCCGCTGATTCGCGACGTGGAACGGCTGGAAGACTGGGACCGTCGCGCGGCGGCCTCGCCCTACGGAGCGGGCGCACTGGCGGGAAATACACTCGGCCTCGACGCACAGCAAATCGCCGCTGAACTGGGCTTTGACCGCGTAGAAAACAACTCCATCGACGCCACCGCCGGCCGCGACGTCATCGCGGAACTGGCCTTTGTCTTCACGATGATCGGCGTCAACCTCTCCCGGCTCTCCGAAGAAATCATCATCTGGAACACCCATGAGTTCGGCTATGTAAAACTTGACGACGCCTACTCCACCGGTTCCTCCATCATGCCGCAGAAGAAAAACCCCGACATTGCGGAACTGGCACGCGGGAAGGCGGGCAGGATGCTGGGTGACCTCACGGGGCTACTTGCGACCCTGAAGGGCCTCCCCCTTGCCTACAATCGCGACCTACAGGAAGACAAGGAGCCGGTTTTCGACCAAATCGACACCCTGGACGTCCTGCTGCCCGCGTTTTTCGGGATGGTCGCGACCATGCAGTTCAACTACGCGCGCATGGAAGCCCAGGCCCCGCAAGGTTTCTCCTTGGCAACCGACATCGCGGAATGGCTGGTGCGCCAAGGCGTTCCGTTCCGCGTCGCCCACGAAGTGTCAGGTGCGGCGGTGACGTATTGCGAGGATCGCGGAATGGAGCTCGGCGACCTCACCGAAGACGACCTATCGCTGATTGACCCCAACCTCACCAAGGGCGTCCTCGACGTGCTCTCCATCCAAGGCTCCGTCGCCGCCCGAAACGGACGTGGCGGCACCGCTCCCGTGAGAGTCGCCGAACAAATCGCGGCCGCCAAGGAAGCGGTCACACAGTGCGCCGCCTGGTGTGAGTCCTAGGGCGAATCCGGGTAGGGTTGTTCTGCGATTTTCATACTCTATATAAAGGAGTTACGGTGACCGACCTCATAGAGGAACTTTCCTGGCGTGGACTTGTCAAGCAGCACACGGACATAGATGCCCTGTCCGCGGCGTTTGAGGACGGCCCGGTCACCTTCTATTGCGGTTTCGACCCGACCGCTCCGTCCCTCCACCACGGCCACCTGGTCCAACTGATCCTGATGCGCCACCTGCAAAACGCGGGCCACCTGCCGCTGGCGTTGGTGGGTGGCGCGACCGGGCTGATTGGGGACCCGCGTGAGGTGGGGGAGCGTTCCATGAACGACACCGAAGTCGTGGAGCAGTGGGCAAACCGCCTGCGCAGCCAGATTGAGCGTTTCCTGGACTTCGAATCCGACAATCCCGCCCGCATGGTCAACAACCTGGATTGGACCGCGGGCGTCTCCGCCATCGGCCTGCTGCGCGACATTGGGAAGTACTTCCGCATGGGCCCAATGCTGTCTAAGGACGTGGTCGCGCGCCGTTTGGCGTCCGAGGACGGGATTTCCTACACGGAGTTCTCCTACCAAATCCTCCAGGCCAACGACTTCCTGGAGCTCTACCGCCAGTACGGCTGCACCCTGCAGACCGGCGGGAATGACCAGTGGGGCAACCTCATAGGGGGCGTCGACCTGATCCGTAAGGTGGAGGGCGCAGCGGCGCACGTCCTCACCACCCCCGTCATCACGAAGTCCGATGGCACCAAGTTCGGCAAATCCGAAGGCGGCGCCATCTGGCTGGACCCGAACATGATGAGCCCGTACGCCTTCTACCAGTTCTGGCTGCAGACAGCGGATGAGGACGTCGTGAAGATGCTGAAGGTCTTCACCTTCTTGTCCCGCGCGGAGATTGAGGCACTGCAGACCGCCACCGAAGAGCGCGCCTACGCCCGCGAAGCCCAAAAAGCCCTGGCCGCTGAGGTCACGCGTTTGGTTCATGGCGAGGACGAGCTGCAAAGAGTCATGGCCGCCACCGACGCCCTCTGGGGGCGCGGGGACCTGCGGGACGTGGACGCGCGGACACTGAGCGCAGCAATCCAAGACCTCCCTAAAGGCGAGGTCACGCCGGGACAGTCAACCATGGTCGACGCCGTCCTGGCTTCCGGCCTAGAAAAAGGACGCCAAGCCGCCCTGCGCCTTGTAAAGTCCAACGGACTCTCCCTGAACAACCAGAAGGTTTCCGACCCCGACGCCGTTTTGACTGAGGAAGACCTGCTGCCCGGCGGCGTTGCGCTCCTACGTAAGGGACGCAAGAATCTGGCCGCAGTCGTTGCGCCAGAAGATGCGTGAGGCGAAGTCTAGGAAGCTTGGGCTATTCCTCCACCGTGCCCTGGGGCCGGATCTAGACGTCATCTCTGTTGACGGCTCTGAGGAGACCGGGCCGGACGACAAGTTGGTCCGCGACGCCCTCGACCTCTCCGTACGTCTGGGTGGCGCGCTGCTTTCCGTTGGTGCGTCCGCGCATGAAACGGAGATGGCCGCGCAGAAAACGGCCCGCCTTTACGGGCTGGACGACGTGCACGCGAACGTCACGTTCAACTCCATAATCGTCTCCTACCAGCAGGGACCGGAGGACTGGCCGGCCACCATCATGCGGACGGTGAAGTGGAATACGCCGGACCATAAGAAGCTGCAGGACCTCCAGGAGCTTCTGCGGGATATCGAGGGCGGACTGCCGCTGGAGTTCGCCCGCAAACGTCTTCGAGCAATCCGGCGCGCCCCTTTCCCCTACCGCCCCTCCATTTTGGCGCTGGCCTCCGCGACACTAGCGATGGGCGTGTCCATCATGTACGGCGTGTCCGTGGTGATGATGGCTCTGACCTTTTTCGCTGCGCTGTGTGCCGCGGTGGTCCAGTTGATTGTGGGCAAGTGGGGGACCCCCACGTTCTTCAGCCAGGTTGCGGGCGGTTTCACGGTGACGATGGTGGCGACGGGGGCCACCGCGTTGTCGCGCCACGGGATTGAACCGTTCACCGGCATCCGGCCGTCCCTAATAGTGGTGGCCGGAATCATGATGATGCTGGCCGGCGTACAGGTCGTGAGCGCGACCCAGGACGCCATCGATGGGTTCGCGGTGACGGCAAGTGGGCGAGTTATGGACCTCAGCCTTGTCACCCTCGGCCTAGTCGTCGGGATCACGCTGGCGCTGGAGTTGGCCTCATCCCTTGGCTATCCGATCGTCTTGCAGGCGCAGTCGCAGCCCTACGCTTCGGTCGGCAACCAGATGTTGGGTGCCGTTTTGGTCGCGGGGGCGGTCGCGCTGTTCAATGGGGCCAGTCTGCGAGGGGTCGCCGTCAGCGGCCTGCTGGCCATCTTCACCATGACGGGGTACACGGTTGCGATTGTGTTGGGCGCCGGGTCGATCACCGCGTCGGGGATGGGTGCGCTTTGCTCCAGTTTCGTCGGCGGGCTGATCGCGTACCGGTACCACCTGCCGTCGGTTGCGATTTCCACGGCGGCAATTGTGCCGCTGGTGCCCGGGGGTGCGGTTTTCAGGGGGATCTTGGGCCTCGTCCAGGAACAGGGGCCCTCGGAGGGGCTGGTCATTGGCGCCACTTCGTTCGTCACCGCGATCATGACCGGAGTTGCGCTGGCCGCGGGTGCGTCCCTGGGTTTGTACATGAACAGGCCGTTGGTCAAGCCGGTTAAGGATTTGGGCGAGGACGAGCCTGACGGCGGGGACGGGCCTGACGGCGGGGACGGGCCTGACGGTGAGCCCGCCGGCGAGCCCGCCGGCGAGCCCGCCGGCGAGGGCGCCCAGGACGTGGCCGACACCTAGGCCGTCGCGGGCACGCAGCCCTAACCAGCGCCTTTCCACAACTAGCGCTTAACTAGCGCCCTTCCCCACCCGGGAAAGGCGGATACGGTAACCGCGAGACGGGAGCGGATTCAGAAGATCTGTCCACCCAGGCTCAAGAAGAT
>CAZTTD010000010.1:0-43988 GCA_964616925.1 uncultured Actinomyces sp.
TTGCCCGCGTCCAAGCAGGTCGGCCCTTCTAGAGTCACATTGGAACTTTCGCCCCCTTTCGGCCCTTTCGCTTGGCTGGAGTCAAGAACCACCGACCTTTTTCGTTTGCAAAGCCCTCGATGGGCCTTCCGCGCCCTCTTGGCATGTGCACAGCCAGCGCAGCCTGCTTGGGGAGGGTCGCTTGTACGCACGTTGTGTGAGCTGAACGCACGTTGTGTCAGCTGAACGCACGTTGTGTTAGTCCAACACACCTTGTGCACGTACCCAACGTGCGTCCGATCAACACATCGTGTGTTCAACTGACACAACCTGTGTTCAAGCGACATACTGTGCGTCCGATCAACCCATGGTGTGTTCTAGCAACCCAACCGGTGCTGTTCAACCTGCCCAGCCAGGCCTCACGCACTACCTGCAGCACGCGGTCAACCACAGAAATGGTCAAGATGGCATGCCAACCCCCAAGATGGCCATGCCAACTCGACCTATCCAGAGCCAACTTGGTGATATCTGCCCTCAAGAAACGGATGCCCACCATTGAAATGGTCAAGATGGCATGCGAACCCCCAAGATGGCCATGCCAACTCGGCCCCTCTAGAGCCAACTTGATCCGCACAGAGCCATCTCGGTCCATCCAGTACCAACTTGGGGTTCATCCGCAATTAAAGAGGGCGTCCAAAGTCGCGACATGGCGCAGGTGGGCGCAGGTGGGCGCAGGCGAGCGCAGGAAGGGCGCCTCGAACGGCCCACTTGAACAAGAGCCCAAAACAAAAGTCCAAAAGATGGCGCCTTAGCGCTAACAGATGACACATCCACGACGGACAGGTGATGCTTTGACGGGGCCTCCGCGCCGACCAAGTGATGCTTTGACTGGGCATCCACGACAGACAGGTGATGCTTTGACCGGGCCTCCGCGCCGACCAAGTGATGCCACGTTAGTTTCGTGACACATAGTTAGCGGCGCACTGTCTGGAGGTTTTCTGCGAACGTTGTGCCCGAAAATAGGCCGTTCAGCTAACGTTGTGCCCGACTTGCAGCGTTGTGCCCGAAAATAGGCCGTTCAGCTAACTGTGCCCGCCGTCGCTATGCAGCGAACCAATCAGCCAACCAGGCCCAAAGGGACCGACTGATCCACCCGCAGCCCCCTTACAGAAGCGCCGTGTTAGTCGGCGTTGGGTGGGGCGCTGAGGATGTTTGTTGGGGCTCGGGACTGCGTTGCGGGTATTTTTGGTGTCTGGTGCAGGTTCGGGACGGCGTGGCAGGTCCGGGGTGGCGGGGCGGCGTGGCCGTGGCCGCAACTGACGAATCCGACTTGATGCCACCCCTTCAAACGCACAGTCTCACTAGATCGCCTGCAGGCGAAGGCTTGGAGCTGCTTGTTTTCCTCTTTGTTACAGTGCGGTACCCACACAAGGGGTCCAAGGTCAGGTTTTGAGGACGGCGGGAGCCCAAGGGACTTTAGGTCTGGAACAATATCCTCATGCAAAGAGTCGTAGCAATCGACCTGGCTCGTTTCATCGCGATAGTTGGAATGATGGCCGCTCACCTTTTGGTGTCCACTGGGACATTTGGCTGGTTAGAGCCGCCCACAGCCGGGTTCCCATCTACGCTTTTCGCGGTGCTTGGCGGTTTTGGTGTTGTATTTGCCTCACGCAAGTACCTTCGCGCGGGGCGCACGGCGGCCGCTATAGTTGCGGTCTCCGCACGTGGCCTAGTTGTTGTCGTAATCGGCCTAGCCATGGAGGTCTTTCCGGACCACAGCATTGCCGTGATCCTGGTTTACTACGGGGTTGCCATCATGGTCGGTTCGGTGCTGGTGATCATGCCGACCGTGCCATTGGCGGTCTTGGTAGCCATCGGATCCGTGGCCAGCCCGCTGTTGATCGTCCTCGTTCGAAGCGGTGTTGGCGCCTTTTGGTCACCGGGCAGACTGGATTACAGCAGTATCGTAAGTTTTCTTGTATCCGTGCTGCTCACTGGCACCTATCCTGTGGTGACATGGTCGCTTTACTTAGGGATTGGCATCATCGTTGCGCGCCAAATCCTCACCCCACGCTCACTTGAAGGCCAGCGCACAACGGCTGTCGTTGTTGGCGCGTCCGGAGCCATCGCGTGGGCCAGTGCCGAAATCGCAACCAATCTTCGGATCGACGCAATTGCACCGAGGCTGGCGACGTTCAACGATATGACGGAAGCGGAGATTTCCCACGCACTGCGCTCCAACCAGTACGGCGCTCCATTCAACGGCGGGTGGGACGCGATCCTTCTAGCCAGCCCCCACTCCGGGTCAACCGCCGACATCCTGCGCACGGCGGGCGCATCTATCTTGTTGATTAGCGTCCTCGTCCTCATCTTCAGTGGCGCGAAAGGTGCACCAAAGTTCTTGACGCCGTTCACGCGGGTCGGCGCCAGCCCATTGACCGTCTACGTACTCCACATTGCGATGACCGCGTACTCACTGGAGGTCTACCGTGCCCTGAACGGCCCGGCTAACTGGTGGGATGCGGTGGAGGGCTCGCCCGTGATGGCCGCATCTTTCTGGTGGCAGTTGGCCATAATCATGGGCCTTGGCGTCTTTTGGACTTTCACGGGTAGGCGGGGCCCGCTTGAGCGGCTCACGACCTACCTGTCGGCCTACGCGGTCAAGATTGCCGGCGTTGACCCAGCCCCTACACCGCCTCCGGGCCCAACTCCTCCACCGCCCCCAGGCCCCACCGCGCGCAACGCTGGATAGTTGCGGTTTGGTAGCAAGGGCGGTGTGTCGTTTGCCCGTGCGCAACGCTGCCATATTCTGAGCTCATGAGAACAAGCTTTCGGCGCAGCGGCGCCCTCGCCATGGCCATCGCAATTGGGCTTAGCGTCAGCGCATGCGGAGACACGAACAACTATGACGCTGGGGGATACGCAGTGGACGGCGGATCCGTAGAGTCATTGGCGTCCGCCGACTTCGCAGGTGGGGACTTCGATGCGGCGCCCGGCGGAAGCGCGTCGGAGGTTACCTCCCAGATGATCGTGAGCGGCAACGTGTCGATACAGACAAATGACCCAAGAGGCCAAGCGGCCGCGTTCGTTGAGTTTGTGAAGGGCGAGGGCGGGTTGATCGACTTCAGCTCCCAGTCCGAATACGATTCGAACCCCTATGCGTCTGTCACCGCACGTATCCCGGCCGACAAATTTGACGGTGTCGTGGATGAGCTCAGCAGGTTTGGCAAGATCACAAATTCCTCTATCTACAGTGAGGAAGTTGGCCAGCAGGTCGCGGATTTGCAGGCGCGCATTGACGTGTTGGAAGACTCCATTGCACGCCTGACAGAACTGATGGAGCAGGCAACAACCGTTGAGGATCTCCTGTCTGCGGAGAGCAGTCTGACGGAGCGTCAAAGTGAGCTGGATTCGATGAACGCCCAGCTCAGTTGGCTCTCTGATCAGGTGTCCATGTCCCGCCTTGACGTCTCCTTCTCCACCCCCGCCACCGCAACGTCAGGGTTCACTTTGGCAAAGGCGTGGCAGTTCCTTCTGGAGTCGGTCGAACTGGTCCTGTACTCCGTGATTGTGTTGCTCCCGTGGGCGGTGCTTGCCGGCGCGATCGCGTGGGCGGCGGTAGCGATTTCTCGTAAGCGTCGCACGAAGCAGGCGGCAAAAGGTGTGCGCCCGGATCCCAACCAAGGACATCCGGCGCCGGGCACGGGTGCCCAGGGCGTTGGTATCCAGGGTCTGGGTGTCGAGGGCGTTGCTGTCGAGGGCGCTGAAGAGGTTGTCGTTGAAGCGAACGTAGAGGAATCCGGACCCAAATAGATCCAAATAGGCGGGTACCTCCCGGCAGTTGCGCTACATGAAGCCGGGGGGCCTCAGGTCCAAGTGAGAGAAGGCGTCCACGATCTGGTCTATGTGAGCGTCGGTCAGGTCATCCAAAAGGAGTTCGCGAACTGTTGCCTGGTGGATCCGAGATGCCTGTTCCGTAGCCTCAATCCCCTCCTTGGTGAGGACCGCGACATAGCCGCGCCGGTCCTTACCGCTGGGCTGCTTATCCACCCACCCCTGCTTGATCAGGCCACCCACCAGATAGGTGAGCCGGGAGGGGATAAACCCTAGACGCTCCGCCAACTCCCCCATCCTCATACGCTTATTTTCTGTTTCGTAAAGCATCAGAAGGATGTTGTAGTCCGACAAAGACATGTCTGCGCCGGCCTTCAACTGCGTTTCGAGCACGCCTTGTAGCCGCGTAGAGGCCTCAAAGAAGACGCGCCAAGCCAGAGAGCGTCGGTTGTCGCTCTCTTCTATACCGTTACCGGACCGACCAGCCAATAGTGTTCCTACTTGCCTTCTTTTCCTGGCGTCATGGCGCGAAAGCCAGGCAGGGATGCGCGCGGCGCCTCGTACGGCATTCTACGTTGCTATTGCGCCATTCTGTTAGGACTGTCGGGAGAGTTATATGTTGGTCGCCCAGTAAGTGAGTCAGAGCACTAGACTTCCAAACATGATGGGGACCTCAACCAGCCTCCACATCTTTAGTTGAGGAGAAACAATGAGCACCGAAGACCCACCGCAGGCAACGCCTGAGGACGGGGGTGACACTACCTCCGGGGCAAATGGTACCGACGTAGCCGCGGGGGTTCCGGGATGGCTGCTGCGCGCCGGTATCGGATCATGGTCGCTCATTGGCATCGCCCTGGTCGTCACGGGCGTCGTGTTCGCCACCATGAAGATTTCAATGGTCTTCGTTGCGGTGTTCGTCGCCCTCGTCCTGACCGGACTTTTGAACCCGCTGGTAAACATACTTTCGAAGCACATGGCGCGCGGACTGGCAGTCGCCATCGCGCTGCTGGGAACGCTGGGTATCTTCGGCGGGCTGCTGACGTTCGTAGTTTCCTCAGTGGCGGGACAGTGGTCGCGGCTGGGTCGGCAGCTTTCCCACGGCCTCGACATGATCGTTGAATTCGTCGACAAATTGCCGCTGGGGATGAACATCACGTCCGAAGACGCGTACAAGTGGCTGACGAACATGCTGGATAAAGGCCAGGAGTACATCTACTCCAACTGGCAGCACCTGGCGTCTGCGGCGCTGTCCAACGTCGGTGGGGTGGCGCTGGCTATTACGGCGTTCGCACTTGCGATTTTTGTGACCATTTTCTTCCTGCTGCAGGGTGCGCAGATGTGGCGGTGGTTCCTGAATCTTCTGCCAACCGACAAGAGGGCAACTTGGAACCATGCGGCACAGGCAGGGTGGACCACTTTTGCCGGTTACGGCCGTGGAACCATCATCATCGCGTTTATAGACGGGGTACTTTCGTGGATCTTCCTTGAGGTCGCAGGTGTGCCCCTTGCGCCCGCGCTGGCTGTGCTGGTGATGATCGGTGCGCTCATACCAATGGTTGGTGCTCCCGCAGCCATGATTGTCGCGATGATTGTTGCGCTTGCAACAGAAGGCGTCATGAAGGCCGCGATTGTTGGGATCGGCATCGCGTTGATAGGCCAGTTGGAAGGGCACGTCCTGCAGCCGCTCATCATGGGTAGGCAGGTGGCGTTAAGCCCGGTGGTTGTTGGTATCGGGGTTATGGCAGGAACCCTGCTTGCAGGGCTTCTGGGCGCGATCATTGCGATCCCCATCATTGCTGTTGTTTGGGCGGTGTTCTCTTCCCTGTATCACCGCGACCCACCGATAGAAGGTCCGTTACCGGACTTACCAAGCAGCGCGGAGACCGAAGTTGCCCGTATGCCGCATGAACCTGCACTCATTGGGCGCTTGTTTTCAGGTAAGGATGAAGAGGATTCGGAGAAAAAGCGTAAAGGAAGTAGCGGGGGTTCAGAGGATCCGGAAGAGCCGGCTGCTGCGGGCGCCTAGCGGAAGTCGCGGGAGCGCACTTCTACCGGCAGTCTGAGCGCCTCCAACCGATCCGCAACTAGGGCGACTGCGCCATCTCCTTTTTCCACCCGCCCTCGTACAACCATTGCCTCTGCTTCTAAAGCAACTTTCCGGTACCGTTTCCAAAGTCCCTGGGAACAGATGACGTTACCCAATCCCGTCTCATCCTCTAGGGATATGAACGTCGTCCCACCCGCGGTGCTGGGGCGTTGACGATGCGTGACGACCCCGGCTACCCGCACCCGCTCCCCTGTTTCTTTCATCCCCAGATCACCTAGACGGGTGACGCCCTCTTCCGCCAGAAAGACCCTTACAAATGAAATAGGGTGGCCTGCGGTAGTGAGCCCCATCGCCCTGTAGTCACTTACTACCTGTTCCTCTTTCGACATCGGGGACAGAGGCGGTGCGTCCGAGCCAACTTCTGTTCCCGGCAAGAACGGCTGGTGCCAGTTGGGGGTGGAGACGGGCGTTGCCGCCCACAGCCCCTCTCTACGGCTGACCCCCAGGTCCGTAAGAGCCCCGCTCAATGCCAGTTTCTCCATTTGCGGACCGGAAAGTTCCGCGCGGGAAGCCAGGTCCGCGATGGAACTAAACGGACCGTTCCGACGCGCGGCCACAATCCGCTCCGCCGCCTTCCCCAGTCCCTTCACGGACTCCAAGCCCAGCCGAATACTCCAGTTGGGGTGTGCGCGAACCAGGGGAACATCGCCCTCGCCAAAATCCTCTTCACGAGGGTCGAGGGCGTCTTCCTCCACCTCCCCAACACGGTTCAACCTGGCGTTATCTTTGGACACGGGCATGGGTGTTGCCACCTCTTTTGAGTGCACGACACTGGGGGGAAGCACCTGGACCCCGTGGCGGCGGGCATCTGAGATTAGGGACGAGGGCGAATAGAAACCCATTGGTTGACTGGCCAACACCGAGGCGTAGAAGTGCTCCGGATAGTGCACTTTTAGCCAGGCGGAGGCATACACCAGGAATGCGAAGGAGAAGGAGTGGGACTCAGGGAACCCAAACTGGGCGAATCCCCGCAGTTGCTGGAAGACCTCTTCCTGAACGTCGCGGGGCACCCCCTTTTGCGTCATGCCTTCAAACAGGTAGGGCTTCAGCGCATTCATGCGTTCATCACTTCGTTTGGATCCTATGGCGCGGCGCAGTTGGTCTGCCTGACCGGGCGTGAACCCGGCAACGTCAACGGCTATCTGCATCAACTGTTCTTGGAAAAGGGGAACCCCAAGCGTTTTTTCCAATGCGTTTTCCATTAGGGGATGCAGGTAGGTGACAGGTTCGCGCCCGTTCTTTCGACGCAGGTAGGGGTTCACGGCGTTCCCCTGTATGGGGCCGGGGCGGATCAGGGCGACCTCAATGACAATGTCGTAGAAGGTGCGCGGTTTCAGGCGCGGCAAAGTGTTCATTTGTGCGCGAGATTCAACCTGGAAGACGCCTACTGTTTCGGCGGCGCAAAGAAGGTCGTAGACTCCAGGGTCTTCTTCGGGAAGGTTGTGTAGGTCAAGAGGGCGCCCCCTGTGCGTGACGCCTGATTCTTCAAGCCACGTGAAGCAGCGTCTAAGTGCGGTGAGCATTCCCAGTCCCAGAAGGTCAAACTTCACAAGGCCCGCATCAGCGCAGTCTTCCTTATCCCACTGAAGGACGGTGCGACCGGGCATGGCGGCCCAGCGAACCGGGCATACCTGGGACACAGGCGTATGGGTTAGCACCATTCCGCCCGGATGGATCCCCATGTGACGGGGTATTTTCTGCAGTTTCTGCGCTATTTTTGCAACCATGGCTGGAACGTCCTCTAAGGGGCCCTGCGGTGATCCCCTGCGGGAAGAACGCCCGGTCAACTTAGACCACCGGTTGACTTGGCCCGCAGAGAATCCCATTGCCCGCCCCGCGTCTCTGATCGCAGATTTAGGGCGGTAACTGATGACGTTTGCAACCAGTGCCGCGTTGGTGCGCCCATAGCGGTTGTAAACGTATTGGATGACTTTTTCGCGCTCCGCAGCCTCAATATCCAAATCAATGTCGGGTGCTTCTACCCTGTCGGGAGATAGGAATCTTTCAAAAAGCATCCTGTGTCGCACGGCGTCTACCGCGGTTATTTCTAAGGCGTAGCAGACGGCGGAGTTAGCAGCCGACCCCCTGCCTTGGCACAGGATCCCGCTTTGGGAACAGAAGTCAACGATGTCTTTGACGATCAGGAAGTAGCCTGGAAATCCCAGTTGCTCAATGATTTGGAGTTCATGGTCGATCTGGCTCCACGCATTGGGGTATGCCGCCCTTGACCCGTAGTGTTTTTGTGCGCCCAGGTATGTGAGGTGTCGAAGCCAGGAGGCTTCGGTGTGGCCTGCGGGGACTTCAAAATGGGGTAGCCCGGGTTCCAGAATGTCGAAGTTGAAAGAGAACTGGTCTGCAAGGTCAGCCGCGTTCGCAACCGCTTCTGGGTGTCTGTGGTGAAGAGCCATCATTTCGTCTGGGGAACGCAAGAATGTGCGCCATGCAGGAAGGTAGGGTTCAGCGGTGTCCAAAGATAGGTTCATCCGCGTTGCGGTAAGGACGTCCGCAAGCGGCTGCTGTCTTGGGGTGGCGCACCTTACCGCGCCCGTGGCAACCAGGGGCAGTTTGAGGTGGCGCGCCAATGATGCCAGTTGGTCAGCAGTTTGGACGGTGTCGTGGGGTTGCAGGCTGGTTTCTATTCCCACGCGATCCGCTCCGAAAGTCGTGAGTATTTGTTCGAGGACGTCCAGGTGGAGTCTGTCGGTCCCACCTGTTTGTTCCGCTATTGCCATGGCGCGGCGTAGCGGGCCGCGGGCAGTGCCCGTTAGTGCGAAGAGGTTTTGGGTAAACGGTTGGATTTCCTCCCAGGTTAGTGAGGCATCCCGGCGGCCTTCTTCGGCCAGAAAGTGTGTGCTGAGTAGTTCGCAGAGGTTGCGGTAGCCATCTTGGGAGGTTGCCAGCACCGGCAGGCGTATTCCGGGATCACCGGTGGGAAATCCTTCGGGTGCCAGGTCTTGAAGGACGCTGGGGTGAAGGGTGAGTTCTGTGCCGTAGACGATGGCCAGGTTGGTTTGCTGGGCGGCTTTGGCGGTCTGAACGGCAGAATACATTCCGTCAATGTCCAGGATGGCCAGCGCGGATAATCCCAGTTCAGAGGCAGTTGTGGTCAGCGCCAATGGCGTGTTTGCACCCTCCAAAAAGGTGTAGACACTATGTGCGTGCAGTTCCGCATACCGGGGCTTTTCCATACCCCCATATTGTAGAACATTTGTTCTATTCAAGCACGTTGACTTCCAAGCACATCACCCGATTCCTCCAGATAACACCGCGCACATAGTGACTCATATTCGACTCCGTCCCCGTCTATGGAGACCTGGTCGCCCGCGAATATGAACTTCTTATTGACCATTCGTCCATTCAGGATCGCTTTGCGACCACAGCGGCATATGGTTTTGAGTTCTTCAAGTGTGTGGGCCAGCGCCAGCAGCCTCTGGGCCCCAGGGAATGCCTGCGTTTGGAAGTCTGTTCGTAGTCCGTAGGTAAGAACTGGAACATTGTCGTAGGTGGCGATGCGCAAGAGCCCTTCCACCTGGTTGGGCGTGAGAAATTGCGCTTCATCAATCAGGAGCGCCGCAACGGGCGGGAACCCCTGAAGAGATGGGAGCAGAGCCTGCGGTGCTTCCCCGCGCGAGTAGAGGTCGAAGAGTTCTTGGACATCATCTTCGGGGGTGATGAGGAAGTCGACGTCCCGGGAAACGCCCAACCGCGAGAGAATGGCCACGTCACCTTTGGTATCTATGGCGGGCTTTGCAAGGAGAACCCGTTGCCCACGCTCCTCATAGTTGTAAGCAACCTGTAGGAGAGCCGTCGACTTTCCAGAGTTCATTGCTCCGTAACGGAAATACAGTTTTGCCATTTCTGCCCTACTCCTTATGTTGCTTCCAGGTGATCCTACCGGGAGTTGTTCCCACCTTTGTTTCGCCTGCGTAGGCCCCTTCGACCCACCAGTTGCCCCCTTTTTGCACCAGGAGTAAGTCTGGACCATCAAGGCGCCCTACACGCAGGTAACACCTGGGCCCATATTCCTCCCCCGATTCGCGCCACCACCTACCCCTTACGACCCATAGTGCTTCAACGGAAGTTAGGGGGTAGTCCCCTGCACTTAGCGCGCTCCTGTCGTCCTTTATGAGCAGGTGGGTGGGTTTGCCATCCAAGTAGCCCCGATGATCAACCACTATTTTTCCGACCGTGCCGTCAAGGCACTGACCCATTAGCAGCGCTGGAGGGGCTTTTGAGAACAGAACTATGGGAGGTTCGCTAACACCACCCTCCCACGGACCTGCAGATGTGATCGATGCAGGCTGGCTGGACCCCCAAGGAATTAGGGAAACCCGGGTCCGCGGGTCATACCCTCCGTGAATGGTGGGTACCACCGCCGCATCTTCACCCAGCATCACCTGGACTTCCTCAACTGCCCGCGCGGCACGCCTAAGGTTATGGCCGCCTCCCCACAGCGTGTCGGATTCTGGAACAGACGCAGGATGGAGCGCGCTGAGTTCAATCTGATTTAACGCTTGGCTCTCCAGCGCAAAATCTTCAGGTTGCCCTTCAACTGTGCCCCCCAAAGCCTCCCCACCCATGCCGCGAATCTGCCAGGTTAACCTTTTGGCCACCTGGGTTGGAGAGCTGGCATCCAGAAGAGTCCATGTGCGTTCGCGCACCTGCCCTCCCACCCGCGTTAGGGTGATGCGCACCGTGGAAGAGTAAAGGTTTCTGGACACCAATTGGTCTGCTAACTGGTTACAAACACGACGGATTGCCACCAGGGAATGTTCCACAGTTTGCGCGGGAGGATCTAATTCAATCTGAGTTGAGACCGCAGATAGTGACCGTTTAGTCGTGTCCTGATGTCTGTCCTGTCCCCGCAAAAGACGCAGAAAGATCTGTCCGGAAGCCCCAAACCTTGTTGCGATTGCATCCAGTCCCAATGCCCTTAGCTGACCCACTGTGTTTACGCCTAAACCACTTAAAACCCGTAGGTCTTCCGCCAGCAGCTTCTTCTGGTCCTCAGAAAGATCGGCGAACACTACCGGCAGTAGCTGCTGATCAAGAAACTCCTGTGTTTTGTGGGCGGGCAGAGTCAAGCCGGAGTTGGAAGCAAGAAGTGCCGCACTCAAAGTCGATGCGATCCCAACATTGCATTCTGCCCCTGTTCTTATCGCTACCTGTTCCACCAGTTCTTCAGCCAGCAGCTCTTCCCCACCCGCCCACTTGGAAGGGCCGCGGGCCGGGGCAAAAGCCAGACCCGGACGAATAGAGATAACACCCGCAGCCATCTGATCAAATACGTCCAAAATAGTTTCAAATGCCGCACCGTCTCTATCTTCATCCGGTTCGAACAGCAACAGATGTGGGCATAGGTACTGTGCCATTACCTGGGTCATTCCCTCTGCCACCCCCTGCCTCTGAGCAGCCGGCGTCATAGTTTGGATGCGCCCCTTTTGCACAACAGCAGCAGGCGCCCCTGGCGGAACCTCAACAACAAGGGCAGACAACCTCCAGTTAGGCACGCGCAACACGACGTAACGCGTTGCCTGCTCATACCCCCTCACCTCACGCACCCCTTCTGCGATAGGCGTGCAGAGGATTCTGCATGCGCCCCTTGTTCCTGCTTTCAGGGTGCGACAACGCGACACTTACCCCAATCCAAGGTTGCATTGTCAAAATGGTTGCCCCCAGTTTGCGCGCCCTCCCCGCCAAAGTCCGCTGGTGACGTGGTGCCATTTCAACTTCACCAACCACAACCACGCTGAACCCCTCCACTAAAGAAGCAACAATCTTCATTCCCTGATCAACGAGGTTTTTGTCCCCACCCCCGTTACGTATCACCACCACGCGGCTTACATCCACCCCCAGCGCGGAGACGCCTTCCCACGACACGTCATCCACCCCGACAATTGCTGCATACTGATCCGCACCAAGAATCTGTACCAACCCTTCAGCCAGCCCCTGTACACTCCCGTCTAGGTGGTAGACGCCCGCCGACGCGCCCTCAAATGAAGAGGACACGGAACGCATATCGTGGCTGGCTTCCACCTGCATCAACGCTTTACGCGCTGCCGCCAACCTTTGCTTTTGATCAACCACACCAGCAGACATTCCACCCCCCTCGAACGTATGTTCGATCCTATGTCCCCCCTCCGACATCTGCGAACCCACACTTTCATTTGCGCCGGTCACATCGCGTGTCGCCATATTTTGTAACGTCGATCACCCGCCCCTGTGGTGTGCTCCCACGCCCGTAAAGTGACACAATGGCGCGGTGCTCCATATTGCTTTTTTTGAACCCAAGATCCCCGGCAACACCGGGGCCGCTATTCGCTTAGCCGCCTGCACGGGAACGATGCTCCACCTGGTGGAGCCTTTAGCGTTCGACATGGATGACACCAAACTGCGCCGCGCAGGCTTGGACTACCACGACCTAGCCCACGTGAAAGTGCACCCAAACCTGGACAGTCTGCTGGAAGAGGTCCCCGGCAAAATATGGGCGTTCACCGGCCACGCAACCAAAATGTATGCCGACGTCACCTACGGGGAGGGCGACTGCCTGCTGTTCGGCCCCGAACCTGATGGGTTACCCCAGTGGGTAATGGATGACCCCCGAATAACAGATTTGGTTCGCATAAACATGCGGCCCAATGCGCGTTCCTTAAACCTGGCCAATGCCGCGTCTATCGCAACATATGAGGCTTGGCGCCAACTGGGCTTCCCGGGCGGCTGCTAAGAAACTTAGCGTTTCCTGTCCCATTTAGAAGCGCGATCCAACCCCTCCGCGATCTCCACTATTCGGCGAGGGTTCGACCACCACAACCAAACGAAACCCACCACCGGCAAAACTAGGGAAACAAACCATGTGTCCTGCCCAAAGTGTGCCCACGGGGACCAAAGACCGGAGGCACGAACGACCCCCAGTCCAGATAAGCCCAAAATCACGGGACCAACCATCGCAACACTCATGGAAGCCCACGCCACCTTGCGCATCCTCCGCCCATTGTGGGTAAGGCCCACCGCCGCGCCAATGTACACAAGACCGGCGAAGAACGTCACCAAACGTGGGCCAACGGGATCCGAAACGTCACGAAACAACTGGTAGATAGCAACGGAAACCGTCGCGGCTCCCATAATCCAAAAAGCCGCCATCACCAGTCGGCCCCAACCACGAGCTGCCCCGCGGTCATCCCTCAACTGGGCAGACCCTGAGGCTACGGCTGTGGGGGGCGAGGGCGAAAGCTGTCCGTCCTCGTCCCCATCATCTTGGTGGATCATGCGTCACATTCTATCCGCGCGGCCACAACAAATATCCCCAATGGGACCTGCGTCCTAGGAAAACGTGAGTGGTCTCGCTAGCACTTCCTTACGTGTTCGTGGGGGATCATGGGACAATAAATAGGGAATAGACAACCATGGCGGTTGAAAGTCAATCCAAGGAGTGAGAGCACTTGAGCGAAGCAAGTTACGACGTCGTAATTCTGGGAGCTGGCTCTGGCGGTTACGCAGCGGCGCTGCGGGCAGCACAGCTGGGCATGAAAGTAGCTTTGATCGAAGGGGATAAAGTCGGTGGCACCTGTCTACACCGCGGCTGCATCCCTACCAAGGCGTACCTGCACGTAGCAGAGACCGCAGACGCAATCCGGGATGCCGGACCCATCGGTATCAATGCGACTTTGGACAACATCGACATGGTCCAGGTGGGCAGGTACCGCGACGGGGTTGTGAACAAGCTCTACCGTGGTGTTGAAGGTCTACTGGCCTCCAGGAAGGTTGAGACCATCCACGGGTGGGGACGTGTTGTAAGCCCCAACAGCGTTGAGGTAAACGGCCAGATCATTACAGGAAAGAACCTGATTCTGGCAACCGGGTCATACTCCAAGAGCCTGCCCACACTCCCCATTGAAGGGCGCGTAATCGCTTCTGAGCAGGCGCTGAAGATGGACTGGATTCCCAAGCACGCAATCATCTTGGGCGGTGGCGTAATCGGCTGTGAGTTCGCATCAGCATGGCGTTCCTTCGGTGCTGAGGTGACCATCCTTGAGGGCCTGCCAAGTCTGGTTCCCAATGAGGACAAGATCATCTCCAAGAATCTTGAGCGTGCATTCCGCAAGCGTGGAATCAAGTTCCACACGGGCACACGCTTCTCCGGTGCAACCCAGGATGAATACGGCGTTCACGTCACCACTGAGGACGGCAAGTCTTTGGATGGCGACATCCTGCTGGTCGCGGTTGGTCGCGGTCCTGTCACCCAGGATCTTGGCTTTGAGCAGATCGGCGTGACGATGGACCGCGGTTTTGTCATCACGGATGACAAGTGCCGTACGGGTGTTCCCAACGTTTACGCAGTTGGAGACATTGTGCCGGGCCTGCAGCTGGCTCACCGCGGATTCGTTCAGGGCATCATGGTTGCTGAGGAGATCGCGGGCCTGAACCCCGACCCCATCGACGAAAACACCATTCCGCGCGTGACCTTCACGGAACCAGAAATTGCTTCCGTTGGTATCACCGAAGCCCAGGCGAAGGAACAGTACGGCGCGGAAAACGTAAAGGTTGTCGACTACAACTTGGCCGGCAACGGTAAGTCAAACATTTTGGATACCGCTGGAGTCATCAGATTGGTCGGTGTTGAGGACGGACCAATCGTTGGATTCCACGCCATCGGCGCACGCGTGAGTGAGCAGATTGGTGAAGGGGAGCTGATTGTCGGATGGGAAGCCTATCCTGAAGACGTAGCGAAGTTGATCCATGCCCACCCAACTCAGAACGAAGCGATTGGTGAGGCCGCAATGGCCATGGCCGGTAAGCCGCTTCACGCACACAACTAAAGACACGTTTTAAGGAAGAGGATTAAGGATAAAGATGGCACAGTCCATAAAGATGCCAGCTCTCGGCGAATCAGTAACTGAGGGAACCGTCTCCGCGTGGCTTAAGGCAGTGGGAGACACAGTTGAGGCCGATGAGCCGATCGTTGAAGTCGCCACAGACAAGGTTGACTCCGAAGTCCCATCTCCAATAGCAGGGGTGCTGCTGGAGATTCTGGTGGATGAGGATGAGACGGTTGATGTCGGAACAGAAATTGCCCGCATCGGTAGCCCTGATGAAGCCGGCGGAAGTGCTCCTGCTGCAGCGCCAGCCGCGGCTCCGGCGGAGGCTGCGGCCCCCGCGCCGGTAAGCGCACCTGCCGCTGCACCTGCCCCAGCCGCCGCGGCTGCTCCCGCTGGAGATGTCACGGAAGTGAAGATGCCAGCCCTTGGTGAGTCTGTCACGGAAGGAACCGTCTCCGCGTGGTTGAAGGAGGTCGGTGACCAGGTTGATGCTGATGAGCCAATCGTTGAGGTCGCTACCGACAAGGTTGACTCCGAAGTTCCCTCTCCCGTTGGCGGCTACCTAGTGGAAATCCTGGTAGAAGAGGACGACACGGTCGACGTAGGAACCGTAATCGCACGTATTTCTTCTTCGGCTGGATCTCCTGCTCCGGCTGCAGCCCCGGCCGCGGCTCCCGCACCTGCTGCTGCGCAAGCACCGGCACCGGCACCGGCAGCGCCTGCCGCTCCCGCGGCACCTGTCGCACCGGTTCCCCCGGTTGCGCCGCCTGCCCCAGTTGCGCCACCAGCGCCGGTTGCTCCTCCGGTCCCACCGGTTGCTCCGGCTCCGCCTGTGGCCCCGCCCGCTCCGGTTGCTCCAGCAGCTCCGCAGGATCCGGCTTCTGCCAAGGTCCAGGACGCTGTAGCACGCGCAGGCCAAACCGGAACCCAGGTCCCCGCTGCTCCGGGTCTTCCCGCCGCGGCAGGATACGTGACTCCCATCGTGAGGAAACTTGCGAAGGACAAGGGCATCGACCTGGCCACCGTCACCGGCACCGGTGTGGGAGGACGCATCCGCAAGGAAGACGTCTTGGCAGAGTTTGAGAAGGTTGAGGCGGCCAAGGCTGCGGCTGAAGCCACTGTCGCACAGGCAGCAGCACCACAGGCTGCAGCGGCGCCAGTTTCCGGAACCATTGAGGTCTCCGCTGAAGCTGCCGCGATGCGTGGTACGACTGAGAAGATGTCGCGTCTGCGTCAAACGATCGCGCGTCGCATGGTTGACTCCCTGCAGACCGCGGCACAGCTCACGACCGTGTTTGAAGTTGACGTGACACGTGTTTGGAACCTGCGTGCTAAGTACAAGGACCAGTTCCAGGAAGTCCACGGCACCAAGCTAACCTTCCTGCCATTCTTCGTGAAGGCAGCAACGGAAGCCTTGGCGGCACACCCGAAACTCAATGCCACGATTGATGGCCGTGAGGTGACCTACTTCGATCATGAGAACATCGGGATCGCAGTGGATGCACCGAAGGGTCTGATGGTTCCGGTCATCAAGAACGCCGGTGACATGTCGATCGCGCAGATCGCAGAATCAATCAACTCCTTGGCGGCAGCAGTGCGCGGCGGAACGATTGGCCCAGACAGCCTTTCAGGTTCCACGTTCACCATCACCAACACTGGTTCCGGCGGAGCCCTGTTCGACACCCCTGTGTTGAACATGCCTGAGGTCGGCATCATGGGTGTTGGAACAATCGTGAAGCGGCCAATGGTTGTGAGGGACGCAGACGGTGGCGAAGCAGTAGCGATTCGCGCCATGGTCTACCTGTCCATCACCTACGATCACAGGCTGGTTGACGGTGCGGACGCGTCACGTTTCCTCACCTCAGTGAAGAAGCGTCTGGAAGAAGCAAACTTCCTCCCTGACCTGCAGCTGAACGCGTAACACTAACTGAATAGAGGCCCCGAACCACCATTGGTGGTTCGGGGCCTCTCTCTTTCCGTACGCTCCCCTGCTGTTTTCCGGGGTTACTCTCCCCCGTTTACCGGCGTTTGATCAAAGGGGTTGTGGGTAGTGCTTGGTTCGGGGCCGGTTGTGCCATATCGTCAACGGTGCGTGACTGACTGGTGGGATGGCTGGCCCGAGAAGTTTTCTTGGGGTGCATGTATGAACGCCGAGTTGGCACTCGTTGTATCAAGTTGGCTCTGGAGGGGCCAAGATGGCGTTGGGTGGATCAAGTTGGCTCTAGAGGGTCTAAGATGGCACGGCACAGATCAAGTTGGCTCTGGATAGTCCAAGATGGCATAGCCATCTCGGGGGTTCGCATGCCATCTTGGCGATTTGTGTGGTTGGCGGCGTTGTGTTGCGTGTGTTGCATGGAGTTGAATTCCTCGGTTGCGTCCGCCGTTGTCGTTGCCTTTGCCTTTGCCGGTGCTGCGCTGGCCGGTTCCTGCGCGGGTCGGTGGCCTCCAAGAATTCTAAGATCGATGGTTATCCCCAACATCGATGGTTAATCCCGGGATTAACCATCGATCATGCACCACAACCTTCGGTCTTAGGAAACCGCTGGTCATAAACCCCCGAGAATGTCGGCGCAACAGCGACCTGCCTAAGTGTGGCTACCGTTCTCCTCTCAAAACTACATGGCGGGGCCGAAACTACATAGCGGGCAAAGATTACGGCGTTTTTAATACTGTCTTGTGTCAGGACATGGGTGACAGTTCTGTGTCGGGGCATCGGTGACAGTTGGTGTGTCAGGACATAGGTGACGTTTGTTGGAGTAGCCGCCGCGGCCGACGGCTCTGATCCGATTGGCAACCAGACTTTGCAGCCCTCTGCCGGCACCCGCCGGACCCCCGCGGGCCTTTGCAAGCAAGCTTGGGGTGCGAACTTGGCCCGACTTCGCCCCGATTTGACCCCTATTTGACCCGCGCGCGGCTTAGGTCGCCTTTATCGTCTTAAATCGCCGCTATAGCTACGCGACAACGGCGATCTTAAGCGACAACGAGCATCTAACACTTGGGACCCCGCCAGAGAGGTTTCAAGAAGACATCTACAGATGCTCACACTTGGATTTCGAAACCTGCTGCATTCTTCATCCAACGTTGAACAGAGCGACGGGGGACGCCAGAGGGTCACCCACTTCAGCCTGCTGCTAACCGTGGCTGCGGCGCAACCGATGCAAAACCCGTGCCGGGAGCAACGGGATCTCCAATGTGTCGACACTTAGTTCCACATAGTCGATCCAAGGATCCCGCGCAGAAGCGTCCCAAGGATCCCGATCGCTATCGTCCGATCGTCCTTTCCCCACTTCAGAGATGGGACTAGGCGGTTGTAAAGGAGCCCACTGAACCCGCTTAGACATATCGGACTCTTCATGCAGTTCGGGACCCAAATATGGTGAGACCAGCGCATTCGTAGACAACGTCGGTGGGTGTGAAGAGTGCTCTGGATCGGAATCCTCTGCATGAGAGCGCGTATCCGGAACCAACGAAGGCCCTCCCAAGATGTGCGAAAGTCTGTCCGGACTTATGTAGTCCCACCCGCGCTTGGACGACAAGTCACCAACGATCAAAGCTAAACGCGCTACGTCCCCGCCCATATCCACACGGGAGGATACGCGGGCAGACGCGCGGGGCGCATCTGAGCCGCGAGCGGGATCTTCAGAATGAATCTGATTTGTGCGAACAACTGGATGGAAAAGCGCATACGAAATGCCCAGTTTCCACCCTTGGGGTGCCAAACCCGCGCTCACCAGCCCTTGTGCTACCCACTCCTGCATTGACCCTCTGCCCTCTCCACCCCCTATGACCGGGGCCGCTGCGGGCAATTCCAAGAGTGGTTGCACGCGCAGAGGGTCACTCTGCTCCTCCTCCACTAAATCAATCTCTGCAAGCCTCACGTTTCCCGTGCCAGAGCGCCCTCGCCCCGATAATCCGATACTGGCCCACAGTCCGCGTGTCCCAACCACGGCTGAGTCGCCGATAGGGGGCCTGTCCAATACCGCCCCCACGTGGGCTAACTGCCCCAACGCGCACCATGCTTCTTCGACGTCGGTGCCGACGGCGATGCTCGGGAAGGATAAAACCCGAGGCTCGCTACTGTTTCCCGAGTACTGCCACACGACACCCTCCTGAGTTATCGCGTACGCCACCCGCTCCCCCGCCATCGTCCCCAAAAGCATGCCGCCGCCTTTCCCCGTTGGGTTTCCGGCCGCCGCGCATCCGGCAACCACCCCAAGAGTCTCTTGCTGGGACGGCCTCTGTCTTGCCTCGCGGCGTCCATCTGTGGATTGCGCCAGAGCCACGACGCGACATGGGCTGGGACATGGGCCGCGACATGGGCTGGGACAAAGGCCGCGGCATGGAACGCGACTGGGACTGCGATCGGTATGGGATCGGAGACGCGACATGGGCTGGGACATGGGCCGCGACATGGAGAGCAGTCCCACGATCCACCCCTTCCACGCGCTGGGCCTTGCGAACTACACTGTCCAAGGCATCCGTGGATGCCCCCTACTGCGCCCCAAAAGGGCTCCTGAGGGGACCGAAAACCAAGGACAATCTTGTCTACCAGCCCATTCAACGCCCTTCGCGACTACAGAGACCTGCCGCCCGCATTCGGTTGGAACCAACTGGTTGCAGCCGCGATTGCTCGCGCACCGTACGCGATGCTGCCGCTTGGCCTCATGACCGCGTTCACCGCCTCCACTCACGACATAGCCATTGGCGGCATGGTGACGGCACTCTTCTCAATCGCAGTCGCGGTTTGTTCTCCCCTCATCGGGCGCGCGGCGGACCTTTGGGGCCAACGGAGAGTTCTCCTTACCCTCATCCCCCTAAACGCCACCGCAATCCTGGGTCTCTTTTGGGCTGCGACCGCCGGGATGAGCGGCCCGCTTCTTTACCTTCTGGCGCTGTTCGCGGGAGCCACTAACTCCCCGATCGGGTCCTTTACCCGAGCTCGATGGGTCGGGATGGACCCCTCCCCGCGCGTTCTCACGGCCGCGTTTTCTTATGAATCGACGGTGGACGAGGTCGTTTTCGTCCTCGGTCCGGCGCTAGTTGGCATCGCGGCAACGGCAGCCGCGCCAAGCGCCCCACTTCTCCTATCGTTCGCCCTGCTGGTCGCAGCCGGCATGCCGTTTGCGCTGCGCGCGCCGAAGAGCACGCCACAGGTCGTGAAGGCAGCGGAGGGCGCAGGACATCCGCCGATCTATAAGATCATCTTGGCGGTGGCGCCCTCGATCATCGCGCTGATAGCGATCGGAGCGTTCTTCGGGTCCAGCCAAGCGGGCATCACTGAGCGTGCAGAGGCACTTGGGAGCCCGAATGCAGCCGGTTTGGCTTACGCGACAATGGGTATTTCTTCCGCCATCATGGCGCTATTGGTGGTTGTCCTCCCCCAGGCATTCACGCTTTCGTGGCGGTTCATCACACTCAGTCTGGCGTTGGGAGGCGCGACGGTTGCTGCCGCGTATGCCTCGTCTCTGCCCGTAACGTCATTCTGGCTGTTCATGGCAGGTTTCTTCGTGGGCCCCACACTGGTGACAGGCTTTACGTTGGCGGAACAGCGCGCGCCCAGTGGTGGCATCGCGGTTGCCATGACGCTCATGTCATCGTCAGTAACGATAGGTGTTTCCGTGGGCGCTGCGGTGGGCGGCAACTTGGCTAACGCCGGAGGTGCTCACCCAACGTTCATGTTCGCGGCTGCTTCCGCCCTTGTCGTTACACTTATCGGTATCTGGACACTGTTGCACAGCGGAACAAGCAAGGTGCTTTCAACTGACGACTGACCTTGTAAGATTGGCTTTATCATGGCTAAAAAAGACAAGCAGGGCACCCCTGCCCCAAGAAAACAGCGGTGGTATCACACGCTCATTGACGCTTACAAGGTGGTTAAGAGGACGTTCTCTTGGATCACTATCGCGCTGATCGCAATACCGATCGTGTTGATCGCGCTGAGTATTCTCCTGGGAATCTTGTGGGACAGGCCGATATTCCTGCCCGTAACCGGCGTAATGCTGGCGATCACCATAGACATGGTGCTGCTGGCGTACCTCATAAGACCTGCTATGTACCGCCAGTTGGATGGACGCGTGGGCTCTGTCTATGCGGTGATCTCTCAAATTAAACGTGGATGGGTAGTTGAAGAGGAGCCGATCGCGGCAAACCGGAACCAGGACGTTATCTGGCGTTTGGTTGGGCGTCCCGGCATTGTCCTTATCTCAGAAGGACCAACTTCCCGTGTTCGCCCGATGATGATTAATGAGAAACGGCGCATGTCCCGGGCCATCTCTAACGTGCCAGTCATCTTCATAGAGGTCGGCCACGATGAAGGCCAGGTCCGCCTGACGAAACTGGATCGGAAGTTGCGCGGCCTGAAGAAGGTCCTCACCAAGCAGGAAGTCCCAGCGGTTGCGAACCGACTTGCTGCCCTTGGTAACACCTCGATCCCGATCCCGAAGGGCGTTGACCCCTACAACACAAGGGTCAACCGCAAGGCGATGCGCGGCTAAATCACTTACTTCTGGGCCCCGGCAAATGCGCCGGGGGCTCTTCTGTTGTCTTTCATCCCACACCCAAATGATGAGATTATCCGGTGAATACTATTCGACTACATGCATACTTATGTGCGACACGAAGATATCGGAGGCATGTAATGCGCAAGATAATCACATTTGCAAGCGCCGCTGCGGTGGCGGCTTTGGCTTTGGGGGCCTGTTCGGATCCAGGGACATCCAAGGCTCCAGAAGAAAGTGCGGAAGCGCAGTCGGAGGCCGCAGAAGAAGCGGTCGCTTTCGATGTCGCTTCAATCGACCCCGTTTCAGACATTGCAGCGATGGTGCCCGACACCCTTGTTACTGCTGATCAGTTAACAAACGGAGCATCCACGGACTACCCTCCAGGTGAGTTCTTGGCGGATGACGGGCAGACCCCGGTCGGCTACGACGTTGACATTGTGAAGGCGTTGGCCGCTGTGATGGGTCTTGCCGCCGGGCAGACCAAGACGGCTGAATTCCCAACCATTATCCCGGCACTGGGCACCAAGTTCGATGTCGGCGCATCCTCATTTACCATCACGCCGGAGCGTATGGAACAGGTCAACATGATTTCCTACCTGGAAGTCGGCTCAGCTTACGGCGTTGCAGCGGGTAACCCGAAAGACTTCACCGCAGAGGACCCATGCGGTTTCACAATCGGTGTGCAGACCGGCACGTTCCAGCAGGAATATGCCGACGAACTCTCCACCCAGTGCGTTGAAGAGGGCAAAGAACCCATTGACGTGAAGCCCCACTCACTGCAGTCGGACATCACCACAAAGGTTATCGGCGGCCAGTATGACGCCACGTTCGCGGACGCACCGGTAATCGGATACGCCTCAGTACAGTCCAACGGCGGCATTGAGCAGGTCGGCGAAGTCATTGAATCTGCCCCGCAGGGCATTGCTGTTGCAAAGGACGATGAGCAGTTGACGGCCGCCGTCCAGGCAGCCATGCAGTACCTGATGGACGAAGGCTACTTGGACCAGATACTCTCCGCATACGGCGCTGAAGGGTCCGCTTTGACCCAGGCAAAGGTAAACCCTTCAGTCTAGGAAGACATATTGATGACAGCTCCAGCCAATAAGGTTGAGCTTATCCACGCCCGGCCGGTCCCCCGGCCGGGCCGCTGGTTAGGTGCAGCCATCGTCGCAGTGTTGGTGGCCATGGCCATCAACGCACTAATAACCAACCCAAACTTCCAATGGCCACTGGTTGGTCAGTGGATTTTCTCCAAGACCGTCATGGTGGGCGTGGCATACACGCTGCTGCTGACCGTGGGTGCAATGGTGCTTGGCACCGTCCTCGCTATCACCATGGCCGTCATGCGCCAGTCAACAAACCCCGTGCTGAAATACGTGGCCACTTTCTACATCTGGTTCTTCCGTGGAACCCCGGTCTACACCCAGCTAATCTTCTGGTCACTGCTGCCGGTGCTATACCCGCAACTCTCCATCGGGATTCCCTTCGGACATGAGTTCATCCAGTTCAACACCATCACCCTGATCACGCCCCTTTGGATGGCCGTGTTGGGGTTGGGTTTCAACGAGGGCGCCTACCTGGCAGAAATCATCCGCGCCGGCATCAACTCTGTCGACAAAGGACAGTGGGAGGCCGCAGAAGCACTTGGTATGTCCCGCGCGCAGATCATGGCACGCATCATCCTCCCCCAAGCCATGCGCGTGATTGTGCCGCCGCTGGGCAATGAGACCATCTCAATGCTGAAAACCACCTCTTTGGTTTCAGCTATTCCATTCACTTTGGAACTCACCTACGCCGCATCCCACGTGGGCCAGAGGCTGTTCGCACCGATCCCGCTGCTCATCTGTGCTGCTATCTGGTACTTGGTCATCACATCGATCCTCATGGTTGTCCAGCACTACATTGAGGCCTACTACGGGCGTGGTTTCGACTTTGAAACCGGCAAGAAGAAGCTGGACCCCAAAGAACAGTCGATTGAAGACACCGATCAGGGTCAACAAAACCTTTTCCTGGACGTGACACCATGACCGATAACCAACAAGTCACCCCGATGGTGAAAGTACGTGACGTACACAAGTTCTTCGGGGACCTGCACGTGCTGAAGGGTGTCGACCTCACGGTTATGCCCGGAGAAGTTTGTGTTCTGCTGGGGCCATCGGGTTCCGGAAAATCCACGCTGCTGCGATGCATCAATGAGCTGGAAACCATTTCCGCCGGCCGTATCTGGGTCGACGGTGACCTGATGGGACTGCGGTCCAAAATGAAAGACGGGAAAGAAATCCTCTACCGTCTTCCAGACAAGACCATTGCACGCCAACGTTCCCGGATCGGCATGGTCTTCCAACGGTTCAACCTGTTCCCCCACCGAACCGCGCTCCAAAACATCACGGAAGCACCGGTCAATGTCAGGAAAGTCCCGAAGGCGAAAGCCATTGAACAGGCAAAAGCGCTACTTGAACGCGTTGGGCTTGCAGACCGCGCCGAACACTACCCCAGTGAACTTTCCGGCGGCCAGCAGCAACGCGTAGCAATCGCGCGCGCCATGGCAATGGAACCGGAACTGATGCTGTTTGATGAGCCGACTTCCGCCCTCGACCCGGAACTGGTGGGTGAGGTACTGGCCGTAATCCAAGACCTGGCCCAGTCCGGAATGACCATGGTCGTCGTGACGCATGAGGTCGGATTCGCCCGCAAAGTCGGCGACCAGGTGGTCTTCATGGACGACGGCGTGATCGTAGAAAAGGGCCCGCCCTCCCAGGTGATTGATAATCCCCAAGAAGAGCGGACCCGTGAATTCTTCTCCAAGGTCCTCTAAGAGTCTTTCTGCTTAGAGGCATCCTTCCCGGAGAATCCGTCGGAAATCGCGTTCAAGGCTGCCGTGAGCTCCGTTGGGAGCACCCAGACCTTGGACGCGTTTCCGTTCGCGATGCTGGGGAGCACCCTCAGGTACTCATAGGACAGAAGGTCGGGCGTTGGGTCCCCTTCGTGGATCGCGGAAAAGACCGTGTCGATTGCCTGCGCCTCACCATTTGCGCGCGTAACGGCTGCCTCAGCATCACCCTGAGCCTGGAGAATTGCAGACTGCTTCTCACCTTCGGCCCGTAGAATCTGGGACTGGCGAACGCCCTCGGCCTGAAGGATCGCTGCACGCTTGTCACGGTCGGCGCGCAACTGCTGCTCCATGGCCTGCTGGATTGTGGGAGGTGGATCAATGGACTTCAGCTCAACACGGTTGATGCGGATGCCCCACTTTCCAGTGGCCTCATCCAGAACCCCACGTAGCTGCGCATTAATCTCATCGCGGCTTGTCAGCGTCTGCTCCAAGTCCATGGAACCGATCACGTTACGCAATGTCGTGATCGTCAACTGCTCAATAGCCTTGATGTAGTTCGCGATCTCATACGTGGCGGCCATCGGGTCGTTGACCTGGTAGTAGATGACAGAGTCAATGGAAACCACAACGTTGTCCGCGGTGATTACGGGCTGGGGTTCAAACGACGTCACTTGCTCACGCAGATCCACGCGCGCCGCGACGCGGTCCACAAACGGGATCAACACATGCAAGCCCGCATACATAACCGAGTGAAACTTACCCAGCCGCTCTACCACCAGCGCCCTTGACTGCGGCACCACCTGAATTGAGCGCACCACAACAGTCGCGACCAAAACGATCGCAAGGATAAGCACTACTAACCAAAATACATCCATCTACATACCTTCCCTTCAGCTACCCGCCGGCTCTGAGTCCGGGGGGACCGGGACGTTATCAAAATATGGGCCTACTACCGCGGTTGCCCCCTCAATCCGCACTACAGTCACCTGACTACCCACAGGGAAAACAGTAGAGTCAAAACTGCGCGCGGACCAAATGCCGCCTTCAAGGCGCACGCGACCCTCCCCGCCAACAAGGGGTGCCGTCACAACGGCATGCTTCCCAATCAGGCCCTGCGCGTTCGTCGCGATGTCGGGAGTCGACTTTGCTAACAGACCCTTCGCCCACGGACGGACAAAGAGGAGCATAAGTACAGACGCCACCCCGAAAACCACGAATTGGACGAGGACGGGGGCGCCAAATAGTCCCGCGATTCCCCCCGCCAATGCGGCCAATGCCAGCGTGAGGAAGAAAAGATCTACCGTCAGGAGCTCAATGATCCCAAGGACCAGCGCGGCTCCGACCCAAATTAACCAGCCCATGTGGCCCTCCACCTGCGCAACGTATGCGCAAGGCCACTTTACAGCACAGTGGAGGGCTCACTATCTAGGAACGCGTTGCCCGCGCCCACCACCTTCCGTCTTCACTGCTGACTTCCAGTGGCAGACCGAAGACTTCCGACAGGTTCGAAGAGGTTAGTACCTCCGCAATGGGTCCCGCGTTCGTAACGCGGCCATCCTTCATGAGTAGAGCGTGGGTGAAACCCGGTGCGATCTCCTCTATCTCATGCGTTATCAAGATGATCGAGGGCGCATTCCGATCCGCCATTATCTCTGACAAAGCCAGAAGTAGCGTCTCACGGGCCCCCAAATCTAGGCCTGCTGTAGGTTCATCAAGTATGACGATCTCCGGGTCCGCCATCAGGGCACGAGCAATGGAAACCCGCTGCTTCTCCCCTTCTGACAAAGACCCGAAAGCACGTCCCTCAAACCCAGCCATGCCAAGGGCTGCCAGCAGATCAAGCGCCCGGGCCTTATCAGCGTCCTCATAAGCCTCATCAAAACGGGTCGTCTGCCCCCACGCGGCTGACACCACGACGTCAAGAACGGTATCCGTTCCCAACACCTTCTCCCGCATGTCGGAAGAGGCAACGCCAATCCGGGAGGCGATGTACGTCGCCTCCTCCCCCGAACTGTCGGCGCCAAGAACGTTTGCCGTTCCTGAGGTTGGGTAGTCGCGGGCCGATACCAGCCGCGCCAATGTCGTTTTACCGGCCCCGTTGGGACCCAAGATCACCCATTGTTCACCGGGATTCACTTGAAAATCGACGTCGGAAACGATGGTCGTACGACCGCGCGCCAACCCTACCCCTTGAAGGTCTACCAAAGGCTGCATATGAGGTGAGCCCACCTACTTCACTAGTGTCTTGTAAAGTTCGACGGTCTCTTCACCGATCGCCTGCCAGGAGAACTTATCCCTGGCGCGTTCCAGCCCCGCCTTGCCCATCTTCTTGGCCATTTCGGGGTTTTCCAAGACCTCAGTCAGCTTAGCCGCGAAGTCCGCCTCAAACTTGTCCGGGTTCAGGGGTGTGCCCGTGCCGTCCGTCTCCTGCTCAATCGGGACAAGGAAGCCCGTCACGCCGTCAACGATGACGTCCGGGATGCCGCCGGTTGCCGTGCCCACCACGGGCAGCTCCAGCGCCATGGCCTCCAGGTTCACGATTCCAAGTGGTTCGTAGATCGAGGGCGTTGCGAACACATCCGCACCGGACAGGATAGCCACCACTTCGTTGTGCGGCAGCATGGTCGAAATGTTGACGACACCTGTGCGCTTTTCCTGAAGGTTCGCAACAAGTCCCTCTACTTCGGCTGCGATTTCAGGCGTGTCAGGGGCGCCTGCCAGCAGAACGATCTGCGCATTTTCCGGCAGCTGCTCACATGCGCGAAGGAAGCCCGGAAGGCCCTTCTGGCGGGTGATGCGGCCAACGAACACAACGGTTGGGCGGTCCTCATCGATTCCGTACTTCGCGCGAATCTCCAAAGCCTTGGCCTCTGCCTCCGCACCTTCGGGGCGGTGCCACTTGGAAAGGTCAATACCGTTGTGGATGACGTGCACGTTTTCCGGCTTCACATCCGGGTATGCCTTGAGGATGTCATCCTTCATGCCATTGGAAACCGCGATCACCGCATCGGCGTTGTCGTACGCCGTCTTCTCCGCGAAGGAGGAAATGCGGTAGCCGCCACCCAACTGCTCCACCTTCCATGGGCGCAGTGGCTCCAGGGAGTGGGCGGAGATGACAAGGGGAATGTCGTACAGAAGCTTCGACAGGTAGCCCGCCATGCATGCGTACCACGTGTGTGCGTGGACAAGGTCCGCACCCTCTACACCCTGAACCATCTCAAGGTTCACGCCAAGCGTTTGGATCGCAGCATTGGCATCTTCGAGCTCCGCGACATTCGCGTACCCCTTCACATTGGGCTCACCGCCCTTTTCACCCTCCACGCGGGGCCCGTCAAAGCATTCGACATGCAAATCAACGAGGTTTCGAAGAACTGATGCCAGTTCCTCAACGTGCACTCCCGCACCGCCGTACACAAATGGTGGATATTCTCTGGTCAACAGGTCAACGCGCATCTTTGCCGTCCTTACTGTCCGCTCTAAAGCAAAATCTTGAGGCCTAACGCCGTGCTCAAGCATACCTACTTGCGCCAACATGGGTTAGGGCTTGAGTGCGACCAAACTATTTGCTTTGCGTTCTGCCACAACAACTCTGATCGTGAGGGAGACGACCTAGCACGTTTGCCCTCAAATAGACCAACCTAACGACAAGTATTACGCGAACGCCCCAGCGGCCCGAGGGAAATTGTAGACTTAGGCACATGGCAAAGAAGCGTGTATTAGCAATTGTGTTGGCCGGCGGCGAAGGCAAGCGCCTTATGCCCCTTACAGTGGACCGGGCAAAGCCCGCTGTTCCCTTCGGCGGAAACTACCGTCTTATCGACTTTTCCCTCTCAAACATGGTCAATTCTGGGTATTACAAGATTGTCGTACTAACCCAGTACAAGTCCCACTCACTGGATACGCACATCGCGCGGACGTGGCGGATGTCCGGTCTGCTTGGCAACTTCGTGGCACCGATGCCCGCCCAGCAGCGCCGCGGCCCCCACTGGTACCTGGGCAGTGCGGACGCAATCTACCAGTCACTCAACGTTGTTTACGATGAGCGCCCTGACTACATCGTCATCACCGGCGCAGACAACATCTACCGCATGGACTTCAGCCAGATGGTTGACTTCCACATCGCCTCAGGTCTGCCCGCAACGGTTGCAGGCATTCGTCAGCCGATTGAAGAGGCTGACCAGCTGGGTGTGATCAAGGCCAAGGACGGAGTGGTAGAGGAGTTCTTGGAGAAGCCGAAGAACGCCGAAGGCCTCCCTGATGACCCGACCAAGATTCTGGCATCCATGGGCAACTACGTCTTCAACACGAAGGAACTGATTGAGGCCCTTCGCGTTGACGCCGCAAACCCAGAGTCGAAGCACGACATGGGTGGAAACATCATTCCTTACTTCGTGGAACGCGGAGAGTGCGCTGCCTACGACTTCACCGACAACGTTGTCCCCGGCTCCACGGATCGGGATAAGGACTACTGGCGCGACGTCGGCAACATCGATGCCTACTACGACGCCAACATGGACCTGATCAGCATCCATCCGGTCTTCAACCTGTACAACTACGACTGGCCACTCCTCACCGGACAGGATGATTCCCTGCCCCCGGCGAAGTTTGTCCACGGTGACCAGGGTTCAAGGATCGGCCACGCAGTTGACTCGCTGGTCTCTCAGGCCGTGATCATTTCGGGTGCGGAAGTATCCCATTCGATCTTGTCACCCAAGGTTGCAATCCACTCTTGGGCTCAGGTTGCGGACTCCGTAATCCTGAACAACACGGTCATTGGCCGCCGCGCGCGCGTTTCCCGTGCGATTCTGGACAAGAACGTGGTCATTGAGGAAGGTGCGCAGGTCGGGTATGACAGGGCACTTGACGAATCACGCGGGTTCACAGTCACCGAATCTGGCATCACGGTTGTCCCGAAGGACACCATCGTAACGAAGTAGAAGGCCAACCCCCGGTACGCTGGGGGCATGGTACAAAGCGAAGCGGACTGGTCCACAGAGTTCAACGTTCGGTTGAAGATGGCGGACGGGTCCGCTTCTCTTTTTGTGTATGAGGGCGAGGGCGACTTGGTCGCGCACTCCACCCTCCCCCCAGCCTTCACTCCGCCCTCGCCCGGATTACCATCCCTGGTTCTTACGGACGGTGACTCCACGTTGATCCAAAATGAGGTCATCGATGAGTTGGCGCACGTAGCCGGCGTGGGGAGCCAGGTGCGCGCGATAACGGAATCTGCAATGGCGGGAGGATTGGACTTCTCCCATTCCCTCCACAAGAGGGTCGCGCTCCTGAAAGGCCTGCCCACGTCAACTTTCGATGAGGTTCGAGGGCGGTTGCGCATAACGCCCGGCACCAAAAAACTGATCGAATGGACCCATGCCCAAGGCGCGAAGTTCGGGGTGGTGTCGGGCGGATTCGTGGAAGTCCTTGCCCCCCTAACAGAAGAGTTGGGGATCGACTACCTGATGGCGAACCACCTTGAGGCAAGGGACGGGGTGCTCACCGGAAGGGTCGTGGGTCCAGTTGTCGACGCGGCGGCTAAGGTGGACATGCTGCGTGAGTGGTCCGGAGGGGCCGCGAAGACTGCCGTCGCGGTCGGAGACGGCGCCAACGACATCCCAATGTTGCAGGCGGCGGGGGTTGGAATCGCGTTCTGCGCGAAACCCGCAGTCCTAGAAGAGGTCCCCTCCTACATTTCCGTCCCCCGCTTGGACCTGGTCATCCCGCTACTTGGCCATTAGGCGCTGCAGCGCTGCAAGGCGGCAGGGCACCAACGCTGCAGTGCGGCAGGGCTCCAACGCACCAACGCCGCAGCGCTCCAACGCGGCATGGCGGCAGGGCTCCAACGCGGCATGAAGAGTCAGTTTGCCCTACGCAGGCACGTGCACCAAGTCGACCATGGTTCCAACGTGTGAGTGCCACTCATGCCAGTTCTTGTCCGCGACAACGACAGCGGCAGACCCCGTGGACATGCCGTGGGCAACCTTGGCGTCCTCGCCATCCTTAACAATCAAGGAGACCGCGGAAGAAATGGTCGGCTCATGCCCGATCACCATGGAGGTATAGCCGGTTGATCCCAACCGAGCGACCTCCATAATCTGCATCGCCCCGCCCTCGTAAATCTTGTCTTCCACCTTCACCAGCGGCATGCTGCCCTCCGTGAGGCCCGCGCCACGCGCGATTCCATCCCACGTTTGACGCGCGCGCAATGCCGGGGACACCAGCACGACGCTAAGGGAGCGGACCATGTCCTTCATCTGCCGCCCCAACTCTTCAGCTTGGGCCTGCCCGGCGGTGGACAGTGGCCTCTGCATATCGGAGCCAGCGGAGGACATGGAAGCTTTGCAGTGACGGACCAGTACAAGTGTGTGTTTTGACATGCGACCATTCTAAACGTTGAATGGATGTGTTTCCTGGTCAAGGGGACAATGGTGGGTGCGGGTGGGGAGAACTGGCGCCCTCGGAAGAGCGTGCCTGCATCGCCAGGCGGGCGGGTAGGAGTTTGATGTGGCGCTAGGACGGGGTCCGGAAGAACTGATTTGCTCCTCCCGCGGATGTGAGAACATGGCAGAATTCGCCATCACGTGGCGCAATCCGACCTTGCCGTTTGGGCGGGACAAACACTGGCTGACCTGCGCTGAGCACAAGGTGGAGTTGGAGAGGTACCTGGAGTATCGTAAGTTCCCGCTTCACACGAGGACGTTGGCGGACTTCCTCAAAGAACGGGGCGAGGGCGACTTTAATTCCAAAGCGACCGGCGTTCAGCGGGATTAAGCGCGCCTGACGCGCACACGCCCGAGGCCGGCGGACTACCTGACCTCTACCAGCTCTAGGTAGTCGTCATCCCATAGGTCTTCGTCAGCGTCCGGGAGCAGTAAGACCCTCTCTGGGTGCAGCGCCTGCACCGCACCGGGGTCGTGGCTGACTAAAACCACGGCGCCCTCGTACGAATCCAGCGCAGCCAAAACCTCTTCGCGAGAGGCCGGATCCAGGTTGTTTGTAGGCTCATCCAGCAGGAGAACGTTGGCGGCTGACACCACAAGGGTTGCTAGGGCCAGCCGAGTTTTCTCCCCACCCGACAGGACCGCGACCGGCTTCGCAATGTCATCGGCTGCGAACAGGAACTGGCCCAAAACCGACCTGAGCTGCGTGTTATCTAACTGGGGCGCGGCCTCGCGCATATTCTCTTCGACAGTGCGCGTGGGGTCCAATGTCTCATGCTCCTGGGCGTAATACCCCAGTTTCAAGCCGTGCCCGGCTTCAACTTCTCCAAGGTCAGGGGTCTCCAGGCCCGCCAGGATCCGGAGCAAAGTCGTCTTACCCGCGCCGTTCTCCCCCAGGACAACAACCTTCGCTCCCCGATCGATCGCCAGGTCCACATCCGTGAATACCTCCAGCGAGCCATAGGATTTCGACAGGTGAGATGCCGTGAGGGGCACGCGCCCGCATGGAGCCGGCTCTGGGAATCGCAACCGCGCGACCTTTTCCTTGGCGCGCTCTACCCCGGCTGCCTCCCGAAGCTCCGCTGCACGCCGCAGCATTTGCTGCGCGGCAACCGCTTTCGTCGCCTTTGCCCGCATCTTCTCACCTTGGGCTTCTAGCACCTCTGCCTTACGCAGCGCGTTCTGGCGTTCTTTGCGGCGTCGGCGCTCATCATCCGCCCTCGTCTTCAGGTAGGCATCCCAACCCATCCTGTAAATCTCCAGTTCAGCGCGGTTTGCGTCCAGGTAGAAGACCTGGTTTACGACCTCTCGCACCAAGTTCACGTCGTGGGAAATCACCAAGAGCGCGCCGGGGTACGCCTTCAACCAGTCGCGCAACCAAATGATGGAATCATGGTCCAGGTGGTTGGTCGGCTCATCCAAAAGCAGGGTTTGTGCCTCAGAAAAGAGGACACGCGCCAACTCCACACGGCGACGCTGTCCACCAGAGAGCGTTTCTAGGCGTTGGGCGAGGACGCGCTCATCCAATTTCAACGCCGCCGCTATCTGCGCGGCCTGGGCGTTGGCGGCCCACCCTCCCTTTTGGGTGAACTCCTGATCCAACCGCACGTAGCGTTCCATAGCTTTTATCTGCCTGGCGCCGACCGCGGTTGACATTTCCCGCTCAGCTTTCTGGATGCGAGCCAAGAGCGCGTCGATCCCCCTCACCGAAATGATGCGCTCATGGGCCGTCTGGGTCGAGTCACCACCCGACGTATCCTGCGGCAAATACCCCACTGCTCCGGTGGTTTTGATCTTCCCGTTGAACTCTGCTGCGCCCTCATCAGCCACACCCGCCAAAAGGCGCATCATCGTGGTCTTTCCGGCGCCATTGCGCCCAACCAAACCGACTTTCGCGCCCGGGCCAACACTGAAGGAAACCGGACGAATCAGTTCGCGGGCGCCAATGCGCAGATCAAAATCCTGGACGCTAATCACCAAAGGATTGTATCGGAGCCGCCTACCTAAGATGCGGTGTGGCGAGGACGTCTTGGTCACCCCCGCATCCACAACCTCCCCGCGTCCACAACCTCCCCGCGCCCGCAAGCCCGGGCCCGCAACCCCGCTTCCGCAACCTCGGACCCGCAACGCCAGGGGCCGCCGCCTTCCCGCGCCCGCAAGCCCGGGCCCGCAAGCCCGGGCCCGCAACCTTCCCGCGTCCGCAACCTCGGACCCGCAACCCCGCGTCAACAACCTCCGGCCCTTGGTCAACACCCACGCCGACTATCAGACCGGTTCAATCTGTTGGAGCATCCAGCAATCCCGTCGAAGGTACATTGCGGGGCCGAAGATACATAAGGGGTAGCAAAAAAGCAATAAAAACAATAAAAACGCTGTAATCTTCACCCCGCATGTACCTTCGGCCCCCGTATGTATCCTCGACGGCCCACAGCCCAGTGGACTCCAAGGACAACAGTGCTCGAACTAAGGCAGGTGATCATGCCGCGGGTGTAGAAGCCCGGTGCTGTGTCCCTCAGCGTTAGAAGACCCGACCGCCCAGAGCTGGCAGATTCTAGATGTCGGATTAGATACTGGATGTCCGTTTAAATACGCGATGTCCGCTTAAATACTGGATGTCCGTTCAAATACGCGATATCGGGGCCGAATATCGCGGATTTAAGGAGACATCGCGGATCTAAGCTGACGTCGCGTATTTGAGCGGACATCGCGGATCTAATATGTGAATTCCTGTAGATGGCCCCGAGGTCCAACTCCACCACCACAGACCCTGCCGCAACTGAGGAAATTCCCCTGCCGCCACCGGCCAAAGCCAATTGAAGCAAAACAACGATCGCTAATCTAAGCCACACAGAGTGCAAAAGAGACCCTGAAAAGAAGCGAAACGGACCGAACCGGGCTGAAATGAGCCGGCGGCGACCCTTCAAAACCCGGTTAGCAACAGGATCGGGTATTTCTGGCGGTACCGCACTGCAACAAATCGGAAAACGGACAACAGCCAGGAAAACGAGAGAGGCCGCGGCTTCAACAAGCAGCCAAACTCTCAACAACCAGGAAGACAATGGGATCCGCGGCTACAACAAAGAGGAAAACGAACAACAACCGGGAAAACAAACACTGTTTCGAAACAATAACCAGGCCCATCCACAACAAACAGGACACTCGGAACCCCGCCGGCAACGGGTCGCAAAGCCCGGGCTATCACAACGGCGGGTTTCGAGACTGCTGGGATTCTGATGGACGCGGGAACAACGGACGTGAGTCGACCAACGCCGCACAGATGCACGGGCACGACGGGCGCGCGCATGGCAGGTGTGGGCACGACGGACAGGCGCATGGCAGGCACGGGCATGACGCGTGCGTGCGTAAGTGATGACCCGCACTCAGTATTGCCGCCAAGAGCAGGCAGAATGGAGCGGTGACTTCAGAAGAAAATGCCTCGAGAGCTCCCCGGCACCCAGAGCCTGCGCAAACGGGCGACCCCTTCGTTGTCATCGCCGTGGCTTTCGTCGCTCTCCTTCTTATCTCCAACGTTGCAGCAACCAAACTTTTCGGCCTCACGTTCGACCGGGTCCACCTCATCTTTGATGGTGGCGCGGTTCTGTTCCCCTTCACCTATGTCCTGGGGGACGTCCTGGCGGAGATCTATGGTTTTGCGAAGGCGCGCCTCGTTATCCTGCTGGGATTCGGGGCTTCACTATTGGCCGCACTGGTTTTCTACGTCGTGCAACTCCTGCCGCCAGCCGCAGATTACGCGAACCAGCAGGCGTTCGAGGCCGTCCTTGGTTTCGTCCCCCGCATCGTCGCAGCGTCCCTAGTTGCCTACCTGGTGGGCCAACTGTTGAACGCCTACGTCCTCGTCCAGATAAAAAACCGCTTCGGACCGGGGCGTCTCTGGGTTCGCCTCCTGGGATCCTCCGTCATTGGGGAAGCCGCCGACACCCTCATCTTCTGCACAATCGCGTTTTACGGTGTGTTGGTGGGCGGCAACTTCTGGAATTATGTGCTGGTTGGATTCGCGTACAAGATGGCGTTTGAGGTCATTTTGCTGCCCGTGTCGTATTCTGTGATTCGGCTGCTGCAGGGGCGCATCGCGCGCGGCACCCTGCCCAGTGGCGCTAGGTAACCTGCCCGGTGGCGCTAGGCAACCTGCCCAGCGGGTCGCAGCGGAACTTCTAACGAAAGGTCCTTCCTTGACTGAGTGGATCTCACTGCCGGTGGCGCAGAACCCTTCGCGCTCTTGGCCTCAGCCGCAAGAGGCGTTCCCATCGATGGAGGCGGACTCTTCGCCCTCGCCCCCAAACCACGCCCAGGTGGACCGCGGTTTCGACGTGGAGACGGCTTCGGACGAGGGGCGAGAACTGGCCCGCGCCGGAGTCATCCACACCGCCCACGGCGACATCCAAACGCCCGCGTTCATCCCCGTCGGAACAAAGGCGGATGTGAAGGGCATTGTGCCGGAAATGCTGCTTGGACTGGGCGCCCAAGCGGTCTTGGCAAATGCGTACCACCTGTATCTTTTGCCCGGCTCGGACATTGTTGACGAGGCCGGCGGCCTTGGAAAGTTCATGCACTGGGCGGGCCCGTCCTACACGGATTCCGGCGGCTTCCAGGTCCTGTCCATGGGCGCGGGTTTCAAGAAGGTCCTCACCGAAGAGTTCGCGGGCACCTCCATGTCTGAGGTCGGCGAAGTGCCCCCTGAACTGCTGAAACGGCAGCGGGAAGCCGTGAAGGAGTCGAAGGCGGTGGTGGACGAGGACGGCGTGGTCTTCTCCTCCCACATCGACGGCTCCAAGCACCGTTTCAACCCGGAGATTTCCGTGCGCATCCAGCATCAGTTGGGCGCGGACATCATGTTCGCTTTTGATGAGTTGACGTCGCTGTCGCACCCTCGCTCCTACCAGTTGGAGTCGCTGGACCGGACGGAGGCGTGGGCGCGTAGGTGCTTGGCTGAGCACGCCCGGCAGACAGAGGCGCGTCCCCACCGCCCCTACCAGCAGCTTTGGGGTGTTGTGCAGGGAGCGGATTACAAGGATTTGCGGGTGCGTGCAGCGCGCAATCTGGCGCAGATGGACGAGGACGGCGTGACCTTCGACGGCTTCGGCATCGGCGGCGCGCTACGCAAAGAACTGCTTGGGGAGATCGTCTCCTGGGCCACGGCGGAGTTGCCGCAGAACAAAGCGCGCCACCTCCTTGGGATTTCGGAGCCGTTTGACTTGTTCGAGGCCGTTGACGCCGGCATCGACACCTTCGACTGCGTGAACCCATCGCGGGTGGCGCGGAATGGGGCGATTTATACGCCCTCGGGCCGATTCAATATCACGAACGCGCGTTTCGCCCGGGACTTTACTCCGCTGGTGGAGGGGTGCGGGTGTTACACGTGCACGCATTTCACGCGCGCGTACGTGCGCCACATGTTCAAGGCCAAGGAAATCCTGGCGTCGACGCTTGCCACAATCCACAATGAGTGGTTCACGGTGCGCCTTGTCGACGCCATCCGTACCTCAATCCAAGATGGGCGGCTGATGGATTTTCGGGAGGAGATGCTGGGCCAGTTTTACGGCCGCGCACTGTAGCGGACGCACCATGGCTGCGAAGAACGGCGGCCGCTCGGGCTGGCAGCCCCCAGCGCTGTAGCGGCCGCACGCCCGCGCTCAGTCGTCCCGTTCGACCTTCACTACCTGGGCAGAGTTCGCGTCGATCTTGACTTCCCACTTCCCATCGGGAGCCTTGATGTCGGCCTCCCAGACCAGTGAGCCGTCGTGGTCGTCCAGCTCGATCTCCATTAGGTCCCCGGGAACCTCCGTCAACGCAATGCCTATCGCGGCTTCGATGCTCACCTTGTTGGGAAGCGATTCCTCCGCGGAGAGTCTTTCGGATTCCTGACTGACGATCTCACCGGATGCCTGGCTGATCTTCACCTCGGTCCCCGACCCGTCAGCCCCGCGCACCAAAACTTCCCACACGGCTTCACCGTGGTGCGTGTCGTCCTCGAAACCAATGACTGTGCCCGGCGCGGCCTGGAGCGCAACTTCGAATGCGCGCCTGATCTGCGGGTCTACCAAGTCCTCATTCGTGTCGGTCGAGGACGCCTCCTGCCCGGCTTCATCCGCGGGATCGGACTCCCCTGCCTTGTCGTCCGCGCCACCCGAAGACTGGGTGGCAGCCGGGGCCGATCCTGAGCCGTCGCCGTCAGAAGAACCGCCGGCGGTATCCCCAGACGCACACCCGGACGCCAGAAGTGCCATTGTCAGCGTCAGTGCCGCTGCCGCAAGTGAACCGTATGTATTTCGCATGGAAACCTCCAGTTGCCTGGTACCCCACGCCGTTACCCTGCGTTGGGTACTATCTCCAGCCTAGGAGGTCCGAAGAGAATTGTGATCAGGGAGAACCCTGGTATTGCCCCGACCGCCCACCTAGATGTTGAACCCAATGGCCCTCAACTGGTCGCGCCCATCCTGCGTGATGCACTCTGGGCCCCACGGCGGCAGCCACACCCAGTTCACGGTCGTGTTCTCCGTGTAGGCACCCAAAACCATTTGCGCCTGACGCTCAATCACGTCAGTCAGTGGGCAAGCCGCCGAAGTCAGCGTCATGTCAAGGTCAATGGAGTTATCCGCATTGATCTTCACGCCATACAGCAGCCCCAGGTCCACAATGTTGATCCCCAGCTCAGGGTCAATCACGTCTTTCAGCGACTCCACAACGTCGTCCGCGGGATAGTCCCCATTTTCGATGCGGGTTATGTTCAGCCCCTCATTCAACTCCGGTTGCTGAACCGTGAACGCCTGCGCCGGCGGATCATCCTGGATTGGAGCTGCCGCCATTGGATTGTATGTTTCACTCATTTTGCTTCCTCTCCATCCGTGGCCCCGCTACTGGCGGGTGCCACCGTCACGTCAAAACCTGCCTGCGCCAAGGCGTCGCGCAAGGCGTACCACCCCAGCAGTGAGCACTTCACCCGGTTAGCGAACTTGCTGGTTCCCTCCAGCGCAGCCGCATCCTCTAACTCATCCAAGACTTCATCCGGCACGCCCCGCCCGCGGGAGTGCATCATCTGCTCCATCGCAGCGTACTTTTGGCGCACCAAATCCAGATCCGCCTGCTCCATCATTTCGCTCATGATTGACAAGGACGCCTGCGAAATGGAGCAGCCATCACCGTCCCACGACAGGCTGGTGATGTTGCCGTCTTCATCAACCGCTGCCCCCAGCGTCACCTCATCACCGCAGGTGGGGTTGGCTTGGAAAGAGGTGTACTCAAAGTCCTCAACCGAACCGGCCCCGCTGCGCCTGCGTGCGTGATCCAAAATAACCTGCTGGTAGAGGGCATCCAAACTGCTCATCAGTTCTCTCCATCGCTTCTTTTCGAGGACGTCCCGAAATACTCCTGCACCTTAGCCAACCCGTCCAGGAATTGCTGCACTTCCTCTTCCGTGGTGGTGAGGGCAACCGTTGCACGAGAAGACGCCTTCACCTCAAAGAACCGGTGGAGCGGAATGGCACAGTGGTGACCAACCCGCACCGCAACGTCCTCGAAATCCAAAACCTGACCGACATCGTGGGGATGGACGCCCTGGACTTCAAACGCAATAACACCAAGACGATCCTCCAAATCTGTTGGCCCCAAAACGCGCACGCCAGCCATTTTGGACATCCCCTCAAGGATGAGCGCGGTCATGTTGTGCTCATGGAGGGCCACGCGGTCCATCCCAAGCTCCGACAGGTAATCCAGCGCCACCGCCCACGCCACCGCCTGGGCGACCGGCTGGGAACCCGCCTCAAACTTGGCCGGAGGCGGCAGATACTTGGTCTCTTCCATGGTCACGTCAGCAACGACGGAACCGCCAGTGAGCACCGGCGGCATCTCCTCAAGCAGCTCCCTACGGCCCCACAGCGCGCCAATACCCGTTGGGCCCAGCATCTTGTGGGAAGAGAAAACTGCGAAATCAACGCCCAGTTTCGTCACGTCCACCCGCATGTGCGCGGAAGACTGGCAGGTGTCCAGTACGGTGAACGCACCCACCTCATTCGCCGCGGCAACGATCTCCTCAACTGGAGAAATGGCACCCGTGACGTTTGATGCGTGCGTGAACGCGACAATCTTGGTGTTAGGCGTGATCTCAGAAAGCGTCTCCAGATCAATCCGCCCATCCGGCGTCAGGTCCAGCCAAGCCAGTTCCGCACCCGTCTTCTCCGCCAACTGCTGCCAAGGAACCAAGTTGGAGTGGTGCTCAGCGCGCGTGACGACAATACGATCTTTGGGGCCGAGGGCGAAACGGGAGGCCCCGTCAACGTCGCGCTTCCCGTCCCCACCGATCCCCAGCGACGCGTTCGCAAAAGCGGTCGCAACAAGGTTTAGAGCCTCAGTAGCGTTCTTCGTCCACACGATCTCTTCCGGATCCGCGCCGACGAAGGTGGCCAGTTTTTCCCGGGCGTCCTCGAACTGAACCGTCGCCTCATCCCCCAAGAGGTGGGTGTTGCGGTGCACGGCGCCGTTGGAGTCGCGGTAGAACTCCGACTCCGCGTCGATCACGCAGGAAGGTTTCTGGCTGGTCGCACCAGAATCCAGGTAGACGATGGGGCGCCCTCCGCGCCCCACCTTGGTGAGCACGGGGAAGTCGCGGCGAATCGCCTCCAGTTCCGCAGTGGAAAAGTCGGTTACCTTCATTGCTTCCTCCCCGCGCTGCTCAACTGCGCCTTACGCCACTACCCGCGGCGTGTAGGCGTCGTAGCCCTCTTCTTCCAGCTTCTCAGCCAGCTCCGGACCACCCTGCTCTGCGATTCGCCCATCAACGAAGACGTGGACGAAGTCAGGCTTGATGTAGCGCAGGATGCGCGTGTAGTGGGTGATCAGCATGATTCCCATGTTGTCGCGCTTGTGGGCACGGTTCACGCCCTCGGAAACAATCCGTAGCGCGTCCACGTCCAGACCGGAGTCCGTCTCATCCAAGATCGCATACGCCGGCTCCAAGAGTTCCATCTGGAGGATTTCCAGACGCTTCTTCTCACCACCGGAGAAGCCCACGTTTACGTCACGGTCCGCAAAGTCAGCGGGCATCCGCAGACGCTCCATGGCTGCCTTGACTTCACGCACCCACAGGCGGACGTTCGGCGCCTTGCCATCAATGGCGGTCTTGGCGGTGCGAAGGAGGTTCGACACGGACACGCCCGACACCTCAACCGGGTACTGCATGGCCAAGAACAGACCCGCCGCGGCGCGCTGATCGACGCTCATTTCGAGGACGTCCTCGCCATCAAGCGTGACCTCCCCTTCCGTGATTTCATAGTTTGGGTGACCGGCCAACGCGTAGGCCAGCGTTGACTTACCTGACCCGTTCGGGCCCATGATCGCGTGGATTTCGCCCGGCTTGATGGTCAGGTCAACGCCCTTGAGGATCTGCTTGGGACCTTCCGGGGTTCCCACGGTGACGTGCAGGTTCTTGATGACCAGTTCTTTTGCTTCGTTCATTTCCCTATTCATTTCGTGCATTAGAAGTTTGTGTGAGTGAGAGGACTGACGCCCAGGATCCTGCCCTTACGCGTTGTCCGACGTCGCGTAGATGTAGTCCCGTAGTTCGTCCTCAATCTTGGTGATCAGCCGCTCCTCTAGATCCGGGATCTGCACGGCCTTCAGGATTTCCGCGAAGAATCCGCGCACCACCAGGCGGCGTGCCTCAAGTGGTGGGACCCCGCGGCTCATCAGGTAGAACAGCTGCTCATCATCAAAACGACCGGTGGCGGAGGCATGCCCTGCACCCTCAATCTCACCGTTCTCAATCTCCAGGTTCGGCACGGAATCAGCCTTCGCGCCCTCTGTCAGGATCAGGTTTCGGTTCAGCTCATAGGTGTCGGTGTTGTCCGCATCCTTACCGATCAGGCAGTCACCGATCCACACCGAACGCGCATCCTTACCCTGCAGCGCACCCTTATACGCAACCCTTGCGAAGCAGTCAGGCTGGTTGTGGTACAGGAACACGCGGTGCTCAAAGTGCTGGCCGCGGTCCACGAAATACAGACCGTTCAGTTCAACATTCGCGCCGGGTCCAGCGAAGTCAGTGTCAACCTTCACGCGCACCAGATCCCCACCCAGGGTGACGATCATGTGGTGCAGGTTAGAGTTGCGTCCGGCCCGCACACGGTGGCTGGACGTGTGTAGCGCGTCGCGGTCCCATTCATGGATGGCCACTACGGACAGGGTGGCGCCGTCTTGGGCTTCGACCTCCACCGTCTCGTTATAGTTGGCCGGCCCATCATGCAGAATCACGACGGTTGCCTTTGACAGCGGCTCCGCCTGAATCACGATGCGACCCGCCTTCAGTTCGGGGCCGGGCTTCACCGTCACATAGACGGGTTCATCCAGTTCGACCTCGCGCGGAATCTTCACGAACGTGGTTTCTTCGAACTTTTCCCAGGCGAGAGCGGCCGGGTAATCCTCCGGCGCACCAATCACGGGTTCAGCGGCGTCCTTACGCGGGACAATCGCAACTTCGGCGTACTGTGGCCCCACCATCTCTACCTGCGGGACACCCTTGTAGCCGGCGTCATCAAACATTGGCCGCACGCGGCGCATGGGCGTGAACCGCCAGTCCTCTTCGCGCCCCCGCGGAGCGCCGAAGTCGGCGGAGACGAAGGATTCCTTCTGGTCCGCGCGCGACAGTTTCGATGGTTCCAAAACGTTAGTGCTTTGCTTCATGGCGCTCATTTAGCCCACCGACCCTTCCATCTGCAGTTCGATAAGACGGTTCAACTCCAACGCGTACTCCATGGGCAGGTGCTTCGCGATTGGTTCAATGAACCCGCGAACGATTGTTGCCATGGCTTCGGTCTCATTCAAACCGCGGCTCATCAGGTAGAAGAGCTGGTCCTCATTCACCTTGGACACGGTTGCCTCATGTCCCATTTCCACGTCTTCCGTACGTACATCTACGTAAGGGTAGGTGTCAGTTCGGGACACCTTATCGACCAACAGTGCGTCACAAAGCACGTTTGACTTCGACTTTGTGGCGCGGGAGTGGACTTCCACCAGTCCGCGGTAGGAGGTGCGGCCACCCGCCCTCGAAACGGACTTCGCAACGATGGACGAGGACGTCTTCGGTGCCATGTGCACCATCTTCGCGCCCGTGTCCTGGTGCTGACCTGTGCCGGCGAAACCGATAGACAGCGTCTCTCCGCGAGCATGCTCCCCCATCAGGTAGCACGCCGGGTACTTCATGGTGATGGCGGAACCGATGTTGCCGTCCACCCACTCCATGGTGGCGCCCTCTTCCACGATGGCGCGCTGGGTAACCAGGTTCAAAACGTTGTTGGACCAGTTCTGAATGGTCGTGTAACGAACGCGCGCATCCTTCAGAACGAAGATCTCCACCACCGCAGCGTGCAGGGAGTTCGTGTCGTAAATGGGTGCGGTGCAACCTTCTACGTAGTGAACGTAAGAGCCCTCATCAGCGATGATCAGCGTGCGCTCAAACTGTCCCATGGCTTCGGTGTTGATCCGGAAGTAAGCCTGGAGTGGGATGTCAACGTGGACGCCGGGCGGAACGTAAATGAAGGAGCCCCCGGACCAAGCAGCCGTGTTCAGCGCGGCAAACTTGTTGTCTCCGGACGGAACAGACTTACCGAAGTACTTCTTGAACAGCTCCGGGTACTCACGAAGACCAGAGTCGGTGTCAAGGAACACAACCCCCTGACGCTCCAAGTCCTCCTGGATCTGCTGGTAAACAACCTCAGACTCATACTGGGCCGCAACACCTGCAACCAAGCGCTTCTTTTCCGCCTCTGGGATACCCAGACGGTCGTAGGTGTTCTTGATCTCTTCGGGCAGATCCTCCCAGGACTGCACCTGACGATCCGTTGGGCGCACGTAATACTTGTACTCATCAAAGTCGATGCTTGACAGATCCGGGCCCCACGTGGGCATGGGTTTGCGCTCAAAGAACTCCAGCGCCTTCAAGCGCCTCTCAAGCATCCATTCCGGTTCATTCTTGGTTTTCGAAATGTACCGGACGATCCCTTCGTTGATCCCCTTCGGGACGCCCTGGGAGTAATCGTCAGAGTCGCGCCACCCGTACTCATAAGCACCAATGCTGTCGATGATTTCATCGTCAGACATGGGCTTTGTGAGCGCAGGTGTCTGGGTTGACTGCGTCATAGATTCCTTCTTTTCCATCCTGTTTTCGTGTGTAAACCAAGGTTTGTTCGGGACCGGGCGCTATTGCCGCCTATTGCTCCCCATCCTTGTTCTCAACGTCATCTAAGGCACTAACCGCGTTTGCAGGCGGAGTCGCAAACTTCCTGGTCGTTATTGGGTACCTTCCGGAGGCAAAGGCATGGCCTCCGCCAACGACTGCATTCCCCAACTTGCGCAAACGCGCAACCAACGATTCAGCAGGTAGCGCCCCACCACGTTCCGTGTCCCTCACGTCTGCCTCAAGACTGGGCGCCTACCCTTCGCAAGTGGCATCCCAATTGGGATGTGCGTGGTGCAGACGTGCCCGCCTTGAGCCAGCGTCGAAAGTCTTTGTACATGCACGTCCAGAATGTGGCTGAACGCGGTCAGTTCCGCCTCACAGAGCATCGGGAAATCCTTAGCAACATGCTCAATGGGACAGTGCCCCTGGCACAACTGGATCGCGAACTCCCCGCGCCCAATGGGCCTTACGCTTGCGGCGTAACCATCTTCGGTGAGCGCAGATGCCAATGCCTCAGCACGCAGCCGCGGATCGGATCCCGCCGCACGCACCACGGGCGTATACCTGCGTTCCAGTTCGCGTGCACGTGCAGCCGCGAACCCTTCCAACATCTCTTCACCACTGGCTTTAGACATGTAGGAAATGGCTTTGGTTGCCAACTCCATGTAGCCGTCTTCAAGGCGTTCACGTCCGCCGTCTGTTGCCACATAGTGCCTGGCTGGGCGCCCGCGCCCCCGCTTCCCGATTGTCGGCACCTCATGTTCACGAATCTCTTCGGATTCCTCCAACGAGGTTATGTGCCTGCGCACCGCCGCCGTAGTCAGATTCAGGAACCGCGCAATGGCACCGGCCGTGACAGGCCCATTTTCCACAACCAGGTTGCGGACCGCTTCGCGGGTGCTGGTGGTCTCAACCTCACTCATCGCACCCCCCAAAATCGCGTTCCGTCAGCCATCATCAGGGCGTCACGTGCGCCCCAAAGCTGCGTTAAATAGTCTAGCCGATTTTGGCAACGTTGGTATTGGCTAAACCTCACGTTTAGGGACTCTTCGCAGAACAGGCTGTAGTAGGCGAGCCCCGGCATGCGTCAGCTGTTCTGGCATCCGTCCGGGCTTTTGGCATCCGCCCGTTCTCTGGCATCCGCCCGTGCCTTCGACATCCTCCTTTGCTCTGGCATCCGTCCGTGCTTCTGGCACCCGCCCGTACTTTCGGCACCCGCCCGTTCTCTGGCATCGGCCCGTGTCACGCCGTTGGCTGGGCACTCAGTTTTGGCGCCCACATCTGGGCGTCCAGCG
>CAZTTD010000011.1:0-42293 GCA_964616925.1 uncultured Actinomyces sp.
CAAGAAGGCGGGCAAGGAAACCTACATGGGCGCGGGCAGGGAGGCCTGCAAAGGAGAAGGGAATGCGGCAGGCATAGAAACGGGCAAGAATGCACGCGCGACAAACCAGGCTAGACCGCTTGGGGCCTCCATCGCCCTCGTCCTCATGATCCTCGCGAGTCTAGGCCTAGCGTGGAACGTTCCCGCGAAGGCAGACCACTTGCCCCAGGGGAGGTGGCTTTGGCCTACAGGGACACCGGTCGCCGTGACGCGTGGGTTTGATCCGCCCAGCATGCCGTGGCTGAGCGGGCATCGCGGCGTCGATTTGAACGCCCCAGTTGGGTCGCTCATCAGTGCGCCGGCGGAGGGGACCGTGGTGTTCTCGGGGACTGTCGTCGACCGGCAGGTGGTTTCCGTGATGCATGAGGGCGGGCTGCGCTCCACCTATGAGCCCGTGATCCCGCTGGTCCAGACGGGGGCGTCCGTGTCGGCGGGTGACCCGATCGCGACGGTCGCTCCCGGTCATTCCCCGGGTCCGCTCCATTGGGGTGCGCGGTTTGGGAAGAACGAGTATGTGAATCCGCTGCGGATGGTCGTCGGCCCCTCGGTCCTGAAACCGTGGGAGTGACGGCGTGCCAACGAATCGGGAGCGACAGAGGCGTGGGAGCGACGGCGCGCCAACGAATTGGGAGCGACAGAGACTAGGGAGTAACAGAGCGCCACCGAACCGGGAGCGACAGAGACTTGGGGGTAACAGACCGTCAACGAATCAGGCGCGCGGGTGCGCCCGGGAATAGACCTCTTTGAGGCGTTTGGAGTCCACGTGCGTGTACCTCTGCGTCGTCGCCAGCGAACTGTGCCCCAAGTACTCCTGAACGAAACGCAGGTCCGCGCCTTCCTCCAATAGATGGGTCGCCGAAGAGTGGCGCAGTCCGTGTGGAGCAATGTCCCGTACACCTGCGCGCGCCGCGAGCCTGTGCAAGTTGCCCCTGATGATCCGCGGGTCAATGCGCCCTCCGCGCACGCCAAGGAACAAAGCGGACGAGGACGATGAACGGAGCGGCGCGACCGAGGACGATGAAGGCAGCGGCACGGACGAGGACGAAGAGGGGTCGGCAACCAGCACATCACGCACGTTCAGCCATTCCGCAAGCGCGGTTTCGGCCGGCCTCCCGAAAGGGACGACTCGTTCTTTGTTGCCCTTCCCGCGCACCAGTGCCTGCCGCGACGACAGGTCTATGTTCCCAACGTCCAGGGACACGCACTCCTGGACTCGCAGGGCCGCCGAGTAAAGAAGTTCCGTGATCGCCCAGTCACGTATCGCCACAGCAATGTCTCTTTGTTGCGCACCAGTCCCGGACCCCACGTTGCGTTGTGCGGCCTTTGCGATCTCTTCGCGTGCTTGGGAAAGGAGCCGCTCGACTTCATTCTGGGCTAAGACTGCTGGAAGTCGCGTGCTGGGAGATGCGACCTCTAGGTTCGCGGACGGGTCTGCATCCAGGATCTCCTTCGCCACGAGAAAGGCGCAGAAGGAGCGGGTGGCCGCAGCATTTCGGGCAACAGTCGCGCGGGATAGGCCTTCGCTGACCCGCTTAGCGAGCCAACCCTTCAGCGCGCGAAACTGCAGCTGTTCGCCCAATACCTCCCGAGCCGCCACGTCTTGCGCATCCATATCCACGTCGAGGTCACCCAACATGGTGCGAACATCGGACACGTAGGCGCGGACCGTCTGGGGTGACCTGCCGAGCCGCACTTTCAAGTGGGTCTCCCAGGCCCCCAGAAGGTCCTCAACGCTCTCATAGTCCGCTTCCACGTCGCCCATGTTTGGATGCTACCTGAGACGGGTTGACACCGAATGCCGCGGTTTCAGGAGCCCGGTTCGAACTGGCGTGCCTTGGTCGCAATCACCTGCCGGCCCGGTGGCACCCACCGCGCATCCGGAGTCCACCGATTCACCGGACGGAGCTATGAGAACACGCCACACATGCCTGCGCATCCGGAGTCAACGACTACCACGCCCTAGGCCGCCAAATGCGCCCGTTGCCACAACCCGTTTTCGCAGGTGGCCAGCCCGGCCATGTGGAGACGCAGCAACCCTCCCCCGGCCTCGTCCATACTTATGCCGGCCGCACGCGCAATGTTTTGAGACGGAACGCCCATGGTGAGTGCGAGGGCGTTCCACACGCGACGCTCCAGCTCCCCCAACTTGGCCAGTTCTTTCTCTATCGGATCGGTCGGCTCCGTCGTGAGGGTAGCGTCCGTGGAATCCACCCCGAGTATCAGCGCCGCCACATCACGCGCGTTCTCCACAAGCGCTGCACCGTCTTTGATGAGGGAGTGGGGCCCTACAGACGCCGGGGATGTCACGGGCCCTGGCACGGCGCCGACGTCACGGCCTAACTCCACTGCCCGGTTCGCAGTTGCCATTGCGCCGGATCTGGCGCCGGCTTCAGGGACAATGGTCGCGGGAGACCATGCCGCGATCAACCGGTTTCGTTCCAAGAAGCGCCAGCGTGCGGGGCGGAACGAGGGCGGAACTTCCGCAACAATCAACCCTCCCGCTTCCAGGATCTTTTTGAAGAGAGACTCATTTCCCGGTGGGTAGAGGTTGGAAAGTCCCCCGCAGATGATGGCGATGGTGGGAATCCTTGCTTCTGAGCCGCCGAGGCTCTTGGTGCGCTGCGCGGACTCAATCGCGCCCCGGTGAGACGCGGCGTCAATGCCGTAGGCACCGCCCGATACTATGGTGAAACCGCCCTCGCACAAGTCGTGCGCCATCTGCGCGGTGACTTTCATTCCGTAAGGTGTTGCGGCGCGCGCACCAACTATGGAGACGCAGCGATCTTCCTCCATGGACAAGGCGGGTTTCCCCAACACCCAAAGGGCCGGAGGGCACCGCACACCTAGGGCTTCAAGTGTCGCGGGCCAGTCAGGGCTCTGGGGTATGACCAGACGACCACCCAGCTCCTGAAGGGTCTCCAGGTCCCGTTCTAACTCCAGTGCCTCCACGCGCGGTTCCCACCTGCGGTGGGCTGCACGCCAGCCCTCCTTGGCACCCTCCCCCCACTGGGCGCCCGGGCCTTCTAGGTCGGGTGGCAGTGGGCGGTATGGTGCAAACGCCCAAGCCAGTGCCTCCGCGGCGCCTAGGTTCTCCCGCAGCGCTCCCGCCCATATGTCTCCTGGTTCCGCGATGTTCGACCATGCGGCCGCCACCTGGTATGGATCTTCAATTTCCATCAGATTCCCCTTTCCTCTCCTCTGAGGTCAAAAGCGTTGGCCAAATCCGAAGGTGTCGGAATGGCGTTCCCGTTAAAGTCAGCCGACGACCACGCCAGCCGCAGGATCCTGTCGGCGCCACGCAAGGACAAGACCCCACGATCCACCTGGTCTTCTATTGCGCGCATGTACTCCTGAGGTAACCCGGAGTGGTCACGCAGAAACTTCCCTGGAACTGCGGCATTGTGGTTCCACGGGTAGTCAGCCCACCGGAATGCAGAGCGTTCCCTGCCGCCGCGAACCCGTTCACGCACCTCAGCGGTGCTCAACTGTGGTGAAGTGTCCCCATCAAAAAGGTTCGGGCGCCCCACGTGTAGACGCAGGTCGATCCGGTCCAGAAGCGGGCCGGAAAGCCGCGACCAGTACCGCGCTTTCTGAACGTGGGAGCACCTGCATGCATCCTCCCCCGCACGTACCGCCCCTCCACACGGGCACGGATTCGCCGTCATCACCAACTGGAACCGGGCGGGAAACGTGACGGAAGCATTCGCCCGGTGAATGGAGACGGAATGGTTCTCCAACGGCTGGCGCAGTGCGTCAAGTGCGCGCACCGAAAACTCCGGTGCTTCATCCAGTAGGAGCACGCCACCATGGGCTAGGGAAACAGCACCCGGCCGAATAGGATTGCCCCCGCCAACCAGTGCGGGCACTGTCGCACTGTGATGAGGCTGCTCAAGTGGAGGCCTACGCATCAGCGCAGCGTCATTGCCACCGGAGCCGATCAGGGAGCGCAACCCTGTCGCCTCCAGAGCCTCCCCCTCATCCAAATCGGGCAGGATCGCCCGCATCCGGGTTGCCAGCATCGTCTTTCCAACACCCGGAGGCCCCACCAGGAGGCTGTGATGTCCACCTATCGCGGCAACCGCCAGAGCTTCTATCGCGAACTTTTGCCCACGGACCTCGATGAGGTCGGTCTCATCGTCCTCGCCCTCAGCAGCAACCGTTTGCGCAGGTGACGTGGTGCCCGCTACAGCCGCCCTAGTCTGTGCTGAGGCATCAAGTTCTTCCCAGCTCCACTCCAGGGTCTGTCCCACCCCCATCGGGAGCCCAAAGACGGCCAGTAGGTCCAGAAGGTGAGCGCAGCGCACCACCTCCAGACCGGTGACCAGCCGTGCTTGCTCAGCCATCGGTGGCGCGACAACCAGTCGGGCATACCCGGCAGCCGCGGATGCAAGTGCCAGCGGTAGCGCGCCCGGAACCGCCTGAACGGATCCATCTAACCCAAGTTCTGCTGCAAAGACTGTGTCCAGAGCGCACTCATGGGTGATGATTCCACGTGCCACCAGCATTGAAACCGCGATGCCCAAGTCGAACCCGGATCCGGTCTTCGGCAAGTCCGCCGGAGACAGGTTCACGGTTATGCGCCTATTCAGCGTGGCGATCCCACAGGAAAACAGTGCTGCGCGCACCCTCTCTTTCGCTTCACGCAAGGATGCATCGGGGAGCCCAACCAGCGTTGTACCAACAAGCCCCGGGCCGATATGGGTTTGAACCTCAACGACTGTCCCCTCCAAGCCGGACAGTGCCACTGCATAAGCGCGCGCTAAGCCTGTCATTGGCCGACGTCCTGCAACCACTCAAAGATGGGTTCGCGCCCCTCACGTGCGTAAACGCCCATGATGTCGAATCGGTATGCGCGCCCTCTACCATTGCGGACCGCCCAGGCGGCGCCCAGGCGTTTCATCCGGTCCATCTTTTGTGGCGTGACAGCCTCTGAGGCAAGGCCGGCGCCTATACCGCGCCTAGTCTTCACCTCCACGAAGACCACTACGTCTTGGTCTTCCGCGATGATATCCAGTTCGCCGACGGTCCCAAGGCGCCAGTTGCGGTCGACGACTCTAAGACCCGCCCTTTCAAGGTAGGTGGCGGACCACTCTTCCCCGTACCGCCCCAACTGCATCTTGGTGGCGGCGGGAATGGACTGTTTAGTTACTGTTGTTTGGCTCATGACTCAACACTGGTCACCCAGCGTCAGTCAGGCCACCGCTAATCCGACGTCCTGTGGATTGCGCCAGAACCGCAGCCCTGTGGAAAACCTATGAGGGGATATCCAAGTCCGGCTTTGTTAGCTCTTCTATGTTCACGTCTTTGAACGTCACAACGCGCACCGACTTCACAAACCTGGAGGGCCTGTATATGTCCCACACCCAGGCATCGGTCAGGCTCAACTCAAAAAAGATGTCGTTGCCAACGGGCCGCGCCTGAAGTTCAACCGCGTTACAAAGATAGAAGCGTCGGTCTGTTTCAACAACGTAGTTGAACAGTGCTACGACATCGCGGTACTCCTTGAAAAGGTCCAGTTCAGACGCATTTTCGTAGTTCTCAATGTCGTCGCGGTTCACCACTAACCTTCCTCGTCAATACCAAGGCCCCTCACCAATTATGCCCCGGCCCCCAGAAAGAGCCTAGTTCACTCCCGGTAAACGCCACGACAACCTGTGCCGTTTGCTGGGTCCCAACTTCTCCAAGCCCTGAATGTGCCGTTTTGAGCCATACCCCTTGTTGCTGGCCCACCCGTAGCCCGGGTCGGCAATTGACTCCATGTAAGTGTCCCGCGCGACCTTCGCGATGATCGAGGCCGCTGCCACGGCCACGCTGTGCCGGTCTGCCTTGACCATCGTCGCGACAGGCAAGGCACCGGGTCCTTCCGCCCACGGGTCCGCCGGGCCACGTGTAGCGGACGTGAAGAGCGAGGGCGTGTCGCCACTGAGGTAGTCGTGCTTTCCATCTAGCAAGATCCCACCAAGCGGCGCAGAGCCCTGTGACGCCACCTGCCGACCGGCCTGGTCCAGCGCACGCAACGCTGCAAGGCGCAGAGCCTCAGTGACACCCAGGTCGCATATCTCAACGGGTGACGCCCACCCGACCGCACTGGCGCGCGCCCATTCTTGAATCGGACCTACCAGCGTTTGGCGAACGCGCGCAGAAAGCGCCTTTGAGTCGGCAACACCCCGCGGCCCCTCCCCACACTGACCATCCACGACCACCAGTCCGACGGCCAGTGGTCCGGCAAGAGCCCCACGCCCGACCTCGTCCACACCTCCCAGCACACCCCAGGACGCCACAAGTCTTCTGTCGACACCCCCGTCGGGAAGTTGTGTCATGTGGAATCAGCGTTTGGGACACCTTCAAAGACATCCCTGTTTCCAAGATACGACCACTTGTGGATCGGCCAAATCTCCCACTGTGCGCGGCCAATCACAGCGGATGCGGGGATAAACCCAGTCCCGTCGACGTTGTTGTGGAAACGGGAATCCGCGGAGTTGGACCGGTTGTCCCCCATCACCCAGTACATGCCTTCGGGGACAACAACGGAGAACTCAGAGTCCGACGGCGCCACGTTCTGCGCAAGGTACGGCTCATCGATCCCCACCCCGTTCACGGTAACCCGCCCGCTTTCATCACAGCAGGCAACGACGTCTCCACCCACCCCGATGACACGCTTGACCACGATCTGCTCCGTGCCCGACGGCGCGAAACCAAACACCCCCGCCAGCGTGGACCATATGGACTGGTCTTCTTGGTCAACGGGCTCCAGCCATCCCTGAACATCACGGAAGACAATGATGTCCCCGCGTTCCACTTCTTTGCCCAAGACTGGCACGCGGCTCACAGCAATGCGTGAGCCGACCTCCATTGTGTCCAGCATGGATTCTGACGGGATCTTGTAAACCTGAACCACGAACGCCCGAAGCAGCAACGCCACAACGGCGGCTCCCAAAAGCATCAGGAAGATTTCAAACACCGCCTGCAAAGCACGCGGTAACCGCTTCTTTTCCTTAATACGGGATTCGGGTGGCAGTGATGCCCGCGGAGGGAACGGCGCCGCTAACGGTTCGAATTGTCCGTAGACGCCCCCTGTGGCTGGCTGCCCAAACGGAGGGGTTGAGGGCGCGGGATCAACATGCATAATGGCCCAGTCTACCTCTGCGGTAGCTGGGCCATTACGTTGAAAAAGTTACTTAGTAACGTTGATGCGCTTCTCTCTCACCTTCGAAGCCTTACCAACGCGGTCACGCAGGTAGTACAGCTTCGCGCGGCGGACGTCACCGCGGGAGACAACTTCAATCTGCTCCACCGTCGGAGAATGAACCGGGAACGTACGCTCCACGCCCACACCAAACGAAATCTTACGGACCGTGAAGGTTTCCTTCACCCCGTGGCCCTTGCGCGCAATCACAATGCCCTGGAAAATCTGGACACGTGAGCGGCTACCTTCAATGACGTTCACGTGCACCTTCACAGTGTCACCCGCGCGGAACGTGGGCACATCGGTGCGCATTGACGCCTGATCAAGGAAGTCTAGCTTCTGCATTTTCTGCTCCTAGTCGCCACCGCCGCAGGTCGAGGAAACCCATAACCGGATCCGGGACCGAAACCCCGTCCGTAGTCTTAGTTGCGAGTTGTTTTCGGTGGCCCCCCACGGCAGGTTGCACCAACAATCTCGGTGAAACAGTCTGCCACACACGGGCGAGCGGATCCAACGGTTAGAGCCCGTAACGCACAGGATTCACCGTGAGATCGCGCACGAACACGAAGTCATGATGGTCGCGCCCACCGACGTTGAATACTCTCCGCCCAACTTTCGCAAACCCGTGCTGCCTGTAGAACCTCATCGCACGCTTATTGGCCGCATTTGTCCCCAGGAGCGCCCCGGTACTTCCCCACTGCGCAACCGCATCCGCTAGCGCGAACTCCATGAGCGCCGCACTAACACCGGAACCATGCCAGTCCGGCGAAGCGTAGATTTTGGAAAGGTAGCAAGCGCCCTCGTGATGGTGACGCAGATTTGTCGGCGGCAGCTCCTCCACCAGACAGTACGCAGCCAGGGAACCATCCGCGCGGTCGCGAACAATGGTCACCCGGGCGCCCTCGTCCAAAAATCTCTGGAACGTCCCCAAGTCCAGTTGGTTTGTAACGAAGTCGTCGATCTCCTCCGCGGGCGTATCCGGTGGACACGCCAGTACAAAGGTTTCTTGGGCGAGGGCGGAAACGTCCGGCAGATCCGCTTCCGTGGCCACCGCGAACTCAAAACGTTCGCTGCCATCGCGCGGGTCAATCCCAGCGGACGCGAGCACCTCCCGGTCCGCCTTGTCCAGCGTCCCGCCGCCGTTGATGAGCGCCTCTATCATGTCTTGACGCCGCTGCTTTGTGCGAAGAAGAGCCTGATCACGCCGCCACCTCTTTATTTTGGCGTGATCCCCGCCCAGCAGGACTTCGGGAACATCCAGGCCCCGCCATGAACGCGGCTGGGTGTAGACGGGGTATTCCAGAAGGCCCTCAACTGAGTGAGACTCTTCAGAGAGGGAGTCCGGGTTGCCAACAACGCCGTCGATCAGTCGCGTAACGCCCTCGACCAACGCGATTGCCGCGACCTCTCCCCCATTCAGAACATAGTCGCCCAGAGAAAACTCAAAAACGTCCACGCCCTTTTCCGCGTAGTGGTGGGCAACGCGGGCGTCAATACCCTCATATCGGCCACACGCAATGACAATCTGGTCCTTCTTGGAAAGGGCCTCCAGATCGCGTTGGGTCAGGGGTTTCCCGCTGGGGGTGGGAATGGCGAGGACGGCATTTGCGGGAGCAGCATTGCCCAGCGCCGCGCCGATAGCGTCCCCCCACACATCCGGGCGCATCACCATGCCCGCACCGCCGCCCGTGGGCGTGTCATCCACGGCTAGGTGGGTCCCACTGGCCCAATCGCGAAGGTTGTGGACAGAAATGTCCACGACGCCCGTCTGGCGTGCTTTACCCACCAATGACAGATCCAACGTGGAAAAGAATTCGGGGAATATCGAAATAATGTCGAACCGCATGGCACTAATCCGCATCAGGCGTGTCGGCATCGGCAGGCACCTCTGGGAACAGGCCCCCGGGCGGGTCAACCACCACTTTGCCCTCTTCAACTAGGACCTGTGGAACAATTTCCTCCACGAACGGGACCAAAACGTCCTCACCCTCAAAGCGAACCACCAGAAGATCGTGGGCCGGTGACGAAAGGAGGGCTTGGACTTCCCCTAACTGCTCTCCATCCACATCCTCAACGTGCAGTCCCTTCAACTCATGCTCATACCACGCGTCTTCCTCCTGATGAGCGGGGACTAGGAGTTCCGCGCCTCTCAGGGCCTCGGCGCCTTCGCGGCTCGTGACGCCCTCGAAACGGAGAAGCAGGCGGCCGTTGTGGGAACGCACAGACGAAATGGTGAGAGTCGTCTGATCATCCCGGTTCGTCTCTACCTCCGCTCCTACCTGGAAAACTTCCAGTGGGCTGTCCGTGCGGACCTGCACGTTCACCTCACCTTGCAGGCCGCGGGCGGATCCCACAATGCCGGCAAGCATCAGGTCTTCTTTGGAAACCATCGGTTTCTCCTGTACTAATCAGACTGTTTCACATGGACGCAAAAAGATGGGCCCAGCCTTTTTGGCCGAGCCCATCTTCTCATCTATCGCTAGTTGATCCGTCTACCGGTCCGTCTCCACGACGTCCACGCGAACAAACCCCTTGCCCTTCAGTGCGGAAATGACTTTCCGCAAAGAGCGGGCCGTGCGGCCATTCCGACCAATCACGCGGCCCAAGTCATCCGGGTGAACCCGAACTTCCAAGAGCTGCCCGCGACGCTGGTTGCGGCTGTCCACCCGGACGTCATCCGGATTGTCGACAATGCCAGAGACAAGATGCTCAAGAGCATCCGCCAAGGCACTCATTCTGCCGCTTCCTCAGCAGCCTCAACCCCAGCATCGGCCGCCGCCAGTTCAGCCTCAGCCTTCGCCGCGGCCTTGGCCTCAGCAGCCTTGGCCTTGTCCTTCTGAGCCTTATCGGCAGCTGCCTTGATGGCTTCCTCTGTCTCCGCAGCCTTGTCTACTTCAGCGACCTTGATGCGGCTGACGACATTTTCCTTGCCGTTCGCGCGTGCCAAGTCACCGTTCAGGCTGAGCAGACGACGCGCGGTCTCTGACGGCTGCGCGCCAACACTGAGCCAGTAAACAGCCCGGTCAGAGTCGATCTTGATAATGGAAGGGTTCGGTACCGGATCGTAAAGACCGATCTCTTCGATCACGCGACCATCACGCTTCTTGCGTGAGTCAACGACGACGACACGGTATTTAGGATCATGGATAGCGCCCATGCGCTTCAAACGAATACGAACTGCCACTTGAGTGGTTACTCCTTGAACTTTTTGTTGAAGTCCGCTTTCGTTGGTGGGGCCAACAAAGTTTCCTTCAGGGAACGCAGATCACGTGCGGAGAGGGCACACGTATTCCGAGTACAGAGGTTATCTTGCCACGTGTTCGCCCCGAATCGAAGCGGAGTCGTCCTATTCGGCCCCGTTTGAGAAGTGGAGTTCCTCACCGCAGGCAAAGTAGCATAGTGAAGTATGACTAATGATCACATTGCCTCTGATTTGGCGGAGGTTGCCAGTGCCGCTGCTCTTCTAGTTGCCCCGTACCTGCGTCGGGTCGCGCGTTCCGCCCCGGATGTGGCAACCAAAGTGGATTTCCACGATCCCGTAACCGCCCATGACCAGTATGTTGAGGCAGTGTTGCGGGCGTTCTTAGACCAGACGGTGCCCGGTTCCTTAGTGTTGGGTGAGGAGATGGGCGAGGGCGGAGTGGACTACAAGACTCCCGCTGATATTGCACCTGATGGCCTTCCGTTACCCTCCCCCACGGCCACGTTGGACCCAGAAGTGGGGGCGCGGGTGGTTGATCTTGGGTCCCGGGTCCGTTGGATCGTGGATCCGATAGATGGAACCGCGAACTTTGCATCCGGGCTCACCTATTTTGGGACGTCCATCGGTGTGGAGGTGGACGGCCAGATTGTCGCCGGTGTTGTTTCGGTTCCTTTCAACTGGGAACTGTTCGCGGCTGATTCCAAGCGTGCTTGGCATCTGGATGAAACGACGATGGACCGCACGCCATTGCGGAGCGAGGGTCCAAAATCTGAGTCTGAGGCGCTCATTGCTGCCTACTATCCGGGAATTTGGAGCCTGGACCACGACCGCTTGAAGACTGCAGACCATGAGCACAGACTGATGAAGCACTACTCTGTCGTCCGGCGCCCGGGGGCCGCTGCCGTGGATCTTGCCATGGTCGCCGCAGGTTGGATCGGAGTGGCCATGGGCTTCACGTTTAAGCCGTGGGATGTTGCAGCGGGAATCCATCTTGTGAAGGTAGCCGGGGGACACGTCCTGAATCTTCCGTTAGCAACCGGTCTTCCCGAAGGGTTGCGGCCTGCGATCGTGGCGTCCGTTGGGACTCTGGACGCTCACACGGCGCGCGCCGTTTTGGAGGAAGTGGCGGCGGAGTTTACGCCCTCGGAGTGATCACGAAACAGGCGCACGTAGATGATGTGCCCGTTTGCGATCACGAATTTTGGCTGACCCCACACGACCGGGTCGCGCCGTGGGTCGGAACTGAAGATGACAGCGTCAGCGGGTGCACCGGGAGAAAGGGACGGTAACCCAAGGAAGTCTCTGGCCTCCCACGTCGCGCTTGCCAGCACTTTTTGAGGTTCCATCCCCCATTCGGCCATGGTTCGCATTTCACGCACCAGTGCGCCATGAGACTGGAAACCGCCCGCATCTGAGCCCGGCAGGATCTGGACCCCCGACTCCAAGAGCGCTTCGAACCACTCCCTGCGCCCCTCATATAGGGCGGTCATTGTCTGCGCATATTTCGGGTAGCGGGTCGCGGAGGCCGCGAACTCCGGGAACTTTAGTACCTGCAGGAGCGTAGGGACAACAACGGTCCCGTTTTCCGCGGCAACCCGCATCTGTTCTGGGGTCAGACCGCTTCCGTGTTCAATGGTGTCGACCCCCGATTCCAAAACGTCATCCAAGCCACGCGCACCAAAGATATGCACGGCAACCTTCGCGTCGACCTCATGGGCTGCTCGCACGGCCTCAGCCAGTTGCTCCCCACTCCACAGCGGTTCCAGGTCGCTTTCAGGACCTTCAGACCTGTCAATCCAGTCCCCAACCAGTTTCACCCAGCCATCACCGCTTTTGGCCTGCCGTTTGACTTCTGACCCGACGCTCTCCGTGTAGGGCTCAACGACCCTGACCTCCGAGTCATCCGCGGGAAGCTCCACAGCGAGGCCCCTTATGTAACGCCGTTCAACAGCAATGTGACGTCCCGCAGAGACAACGATGGGACGACCAAAGGGCAGCTCCGCCTCACTCACTTTGACCGGCGAGCCTGGCTCTCTAACCACCAGAACGCCGGCCTTGATCTGGCTCCACGCGTGTTCTTTTATTTGATCAGAGGAAGCGATTCCCGAACCAATGGCAAGGTGCGCATGCATGTCAACGAAGCCAGGAACCACGAATGTACGTACGCGGTTTGGCTCCGGAAGCTTTGTAAATGACACGCATTTGCCATTGTCAATGATGAGCGTGCCGTATTGGAACGAGGGCGTAGCCGCGTCATCTTCACGCCACAGAACAAGTCCAGTGAGGTTCAATCCCGCAGCCATTCGTTCCGTCCCTTCCCTAGAAACGTCCCATCATGCGCTTCAAGTCATCCGGCAGCGCATCCATGCTCTCCCGCACCTGGGCGTCGCTCACCTTTTGTTGCCCTGCGCCAAGACCAAACGCGGAACCCTTGGGGCTGGCGCCCGCCCGCTGTTCTCTGGGCAGCATCGCCTCAAGTTCCTGTTGGCGCCGCTTTGCGGGGTTACCAGAACGTGCCTTCTTCTTGATGCGTGCCTTGCGTGCTTGCGCTTGGCGGGCCTGCTCCCTCTGCTTCGCCCGGCCCGCTGCTTTGCCCGGGCGTGCACCCTGCTGCATGGCAGCCATGTTCGGCATGCCGCCAGGTCCCATGGAGGACATCATCTGGCGTGCGGCCTCAAACCGCTTCACCAGCCCGTTAACCTCAGCAACAGTGGTACCTGAACCACGTGCGATGCGCTGACGACGCGATCCGTTCAGGATCTTCACATCGCTCCGCTCCGCCGGCGTCATGGAGCGAACAATGGCCTCTACGCGATCCACTTCTTTCTCATCGAAGTTCTCAAGCTGGTCGCGCACCTGCGCCATCCCAGGCATCATGCCTAGGACCTTCTTCATAGATCCCAGTTTGCGGACCTGTTGAAGTTGCTTTAGGAAATCGTCAAGAGTGAGGTCCCCGGACATGGCCTTGGCGGCCATCTCTTCAGCGGCCTCCTGGTCCATCTTCTTCTCAGCCTGCTCAATGAGGGTGAGGATGTCTCCCATATCCAGGATTCGCCCGGCCATGCGGTCCGCATGGAAACGCTCAAAGTCGTCAAGGCCTTCACCTGTCGACGCAAACAGGATCGGTGCGCCAGTAACCCCGCGGACAGACAGCGCCGCACCACCGCGGGCATCGCCGTCCATCTTGGACATCACAACGCCGGTGAATCCAACGCCGTCGCGGAAGGCAGTTGCCGTCTGCACTGCGTCCTGGCCCACCATCGCGTCGAGGACGAACATGATTTCATGAGGTCTGACAGAGTCGCGGATTTGACGCGCCTGCTCCATCATCTCTTCATCCACACCAAGGCGACCTGCGGTGTCGACAATGACTACGTCATACCCGTTTGCTACTGCTTCGGACAGGCCACTGCGCGCAACCAGGATGGGGTTACCCACTCCGTTACCTGGTTCCGGCGCCCACACGTCCACCCCGGCGCGGTCACCAATAATCTGAAGCTGGTTTACAGCGTTAGGGCGCTGCAGGTCGGACGCGACAAGGAGTACGCGCTTGCCGTTCTCCCGCAGCCACTTGCCAAGCTTTCCAGCCAGGGTCGTTTTACCGGCACCCTGGAGGCCAGCCAGCATGAAGACTGTCGGCCCACGCTGAGCAAAGGTGAGTTCCCTGGTTTCACCACCCAGGATCTCCACCAACTCATCATGGACAACCTGGACGACCTGCTGTCCGGGGTTCAGAGCCTTCGAGCGGGCAGCGCCATACGCTTTTTCCCGCACGTTCGCGGTGAACTCCCGAACAACGGGTAGCGCGACGTCGGCGTCAAGCAGGGCACGACGGATCTCACCCAGGGTTTCGTCTACGTCGGCTTCCGACAAGACACCCTTGCCGCGGAGCCTCTTGAAAGATTCACTAAGGCGATCAGAAAGTGAGTTAAACACGGGCGTTTCCTTGCGTATTAAAGAAGGTCATACTGACGGCCAGATTACCCCAGCTTGGGCGAAGGTCGGCAGACGGACTCTTGGATGTCAGGAGTCCTGACCCAAAATCGCGTCTACGAATCCCTCAGGATCAAATGGTGCCAGGTCGTCTGGCCCCTCCCCCAAGCCCACCAACTTCACTGGTACGTTGAGCTCCCTCTGAACAGAAATAACGATTCCGCCCTTCGCGGACCCATCCAGTTTCGTGAGGACAATCCCGGTGATGCCAACGGCTTCCGCGAACACCTGCGCTTGGCGCATCCCGTTCTGCCCCGTCGTCGCATCCAGAACCAGAAGGACCTCTCCGACAGGGACCTGCTTCTCCATGACTCTGCGGATCTTCCCCAGCTCATCCATCAGCGCGGTCTTTGTCTGCAGGCGCCCTGCGGTGTCCACGATCACGACGTCGCTATTTTGGGCGAGGCCGGTCTTCACCGCTTCGAACGCAACTGACGCGGGATCCCCGCCCTCGCGATCAGAAGTCACTACCGGAACGTCAACCCGGGCAGCCCACGTCTCCAACTGTTCTGCGGCTGCCGCGCGGAATGTGTCCGCAGCTCCCAGAACGACATCCTTATCTTCAGCACGCAACAGTCGCGCCATCTTACCGATCGTGGTTGTCTTTCCCGTTCCATTGACCCCGACGACTAGGATCGCCGCGGGCCCAGGTTGGCCGTCCGGACCAACGGTCGGCTCCAAGTTGAGCGACCGGTCCCAATCGGGACCAACTAGGGTGAGCAGTTCATCGCGCAGAACCTTGGTGGCCTCCTCTGATCCCAGGTTGCCGTGAACGCGGGCGGCGGTGCGCAGCTTCTCCAAGATCTCTTCGGTGGGTCCCAACCCAACGTCGGCAAGTAGCAGTGTTTCTTCGATTTCTTCCCAGTCTGAAGCGCTGAGGTCCCCACGTGAGAAGACGGCCAACAGGGCCTTCCCAATGGTGCCCGAGGACGCCATCCGCGCACGCAGGCGCTGCATCCGGCTGGCAACCGCTTCGGGCCGATCCAGTACGGCAACATCTGCTGCCGGCTCTTCCTCCAAGGAAGGCGGAAGTTCGTCACTGGGTGGCTTGGCGGGAACCGCCGGCTTCACTTCCTTAGGGGTTGTCGGTGGGGCTTGCGTCTTGGAACGCATTACGAAGTAGATCAGCGCCACAAGGGCGATGACCACAACGGCTATGATCGCTAGCCCAACGGGCGAGGAAACAAAGTCCACAAAATCACTCATCGTCTATTCCTGCTAGGTCCCTATCTAGTCCCGATTCGGGTGGTCTTCGGATTCGTCGTCCGCTGCCACCTCCACGCTTAGGTCCTCTAGGACATCCACGTCGTCTTCTGGCTCAACATCCAGTTCCTGCTCTTCATGCTCAGCAACTTCGTCAGTCGGTGCCAACTCTGGAACTACCACCGGTTCAACGTCCGTCACTAACTCAACATCAGTAGTCGGCTCAACGTGGACCACCGCCTCAACGTCCATAATCGGCTCAACATGCACTACCGGTTCGACTTCGATAATCGGCTCAACATCGACAGCCGGTTCGACTTCCATAATCGGTTCGTCATCCACGATCGGCTCCACGTCCAGTTCCAACACCTGCTCCTGGACGTCCTCGTCGGCAGCCTTCTCGCCTTGGAACCGCCCGCGGACAGCCGCGAGTGCACCGCGACCCCAGGCTTGAGCTGCACTTCCGATCCCTGCCACGCGCGTACCGTCGGTGTCAGGACTGACAGATGGTGCCGGATCTGAGGCCTCTCCGAACGCTTCCTCAAGCGCTTCTTCTGGCCCGTTGTCCCCCGCCGGAAGCGGAGTGGGATGGAAAGAAACGGGAGGCAGCGAAAAACGGGGTTCACCCGGTGGGGAGTATGCCTCTTGGAGCCACTCTAAAGAGGATTCCAAATCATCACTGGGAGGAGGTGGCGCCGGCGGCGGTTCCACATACGCACCATCGGTCTGCGCCGTTTCTGGATCTTCATACCGGGCAACGAACAGATCATCCGACTGCCCCAGGGAAGGATCCACATACTCAGCGACATATGAGTCGTCGGCCTGCTCCTCACCCATATCCGCGGCGTACTGAACCTCAGGCTGCTCAACGTACTGGCCCTGGTATGGATCAGGCTGCTCCTCAACGTACTGCGCGCCACCCTGACCCTGCGGTTCATCAAAGTACTGGGCCGCCGGCTGTTCCACATACAGACCCTGCGCTACCGGCTGCTCATCCACCAGCAGAGGCACCATGTCCCGAAGCGGGTTGCGCTCCGGCGGCGCAATCGCCGCCACCAATGCCGACTTATCGGGTAAGCGAGGAACCCCAACGTACGCGGTTTGCGGGACCGACTCCGTCGCCCACATCTCATCCAAACTCACCCTGCGCGGCTTCACCGTCTGCAGCCGAAGGTCCGCAAGCCCGGTGCCGCGAACCTCCTGAGTCTGCCCCATGACGGCTATCTGCCACTCCCGTCTGGGTCTGCGCACCAACGCAGCAATGACTATGACGGCAAGCGCCAGTAGCAGCAGAAGTATCACTGCTATGTAGAGCGCGACGCGGGCGCTCACTGGATTCTGTCTTTCACGGTCTTTGGCCTTCCTCAAGGAGGCGGGATGGGGCGTTGCCGCCCACGCATACACGTTCCCCTAGCTTAGGCCAGCCGCCGCCGATAACTACCCCGCCATCCTGTGTGACATTACCGCCGTAACCCCATCCTTCATGCTCACCCCATACAACGCGTCAGCAAACTCCATGGTCCGTTTCTGGTGTGTAATCACCAAAAGCTGGCTCTCCTTACGCAAATCTTCTAAAAGCCCAAGCACGCGGGAGAGGTTGATGTCGTCAAGCGCAGCCTCAATCTCATCAAGAATGTAGAACGGTGAAGGGCGTGCCTCAAAGATCGCAATCAAGTACGCCAATGCCGCCAGCGACCGCTCCCCGCCCGAAAGTAAGGAGAGCCGCGTGACGCGTTTCCCAAACGGCCTGGCATAAATCTCCACACCAGTTGTGAGGGGATCGGACGGATCTGTCAGTTCCAGCCTGCCTGTGCCGCCGGGAAAAAGCCTGGAAAATGTGGCCTCGAATTGGCGTGATGTATCGGCAAATGCGTCCTCGAACGCCTGACGAACCTGGATGTCGACCTGCCGGATCAAGTCCAGAAGATCTGCCTTTGAACGGTTCAGGTCCTGCACTTGATCCTGCAGGAACTGGTAGCGAGCGGAGGCCGCGTCATACTCTTCAATCGCCAACGGGTTCACCACACCAAGGCGGGAAAGTGCGCGCTGGGAGGTCTCCACTTGGCTCTGCGCGTGCTCTCGCACATATGCGCGCGGCTCCGTTTCACCTGCGTTTTCTTCGTCAGGTGCCCCATCTTTTTCTGTCGAGGGCGGATCCCATGGAAGGTGCGGTCCGTAGGCCGCAAGAAGGTTGTCGCCCGCCTCCAATGCCTCATCCCACAACTCTTCTTGACCGTCTTGTCCCACTCCGGCTGGCGAATCGTCTGGCTCTGCTTCCGACTCCCCTGCATCGGCGCCATACTGTCTCAGTCCCGGTGGCAGTGGAAGCTTCAAGTTCAGGAGCTCCCCGTACTCTTTGGTGAGCTCCAAGGCCTTATCACGCATCGTCGCGACCGCCGTGGCAGCGGAGGCGAACGCGACCTCACTTTGGAGTAGCTCTTCTGCCATTGCAGCGCGCGCACTTTCGGCGGCCCTCAGATCGGCTGATATTGACACCAGTGAGTCGGTGAGCACCTGTAGCTCGGCCCGACATCTATCCCGCAGCTCCAGCGCCTGTTGCGCGGACCTCTGCGACCGGGATGCTGCCTGCCGGGCACGTTCCGCGACGTCGTAAAAGCGACTCACGGCGCTGCGCGCTTTGCGCTCCCGCTCAAGCTGACGTGTCCTGTCCTCTCTAAGACTTTGCGCCTGCGTCTCAAATGCACGTGCGCTCCTTTGCGCGGAACCCGCCCGCTCTTGCGCAATGTGGGCCTCCATTCGGGCCTGGTTCTGCGCTTCCCAAGTACCCTGAACTTCGGCACGCGCCTGGTCAACCCGCCTCTGATATGGACCGAGAACCTCATCTCCCGGTGGCGGATCCTTCGGCAGAGCCGCTTCCAATGCGGCCACTTTGGCCTGCGCCTCCTTCGTCTTATCCTCCGCCTGTGCCACCTGGGATTCAACGCGCTCCACGTCCACGGCCGCCGCATGCGCCAAGGCCCTCAGCCGCGCTGTTTCTTGCGCGACCTTGGCACGCTTGGCATCCGCGGCGCGCAACTTCGACAGTGCCTCCGCACGAACAGACGAGGCGTCCTTCAGTGTCGAGGACGCTTCTTGGACGCGAGCCGTTGCCGCCGCCAACGCTTCCCCAGCGCACGCCTCCTCCCGCTCCGCCTCTTCGAGGTCGGCCCTGATGAGAAGTCGCGAACTCTCCTGGGCGCCACGCAGCCGGGTATATCCGGGACCAAACAAGGCTCCACCTGCAGTGGCGACGACAATGCCGCCCACCTCGTCCTCGTCCACAATTTGTGCGAGGGCGAGGCGGGCGCCCCCCACGTCCTCGCACACATATGCCCGCGCCAACAGGCCACGAAGCGCGCCCGAGAGGGCGGTTGACGCGCGAACGACACTCAACGCGGGTCTCAAGCCCCGCTCTTCAAAGGTGGGCTGCCCGCCAGAGTTATCCCGGGCGCCCACGGCCGTGTCAGTCTCTTCGCCGAGCAGAACCAGGCCGCCCGCACCAATCTCTTCCGCGCTGCTGCCGTCAACCAGGCGGTCCGCCAACTCCTGGTACGCGCTTGCCCCCTGAACGACAAAGGCAGAAAGCATTGCCCCCAGCAATGCGTTAATGGCTTCTTCCCACCCGCGTTCAATGCGCAGGTGATCCTCTAGGGTGCCCAACTGGTGGGTTAGCGCCAGAAGATCAGCAGAAGCGCGGCCGTCGGTGTGGTTTGGACGTGAACGCAACGAAGACTGCAGGGTCTCCCGGCGTGAGCGCAACCTGGAGTGTTCTTCGATGCTTGCGCGCTCCTCGCGTTGCGCGCGGGTCACCTCATCGCGGGCGACGCGCTCTGCTTCGGCGGCGTCCTCGTACTGCACTCCCTCTTCGGACTGGTCATCCCCGGTATCTGCGATGCCGGCGGTGCGCAGGTGGCTCTCAACGCCCTCGTCAGCAAGTCGCTTCCGGTCCTGAGCGCCAGTCAATCTCTCCCCGGCGCCCGCCGCCTGGTTCACCGCCGCTTGCAATGCCAGGCGCGCCGACTCCAGGTCCCGTTGGCTCCGCTCATGACGTTCTTTTTCAAGCCGGAGACTACGTTGGCGCTCCGCTAACTCCCGTTCGGCTTCCTTGAGCCGGGGTTCGGTGGCGGTGCGCTTGGCAGTCGCTTCCTCATAGAGTGCCTGGGATATTTTCGCTGCTTCTTCGGCAGCCTGTGCCTCAGCGCGTGCTTCCTGCGCGCGTTCCTGCGCCAAGTCCACGGCACTTTCGGAAACCGCAACGGGCGTTCGGGATGCGCCCGCCGCGCGCTCATTCGCCAGCTCTTCGATGGATGCGAAACGCCCCTGTTGCTCAGTGAAGTCTCGGTATCGGTCGCCAACTTGGTCGGCCAATATTCGTGTGTTCGCCTGCGCCGCGGAAGTGCGTTCAGACTTGGCGTTGAGGGCGTCAATGGTCTCTTGCGTCGCGGCGGATTGACGGCGCAGACGCTCCAAGACCTGTTTTTCCTTGGAAAGACGGCCCTCTGCCGAAGAGAGATCATCGGCCAGCACGCGCGCGGATGCGTAGGCAAGGGAGGACCGAACTCCACGGGCCGCACGAGCTGCCTTGGCTTGACGTGCCAAAGGTCGCAGCCGCGCGGACATGTCTTCCGTCAAGTCAAGGACGCGCACCAGATTGGCGTCCATCGCCTCCAGCTTGCGCAGCGCCCTTTCCTTGCGGCGGCGATGCTTCGCGACCCCGGCGGCCTCGTCAATAAACGCACGCCGATCAAGGGGGCTGGCGGAAAGTACGCGGTCCAGTTGCCCCTGGCCAACAATGACGTGCATCTGACGGCCAAGGCCAGAGTCAGAAAGCAGCTCCTGGACATCCAGCAGCCGCACCGGCTGGCGGTTTATCGCATACTCAGATCCGCCCGAGCGGAACATGGTGCGGGAGATCGTCACCTCCGAAAAAGAGATGGGCAGGCGCCCGTCGGAGTTATCAATGGTCAACTCCACCTGGGCCCTACCCAATGCGCTTCTGGATGTGCCTCCCGCAAAAATCACGTCCGCCATGTTGGCGCCGCGTAACGACTTTGCGCCCTGTTCCCCCATCACCCACGCAAGTGCGTCGACAACGTTGGATTTCCCAGACCCGTTGGGCCCAACGATCGCGGTTATTCCAGGTTCAAACTGAAATCGGGTCGTTGATGCAAACGACTTGAAACCGCGTAGCGTTAGCTCCTTCAGGTACATGGGTGCCCGGCCCGCTCCAGATAAGCAGGAATCTTAGTGAGCGGCTTCGTCGTAAGCCAACTCCGGGAACCAAAGCGCAATCTCACGGATTGCGGAGGTTTCGGAGTCGGAGCAGTGAACCACGTTCTGTACCGCGTCCGTGCCCCAGTCACGTCCAAGGTCTCCGCGGATGGTGCCCGGTGCCGCAAGCGTCGGGTTGGTAGCGCCGGCCATGATGCGCAGGGCTTCGATGACGCGGTCACCTTCAACGACCACCGCAACAAGGGGTCCCTCCATCATGTAGTCACGCAATGATGGGAAGAAGTGCTTATCCTTGTGCTCCTCATAGTGCTCATTCAGAAGGTCAGCGTCTGCCTTCTTGATCTTCAGGCCCTTCAGGACGAAGCCCTTCATCTCAATGCGGGACAGGATTTCCCCGGTGAGCCCCCTGCGGAAGCCATCAGGTTTCACCAACAAAAGGGTGTGTTCCTTGCGTGGGTCAAGTAGGTCTGGTGTTGGCATTGCTTCTCCTCTAGACGTCGGTGGGCTGTTCGCTGCCGCCAAGCGTTATGGCATCTGCGACGGCGTGTGCCGCGGAAACGGCGTCGGTCCCGGTGGCACTAACAACCACTGTATCGCCCTTGACAGCGCCCAGCGTCATCAGCTCCATCATCGATTCCGCGCTGACATCATCGATTGTAACTTCCGCGTCGAACGCTGCAGCCAGAGCAGCGATCTGGGCAGCCGGGCGTGCATGCATGCCCGCGGGATCCGTCACCAGCGCCTCCAGCGTGACGGTAGTGCCCTCCGGCAACTCATCGGCGCACGGATCCGACTGCGTTTGTGTTTTGCGTCCCTTTTTCTTCGAGGACGTCTTCTTTTCTGGGCACCACTGCACCGCCGCATCTAGGACGGCTTGGGCAACTCCGTTTTGGTCCTTCCCCTGCTGGGCCGCGACAGCGGCCGCAACTGCCCCTTCCACCAACGGGCCGTCCACCAGTCGCAGTGCGTCCGGGTCGTCCGCAAACTCAACGACCATGTCAACCGTAAGGGTTGCGGAGCCCAGATCGGTTAAGACCACAACACCCGCACCATCCGCGACATCAAGGGCTTTCCCAACGGCTTCTTCTACGAGGTCGAATGAAGTCCCAAGACCACCGTCGGGCAATCCGCCTGCTGCCCCGATGTGAACGTCCGGAGCCATGGCGCCGGCCAGGTCCACGACCCCGCGCGCCAAGAGGTCAGAATGGGATACCACAACCAAAGAAACTGGGCTCACTGGTCACCCTTGGTTCCGTAGACTTCCTCCGCGGCCTGCGCGGCAGCGGCAAGCAGAAGCTTGGAGGAGACCGCGCCCGGGTCTAGGTGCCCGATGCTGCGTTCGCCCAGGTACGAGGCGCGACCCTTTGTCGCACGCATGGGCTCTGTTGCCTCCGCACCTGCCGCGGCTCCGGCTGCTGCTGCCTCAAAAGCTTCAACCGCTGTCCCGCCGGATTCGGCAACTGCGCGGGCTGCATCAACGGCAGGCAGCAGTGCGTCCACCATCGTCTTCTCCCCGGCCACAGCCTTCCCCCGGGCCTGAACGCCCTTAACTGCGGCCTCAAACATGTTGGCAACGTCGGCAGCCGTCATGTCCTCTTCCGGGATCGACCCGGAAGCGCGAAGGAACGCGGTTCCGTAGAGCGGTCCGGCCGCACCTCCCACGGTGGATAGAAGTGTCTTCGCGACGTACTTCAGGAGTTCAGCGCCGGTCGCGGCCTCCTCAAGTCCATCTCCACGCACAACAGCAGAGAAGCCGCGGTCCATGTTTTCCCCGTGGTCCCCGTCCCCGATCTGTCGATCCAGGTCGATCAGCAACTCACGGTTGTCCCCAACAGAAACTGCCGAGAGCTCAATCCAGCGTTTTGCCCAATCAACGTTCTTCCCCACCGTGTGCCCCTTTCGTGGCTGAAACCGGGGGTCGGCAACTGCTGCCGACCCCCGTTCTCACTCAAACAATATTTTCTAATTCTTCCATGCCGGGGTGTCTACCGGCGCGTCAAAGAACTCCAACATCTGGTCATCTACACGCGTCAGCGTGATGGAGACACCCGGCATCTCCAGGCTGGTCACGTAGTCGCCAACCATCGCGCGTGAAATCTCAATGCCATCAGCCTCTGCCAGCAAGGCCACCTTGCGGAACACAATGTAGAGTTCCGATTCCGGTGTGCCGCCCATGCCGTTTACCAGAGCGATGACATGGTCACCCTCTTTCAGCCCGAGGTCGTCACGGACCTTTACATATAGTTCCTCCGTGAGGTCGTCCGCGGGCTCCATCGGGCCGCGACGGTAGCCTGGTTCACCGTGGATACCAATGCCCAACTCAATCTCATCCTCCTCAAGATCGAATGAAGGCTTCCCGGCATGAGGGACGGTGCACGGCCCCAGAGCCAGTCCCATGGAGCGTGTATTGGCGTTGACGGTGCGCGCCACCTGCGCAACTTCCGACAGAGACAGGCCCGCTTCGGCCGCCGCGCCTGCGATCTTTTCGACGAGGACGGTGCCCGCCACCCCGCGCCTACCCGCCGTGTAGAGGGAATCCTCCACCGCGCAGTCATCGTCTACTAGGACGGATTCCACCTCAACGTCGTCCATTGCAGCCAGCTCAGCGGCCGTTTCAAAGTTCAGGACGTCGCCAGTGTAGTTCTTAACGATATGGACAACACCCGCACCGCGATCCGCCGCCTTTGTGGCCTCCACGATCGGATCCGGAGTCGGCGATGTAAACACCGGTCCCGGAACCGCCGCATCCAACATTCCCAGCCCAACGTATCCTGCGTGCAGTGGTTCGTGGCCAGAGCCGCCACCGGAAACCAGTCCGACCTTACCTTCCGCCTTCGGCGTCTTCCGTTCCACCCAGTCCGGCCCGTAGTGGACCGTTACCTGGTCCTTATGCGCTGCCTGGAAGCCCTCCAGGGTCTCCTTGACAACCTGCTGTGGATCGTTGATGAGCTTCTTCATTGATGACTCCTACATCTGTGGGCTCCCTGGTGGGCCCAATCACATTCAATCCTGCCAGCCACCAGCCAACTCCAACAGTATGGCGCACTCCAAGCACAAAGTTGCAGCCTGGTTCCAAAACGCGCAAAGTCGTGCAATCACCGGGCTAACAGGGTATTTGCAGTGTACTCAGAGCCGGAGGAGACCGGTCACCTCACCGATGAACTGAATGCTCCCAAACGCAACAATCCCGCGCGTCAGAGTCGGGTCGGTCGGCGCATCAGCCAAGCGCGTCGCCTCATCTATTCCGCTGGTGACATCGTGGGTAACGTGCACGCGGTCCTCACCAAACACGTCTTCTGCGATCTCCTTGAGGGTTTCGATATCAGCTCCGCGCTCAGATCCCATTTCGACAATGACAAGTTCGTCCAAAGATGACTCAATCTCCACAAGCATCTGTTCAATCGCCTTATCCCCCATCGCAGAGAAAAGGCCAATTGTGACGTTGAAGCGGAACGACTCCTCCAGGGCATCCTTGAGCGCTGCCACGCCGGCGGGGTTGTGCGCAGCATCGACAACTATTGTCGGTGAGCGCCGAACAACTTCCAGACGTCCCGGTGACCGCACAGCCAAGAAACCTTCCTCCACAACCTCCGTTGGGAGCGGCTTGCCCCCCATCATCGCCTCCGTGGCAACAAGTGCGGCTGCGGCGTTATGCGCCTGGTGCTCCCCGTGCAGCGGAACAAACAGCTCCTCATATACACCAGTGGGGGTGCGGACGTCGATGATCTGTCCACCAACGCCAGGCGTGCGTGACAGAACCTCCCAGTGGGTGCCTTCCACCCACAGGACGGAGTCGGTCTCAAGTGCCTTGCGCTCAATGACCTCCATTACTTCTTCATCCTGGTGACAGACAACGACGATGGAGCGGTCTTTGATGATGCCCGCTTTTTCGAACGCCACTTCACTGAGAGAAGACCCGAGCCAACGCTCATGGTCCATGGCAATCGGAGTGATGACGGCAACCCCCGGGTCCAGGACGTTGGTGGAGTCCCAGCGGCCTCCCATCCCGACCTCAAACACAGCAACATCGGCGGGCGCATCCGCGAACCACGCCATGGCCATGATCGTGAGCGCCTCAAAGTAGGAAATCTGCGGCTCACCTTTTTCCGCGGAGGCCGCATCAACCATGGCAATGTAGGGGGCCACATCCTCCCACGCGGCAACGAACTCAGCATCAGTCAACGGCACACCGTTGACCGCAACCCGCTCATTCACACTCAGAAGGTGCGGGGAGGTGAAACTACCCGTGCGCAGACCAAAGGTGGAAAAGAGGGAGGCGATCATCCGCGTCGTGGAGCTCTTACCGTTGGTGCCCCCAACATGCACGCTGGGGTACGCGTCCTGGGGGTCACCCAGGATGGAGAGCACGTCCCGAACACGATCAAGGCTGGGGTCAAAGTCGTGCTCTGGGGCACGCTTCAGCAGGGACTCATAGACCGTGCGCGCAGCGGCCGCACGCAACGCCTTCGCCTCCGCCTCATCTAACTCCGCTTCACGCAGGTCATCAGCGTCCTCTTCTTCACCAAGTTCGCCGGCCAAGACCGCGTCGATGAGCTCAGGATCCGCGCCTGCAAGGAGGGTATCCCGCACGATGTCGCGCAGGATCGCCAACTCCTCGTCCTCGCCCTCATCCTCTTCCGTGGAATCCGCGGAGACCGTGGCATCCGGGGCGTCTGGATCCGCCTGCCCGCCCTCGTCCTCATCTTCCGCGGACTCCTGCGCCGCCAGAAGATAAGGCACCAGCTCAGGGTCTACACCTTCGGGGATTTCGAGTCCTTGGTCCTCTTTTGCCACCGTTTCTCCTTTTGACCGATCGTTCCGCTGCCTACTGGCGGCGCGAAACCTTGATCTTCAGTTCATCGCCGACGTTGGACTCCAGCCCAACGGTCAGCGTCTCATGGCGGATCATGTCCGCGTGCGTCTCCAAGGCGTCCACCCGGTCCGCGGGAACCTCCAGCGTCACGTCAATGCGGTCCGCGATGTGCAGGCCCGCATTCTTGCGCGCGTCCTGGATGGCACGCACCAGGTCACGCGCCCAGCCTTCCGCCTCCAGCTCGGGGGAAACGGTCTTGTCGAGGACGACGAAGCAACCCGAGCTCAGCACCGTCGCGGCCTCATCAACTTCCGCTTCAACACGTTCCGTCAGCGCGAACTGGTCCCCGTAGAGTTCCACGGGCGCGCCGTCGACCTCCACACCTGGGAAGCGAACGCCCTCGCCCCCCACAATGACCTCCCACGCGCCACTCTTCATCGCTTGGAACAGCGCGGAAGTTTTGGGGCGCACGTTGTTCGCGAACGCTCGCGGGTTCAGGCTGAGATCCTGACGAATCGACAGCCCGGAGTCTGCGGGCAGTTCAAAGTCAACGTTCTTCACGTTCACTTCCGACGCAATCACCGGAGCGAAACGGGCAAGGCTCTTGGCCTTCTCCGACACCACCAGCAGGTTCGCCAGTGGCTGCCGGACGCGCAGCTTCTCCGCCTTGCGCAGGGAGTGGCCCGCGGAGACGATCTCCTGGACCTCATCCATGCCGACCACCAGATCTTCATCCGACCAGGACTTTGGCAGGTCGGGGAAGTCAACCAGGTGCACCGATTCCCCACCGGTCAGCCCACGCCAGATTTCCTCCGTGATCAGCGGCATCAGGGGCGCGGCAGCCTCCGTCAGGATGACGAGGGCGGTGTAGAGCGCGTCAAACGCGTCCTTCTCCTCTTCCCAGAAGCGGTGGCGTTGGGTGCGCACGTACCAGTTGGTGATGACCTCCATGTGGTCGCGGATGCGGGCAGCAGCGCGCGGCAGGTCGTACTGGTCCATGGCCTGGCGGACCTCTTCGGTGACCTCACGTGTGCGGGCCAGCAGGTAGCGGTCCATCTCCGGGAGCGCCTCAAACGCAGACTTGGGGTCTTCCACCTTGTCAAGGCGGGTTGGGCTGATCCCATCCCCACTGTTGCAGGCGTTGCCGTAGAGCGTGAAGAAGTAGTACGCGTTCCACAGGGGAAGCAGCACCTGGCGCACGGCGTCGCGGATGCCGTCTTCCGTCACGACCAGGTTGCCGCCGCGCACCACCGGGGATGCCAGGAGGAACCAGCGCATCGCGTCGGAACCGTAGGAGTCGAAGACCCCCTGGACGTCCGGGTAGTTGCGCAGGGACTTACTCATCTTCGTTCCGTCGTTGCCCAAGATGATTCCGTGGGACAGGGACGTGCGGAAGGCCGGTCGGTCAAAAAGCGCGGTTGCGAGGACGTGCAGGGTGTAGAACCAACCCCTTGTCTGGCCCACGTACTCCACGATGAAGTCACCGGGGTAGTGGTCCTCAAACCACTTCTGGTTCTCAAATGGGTAGTGGACCTGGGCGAACGGCATGGCGCCGGACTCAAACCAGCAGTCCAAGACCTCTGGGACGCGGCGCATCATGGACTTGCCACTGGGGTCGTCCGGGTTCGGGCGCACCAGTGTGTCCACGGCCGGGCGGTGCAGGTTGATCTTGTCTACATCCACGCCGAAGTCGTCCGCGATCTGCTGGTATGAGCCATAAACATCGATGCGCGGGAAGTCCGGATTGTCGGACTTCCACACCGGGATTGGCGCACCCCAGAAACGGGTGCGGGAGATGGACCAGTCGCGGGCGCCCTCCAGCCACTTCCCGAACTGTCCGTCCCGAAGGTGATCCGGAACCCAGTTGATCTCCTGGTTCAGCTCCACCATGCGGTCGCGGAACTTCGTGACCTCCACGAACCAGGAGGAGACCGCGCGGTAGATCAGCGGCTTGCGGCAACGCCAGCAGTGCGGGTAGCTGTGAAGGTAGGAGGCTTGACGGACGAGGACGGGGCGGCGCTCCTCCTCAACTTCCGCGATTGCACCCGTGCCGTCACGCAGGTCCGCCAGAACCAGGCGGTTCGCGTCGAAAACCTGGACGCCCTCGTACTGGGGTACCTGGGAGGTGAACTTCCCGGAATCGTCAACCGGGACCACAGTCTTGATGCCGTTGGCCAGGCAGACGTTCATGTCGTCTTCACCGAAGGCGGGCGCAAGGTGGACCAGGCCGGTGCCGTCTTCAGTGGTGACGAAGTCGGCCTCGATCACCTGGAAGGCGTTGGGGCCCGGGGCCTCGTTTTCGTCCTTGTCCGCGAAGTAGTTGAACATGGGGGCGTAGCGGCGCCCGGTGAGGTCGGAGCCCTTCAAACGCTTCACCACCAGCTCCTCAACGCTGGTGACGGTGTCTGTGGCGGGTGCATCGGAGTCCGCGCCCGTCTCCTGCCCGGCGGCGTCTTGCCCCGCGGCCTGGTTGGCGTCCGCGTCCGACACGCCGAACTCCGCGGCGTACTGATCGGCCAGGGCTTCGGCGATGATGACGTCCTTGCCTGCGAGGGCGCCCGTGCGGGGCCGCACCACCAGGTAGTCCACGTCCGCGCCAACGGCGATGGCCAGGTTCGATGGGAGGGTCCAGGGCGTAGTCGTCCAGACCAGGGCGACCTCGCCGGTCGGCTTTCCGTCCTCGCCCAAAAGCGCAACGCCGACCGTCGCGGTCTGGTCAGTGCGGTCTTGGTAGACGTCCTCGTCCATCTTCAACTCATGGTTGGAAAGGGGCGTCTCATCATTCCAGCAGTACGGCAGGACGCGATGCCCCTCATAGATAAGGCCCTTATCAAACAGGGTTTTGAACGCCCAGAGCGTGGACTCCATGTACTCCGGGTCCAGCGTCTTGTAGTCGTTCTTGAAGTCCACCCAACGCGCCTGGCGGGTCACGTAATCTTCCCATTCAGCGGTGTAGCGCAGGACGGAAGTCTGGCAGGCGTCGTTGAAAGCCTGGATGCCGATGCCGTTCGGGCCGTCGATCTCCGACTTGTCAACGATGCCAAGGATCCGCTCCGCCTCTATCTCTGCGGGCAGCCCGTGCGTGTCCCAGCCAAAACGGCGCTCAACACGGTGGCCAAGCATCGTCTGGTACCGGCCCACCACGTCCTTCACGTAACCGGTGAGGAGGTGGCCGTAATGCGGCGTTCCGTTGGCGAAAGGCGGGCCGTCGTAGAAAACGAACTCATTCGAGCCACGTGAGCCGGCATCGCGCTGCTCCACCGACTTCTTGAAGGTGTCGTCCTCTTTCCAGTAGGAGAGGATCTCTTCCTCGATCTTCGGCAGAGATGGTTTCGCGTCGACTTCGAGCGCGGCTCGGTGAAGGGGGAAACGTTTCTTCGCAGTTGCCATCGGGGTCCTCTTTTGCCAGTGCGTCCAGTTTCGCAGTTGCGTCTTTTCGAGGACGAAATGCTTTCGCATCCCGCGGTACCACCTCATTTGCGGCCAGCTCCCAACACGTTTCGTGTCGAGGGCGGACTGCCTCTCATTGCGGCTGTGACGGGCCACCCGTCCGGTTCTAATGGGGTCGACTTGAGTCAACCCGTTCTTCCGGATGCTCCCCGGTGATACCCCGTGAGACCAAAAAGGTCAGCGCAGGCCGGATCAGTGCGCGTTCATTGTAGGCCAGTTTGGGGCAAGTACCGGTGCGGAGTACGCCACTAGCGCAGAGAAATTTGAGATCATGGGGCATGGTCACAGATAATCGCAAGATTTTCCCCGGAACAGAGTTCATTTCTACGGTCCTGCAGGCCGCGGATGCCAAGTCTTCGATGACGAAGCATCTATCACGCGTCTTCGTAATGCGCGCAGCGATGGCGGGGATCCTGATTGGGATCTTCTATTTGGCAAACTACTCAGTCATTGCGGCGTTCGTGGAGGTCAGTCCCAAGGATGCGAAACTGGGCGCCATCGCGGGTGCAATAACCTTCGGGTTCTGTTTGGTGTTCATCTATTACTCCAAGTCGGAGCTGCTCACCTCCAACATGATGGTGACCACGATTGCCGTGTATTTCCGGCGGATGAGTGTGGGGCGCGCCCTAGCAGTGATGGCCTTCTGCTACCTAGGCAACTTCCTGGGTGGGGTGCTTACCGCGATATTCGTGCACTTCACAACCCTTTTGGATGGGCGGCCGGGAGAGTTGGTCACAGCGGCCGTGGACCATAAGTTGGCATACGTGTCATCCGGTGCCAGTGGGATGACAGACCTGTTTTTCCGGGCCATCCTGTGTAACTTCATGATCAACATCGCGATGCTCCTTATATATAACGGGTTCGTGAAGTCAGACGGCGTGAAGGTTGCAGCGATGGTTGTGTCGGTGTTGCTGTTTGCGTTCCTTGGGTTTGAGCACTCCGTGGCGAACACGGTTCTGTTCACTGTGGAAGCGATGCAGGGTGGCATCAACTATGGGTTGGCAATAGGGAATGTCGCGATTGCTTTGGTCGGTAACTACATCGGTGGTGGGTTGCTGATCGGTCTGTACTACTCATATGCGAATGACTCGGAGAGGCACAAGAGAACGCATCCGTCGTTGCAGGGGCACTAGGGGCAGGGCGTCCTCGCCGTCCTCCCGCAACCGCGCCCTCGCCCTTGTCCCGCAACCACGCCGTCGCGCTCTAGGGCGCGCTGCTTTCCACGGCCGCGCCCTCGCCCTCGTCCCGCAACCACGCCCTCGCGCTACTTTCCACGGCCGCGCCCTCGCCCTCGTCCCGCAACCACGCCCTCGCGCTACTTTCCACGGCCGCAACCACGCCCTCGACTATCCACAGGCGCCCCGCATTTTTCGCCGTTGATCCACAGATTTGCCGCGGCCCGCATTTCGTGTCGGAGCCGCACGTACACTGGAAAGTGAGCAAACCGAAGTCGGACGACGGAGCCAATGGAGGAAGAAATGGCACTCAGGGCAGTAGCAACCGGGGCTATCGCGGATCCGGCACTGCGGTGGACGCCGCAGCAAAAGGCCGTTGTGGAATTGCGAATGAATGCGACCGCGTCGAACAGGGATAAAAACACGGGTCGCTGGGCAGAGGTGGGTGCACCCCTGTGGATAAGCGCGACGTTTTGGGATGATGAGGCGCGTTACCTCTCCACTGTTCTATCCAAAGGTGACCGCGTAAGTGTGGAGGGAACCTTGGTTCTGGAGACCTTCCATAGGCGTGACGGAAGTGAGGGGTTGCGGTACGTATTGCGTTTCCCCCGTTTCTTGGGCGTGATACCGCCACGTAAGACGGAGGCACAGGAGCCGAATCCTCGGATCGACACCGGGAGCATCCCCATGGGATATCAGGGGCATGCGGCTGGGGCGGCGGAGGAGCACTCGGGGGCTCCAGGCGTAGCGCCGGGGGCAGTTGGTGGAAGCACGGGGCCTGCATCGGGAGGTGTTGGACCTGCGTCGGGAGGCCCATACAAGGAATCGACGCCTTTCTGACTTTGATTCGTCACCTTTCCGACCTCGATTGATCACCCTTCTGACCTTTTTTGGGGGCAGCCCAACTCAGAATAGATCCCCACGGAAGGGATGCGGAGGGCACAACTATTCGCAAGCCAGGCCAGGCCAGTTTTCGGCACAACGATTCGCAAGCCAGCCCCCGTTTTGGGCACATCGCTGCAAGTCGGGCACAACGTTCACAAACCGGCCGTTTTCCGGGCACAACGTTCACAAGACGCCCTGGGCTGGCGAGCAGCTAACGATGTGGCACGAAACTAACGTTGTTCCCGGGCACATCGTTCGACGACGGGCACAACGTTGCAAAACGGGCACAAGGTTAGCTAATCGGCCCCGTTTTGGGCACATCGCTGCAAGTCGGGCGCATCATCCGAAATAGCTTGTCAATCGGACCTAGTGCTGAGGGTTCTATCGCAGGTTGTAGAAGATTATCGATTGTTAGCCCGGGTGTTTGGGCCCGGGGATATCCTTCGATACTTCGGTTGACCCTATCGTGGGCTCCCTGTGCTCAACCTGACCATCCATGCCTAGAACACAGCCTGCAGCACATGGTGAACCACCAAAAGGTCAAGGTGGTGTGCGAACCCCCAAGATGGCTAGGCCATCTCGGACCCTCTGGAGCCATCTTGATCCTTGCCCTGCCACCTCGGCCTATCTAGAGCCATCTTGGTGATATCTGCCTCTGGCGGAGGACGTCAGGATGTCTTCGAGACAGCAATGCGGCAACGGGAAACCGTGCTAGGTCTACAGGACCGTGCCTGATCGAGGGATGTGGCTGTGTAGGGCATAGTTTTGTAGGTCGTGTTGCAGTGTTTTTCCGACCGTGTTGCAACGAAAATCCAGCCAGTTTGAGTTTGGTGGGTGGGGGTTCGGTGCCACCTGTTTTCTTGACTGTTGCCCGTTCTCCTGTTTGCTGTACTGCGGCACCGCCGTATAGTTCGGGTCTGGTGGCGAACGGGTTTTGAGTCACAGCCTCCGGCGCGCTTCGGCCCGTTTCGGCCCGTGTCGTTTCTGCTCTTTTGGGCTCGTTTCAGAATCTCTTTCGTCCCCCGTGCAGCCCCCAAACTGGTCCACATGCTCACAGATCACCGTTACTGCCTGGATTGCCCTCCTGCGTGTTTCCGGTGAAGACCGAAAATCCGCGGTAACCGAGTTGGGTCATGGGGCCATCTACATGGGGCCATCTACATGGGGCCATCTACAGGAATGCGCGCACTAGATCCGCGATGTCCCCTTAAATACGCGATATCGGCTTAGGTACGCGATGTCCCCTTAAATACGCGATATCGGGGCCGAATATCGCGTATCTAAACAGACATCCAGCATTTAAACCGCTATCGCGTATCTAAGCCGACATCTAGTACCTAAACAGACATCTAGAATCTTCCAGCCCTGACCACCGGGTCTCCAAACTTTGAGGAACACACAACCGGACTTCTACACCCGCACAATCTCCCACCTCCGCATGGCCACTGTTGCCCTCCGATCACTGTTGTCCTCCGGGTCACTGTTGTCCTTCGGTCACTGTTGTCTGTTGTCCTTTCGGGTCACTGGCCTGTGGGACCGTCGAAGATACATACGGGGGCCGAAGATACATAGCGGGTAAAAATTACGGCGTTTTTATTGGCTTTTTGCTACCCCGTATGTATCTTCGGCCCCGCTATGTATCCTCGACGCGTGTTAACCGGCGCCGGCGGTGGCGCTGGCGGTGAGGTGAGACGGGTTTTGGTGTTTCTGGCTCTGACAGATGTAGAACACATGCCCGCACTGTCACAAAAGAAAAAGTTGCCACAAGGGCCCCTCCTGTGAGGACGGAGAACCTGCGGTGGCCGGGTTGGGTCCTAGGGCGACCTATATAGATTCACGCACCACACCTAGACAAAGCGGAGGCACACGCCAGAGACACCCTCGCTGCAGGCCAATCCATAAAGAACCTTTTGGTGTTCCCAGCACGAACCCCAAAGCACTTCCCACCCGCACAAACAAAACCCTGAAACCCAAAAAACCGGCCAAAAGGTCTAAGTCAGGTGGGCTCCTCAGTGAAGTTGATCTGAGCAGTGCACCCCTTAGCTTGAGCCGGGGAACCTTCAGTTTGAACGGCGCAACCCTCGAGACAGCTATTGCCTCATCGAACTTCCTCAAGCCACATCAGGGATATCTGCACTTGAGCGCGTATGCCTACTACAGAAGTAGTCAAGATGGTGCCAGATGCCCCAAGATTGCATTGGAATCTCCAAGATGGCACGCGGACCCCCAAGATGGCTACGCCAACTTGGCCTCTCCAGAGCCAACTTGATTCATCCAAAGCCACATCGAGAGCCAACTTGGCATTTCCCGTGGTCGATCGTCTGGTTAGAGAACCTTAAATCGGCGTTTGGATATCTAACGTCCACCCGTGTCCAGCCTGATCGAAGGATGTGGCAGGTGATCGAACGATATTCCCGGGCACAACCATCGATTAGACACCACATCCCTCGATCAGGGTTGGGCAAGACAGGGCAAGACAAGGCAGAACAGGGTGCGGAAGAACAGCGGCGTGCCTACTTCGGGACTTCGGTAGTAGGTACGTGGGTAGGGAACCTAGTCAAGGCCTGGAAGATGACAACAAAGGTGGGGGCGATGGCGACGGCGCAGGTGGCGCCGAAGATGGGGGCGAAGACGAAAGTGACAGTGAAGATGGAGGCAAAGGCAAAGACAAAGGCGAAGGTCGCGTTGAAGTTGGGGCGATGGTGACGGCGCAGGTGGCGTCGATGGCGACGGCGCAGGTGGCGTCGATGGCGACGGCGCAGGTGGCGCCGAAGAGGGCGTCAAAGATGCCAATTCGCCCCTCAGGTTAACCGCACGGTGGTGTCGGTGCTGGGGGCTAACATGGAGGAATGACTGATACCCAAAATGAGCTGCTGGCGCGCGTCCTTGAACCCGCCCTCATGGACACTGGCGTTCGCCCACAAGACGACTACTTCCGCTACATCAACGGATCATGGCTGGCCACGCACGAAATCCCGGCCGACCGCGCGACCGACGGTGCGTTCTACGCGCTGCATGAGTTGAGTGAGGAGCGGTGCAACCAGATAGCGAAAGACGCCCTCGACGGGAAAATTCCGGGTGAAGAAGCCAAGCGTATCGCTACCCTCTACAGCCAGTTCATGGACGTGGAAACGCTAAACGAACTGGGCGTATCCCCAATCAAGCCAATCCTAGAGGCTGTCAGCAAGGCGGAGTCGCACGCTGACCTAGCGGCGCTGATGGGCGCGCTGACGCGGAATGGGATGAACGGGTTTTTCGCGGTCGGAGTTTGGACCGACATGAACGATACCTCGAAATACACGGCGAACTTTGAGCAGGATGGCCTGGGCCTGCCTGATGAGTCGTACTACCGCGAAGATGAGTACGAAGAGTACCGGAAGAAGTATGTGGAACACGTGGGGCGGGCGCTCGCTCTGGCGGGTGTCGTAACGGAGCCACTGGCCCACGAAGCTGCGACTGAGGTCATGGCCTACGAAACGGCACTGGCCGCCCTGCATTGGGACGTGGTGCGCAACCGCGAAATCGAACCGCAAAACAACCCGCGTACCTGGGACGAAGTTGTAGAAGACAACCCCGGTTTCGCGTGGGAGCTGTGGCAGGAAAACCTAGGTGTCGCCCTCGACGGAAAGAGCCTGAACGTTTCCCAGCCGGACTTCCTTGAATCCGCCTGCCAACTTTGGAAGAAGACGCACCTGCACACGCTCAAACTGTGGGCGGCGCGTGGCATCATTGACGGATTCTCCCCCTACCTTTCTGAGTCGTTCGCGGAAGAAGCTTTCGACTTCTACGGGCGCACACTGGCGGGAATCGAAAAAATGCGCCCGCGCTGGAAGAGGGCGCTTTCCCTGATCGACAACGTTGTCCCCTTTGACATGGGTCGGCTCTACGTGCAGCGGCACTTCCCTGCGGAGTACAAGGAGCGGATGCTGAAACTGGTCAACAACCTGCTGGACGCATACCGCGAATCCATCACCAACCTTGACTGGATGGGAGAGGAAACGAAGCAGAAGGCGCTGGGCAAACTGGACACCTTCATGCCGAAGATTGGGTACCCGGAGGACGCGCGCAGGTATGACGGCCTCGACGTGACGGAAGAGCACACTCTGGTTGACAATCTGCTGGCGTCCGCAGAGTTCGACATGGAATGGGAGTACGCGAAACTTGGTAAGGAGGTTGACCGCACGGAATGGCTAATGACGCCGCACACGGTCAACGCGTACTACTACCCCTCCATGAACGAAATCGTCTTCCCCGCCGCGATACTGCAGCCTCCGTTCTTCGACCCTGAAGCGGATGATGCCGTGAACTACGGCGGAATCGGCGCGGTGATTGGACACGAAATCGGTCATGGTTTTGACGACCAGGGAAGCCAGTTCGACGCCCAAGGTGAAGTCAACAACTGGTGGACCGACGCGGATCGTGAAGAGTTCGAAAAGCGCACAAAAGCCCTGATCAAGCAGTATGACGCGTTCTCTCCCTCCGCCCTCGACGACCAGAATAAGGTGAACGGTGCACTCACGATCGGTGAGAACATCGGTGATCTTGGCGGACTGACCATCGCGTGGAAGGCGTGGGTGAAGGCACTTGAGGACCGCGGCCTTGAGGGCCCGTCCGACGCCGAAGTGATCGACGGACTTAGCGGACCGGAGCGGTTCTTTGCGAACTGGGCGCGCGTTTGGCGCTCGAAGAGCCGGGACGACTACGCGATCCAACTCCTTGCTATCGACCCACACTCCCCGGCTGAGTTCCGCTGCAATGGCGTCCTCGCGAACTTCGATGAGTTCGCAAACTACTACGACGTTCAGCCCACCGACGACCTGTGGATCGCACCGGAAGATCGCGTGCGGATCTGGTAGCACCTGATCCCGCGACACGAAACATCAAGTAACAAGCACACCTAGAAAACGAAAGGCAACTATGCCAGGCCTGAATCTCACGCGCCTTGAAGCACAAGACCGCAGCGCCGTGATCACGAATGTGGAGAGTTACCGGGTCGTCCTTGACCTAACAACTGGTGACAAGACGTTCCGCTCCACTTCCACAATCACGTTCGACGCGGTCCCGGGCACCTCCACATTCGTGGATCTTGTGGTGGACAAAATCCACTCCGCGAAACTGAACGGCGCCGAAATCGCGATCAGCGACTACGCGGACTACCGGCTGCCGCTGCGTGATCTGAAGGCGAAAAACACCCTGGAAATCGACGCCGACTTCATCTACATGAACACCGGGGAGGGCCTGCACCGATCCGTCGACCCCGCCGACGGGAAGGTCTACCTCTACTCCCAGTTTGAGGTCCCCGACGCGCGCCGCGTATTCCCCACATTTGAGCAGCCCGATCTAAAGGCATCCTTCACCTTCTCCGTGACGGTTCCGGCCGGGTGGACGGTGTTTTCCGTGTCCCCTACGCCCTCGCCCGTTCAGATCGAGGGCGACAGGGTCCGCTTCGACTTCGCGCCAACGCAACGGATTTCCACGTACATCACGGCGATCGTAGCGGGCCCGTATGAGGGTGAGACGCGCGTAATCCGGTCCATCGACGGACGCGAAATCGACCTTGGCGTGTACTGCCGCGCGTCCCTGGTGAAGTACCTGGACGCGTCCGACATCATGAACGTGACGGAAGCCGGCTTCGCGTTCTTCGAGGACGCGTACGGCATCCCCTACCCGTTCGTAAAGTACGACCAGATCTTCGTGCCCGAATACAACATGGGCGCCATGGAGAACGCGGGCTGCGTTACCTTCCGCGACCAGTACATTTACCGCTCCAAGCCAACGGAATGGGAGCTGGAGTCGCGCTGCAACACCATCCTGCATGAGCTGGCGCACATGTGGTTTGGCAACCTCGTGACGATGGCGTGGTGGGATGACCTGTGGCTCAATGAGTCGTTCGCGGAGTTCATGGCTCACCTTGCCACCGCGGAGGCAACGCGCTGGTCGGACGCATGGGTTGGGTTCTTGAACCGCAAGGAATGGGGGCTGGCTCAGGACCAGCTTTCCTCCACCCACCCGGTCAAGGGTGAGATCAAGGATCTGGACGACGTTGAGGTTTCCTTCGACGGAATCACCTACGCAAAGGGAGCCGCGGTACTGCGCCAAATGGTCTCCTACGTGGGAAGAGAGAACTTTTTCAAGGGGCTGAACCGCTACCTGACGAAGCACTCCTTCAAGAACGCGACGCTTCAGGATCTGATTACGGAACTGGAAGCGGCATCGGGCCGTGACATGCGCCGTTGGGTCAACGTCTGGGTTGAGGAATCCGGTGTCACGCTGTTGCGTCCGGAAATAGAGGTGGACGAGGACGGAAAGATAACCCGCCTTGACGTCGTCCAGGAATCCTTCTCAGAGGGTGCGTCTTTGCGGCCACACACGCTGGTTGTGGCGGGGTACGACTTGAGCGAGGACGGGGAGGACCTCCACCAGGTCTTCAAGAGCGAACTGGATGTGGATGGAGCGCGCACTCCTGTCGTGGAGGCGGTGGGTGAGGCGCGCCCCGCCCTCGTACTGGTGAATGACGGCGACCTCGCATACGCGAAGATTCGCATGGATGATGAGTCCCTTGCGTTCGCGGTGGAGAACGTTGGGTTGATCAAAGATGCGCTGACCCGGCGCGTCATAATGTCTGCTGCTTGGGACATGACGCGCGACGGGGAGTTCCCGGCCTCGCGGTTTATTGAGTTGGCGCTGGAGGCTGTGAGCGTGGAGACGTCCATTGCGGCGCTTACCCAGATCCTCCGTCACATCGACACGGCGGTCACCTCATACGTGGCGCCGGCGTATCGCCCTGCTGAGTTGCGTGCGGTTGCGGATCGCCTGGCGCTCTTGGCAGATGACGCTGAGCCTGGTTCTGACGCGCAGGAACTATTCATGCTGGCGTTCACCCGACGGGCCGTTACGCGCGCGCAGTATGAGCACGTGTCGGCTCTCTATCATGGGCGCCAAACGCTTGCTGGCCTGCAGCTAAGTGAAGATATGCGCTGGGCCATGCTGTACGCGCTGTGCCGTGGTGGCCTAGCGGATAAGGGAGATGTGGAGAGTCTTCGCGCGGAGGACAACACGCTGACCGGTGAACAGAACGCTGCCCGTGCGCTGGCGACTTTTGACTCCGATGAGGTGCGTGCAAAGACCTGGCAGTCGATTATGCATGACACGACGATCGCGAACGACACCAGGTGGGCACTGGTTGCCGGTTTCTGGTCACACGTTTCCACGAAGCCGGTCGTGTATGAACGGTACGCCAGGGAGTTCTATGACCAGGTGGCACGCGTGTGGGATGCCCACACGTTCCACATCGCGTCGGGAATAGTGGAGACCATGGAGCCACTCCCCCTGGTCGGGTATGTGGCTGGCGTCGATGTGGCGAAGGCAGCCGAGGATTGGCTGGAAGAACACACGGACCGACCCGATTCGTTGCGCCGTCTCATTGAGGAGGGGCGCGACGATGCCCTTCGCATGGCGACCGCGCAGAAAGCGGATGAGGCCGGGCGTATAGGTTAGCCGGAGGGTTTCCGTTTGGCGGTTGCTCGGAGGTCTTGAACGGCCGTTCGCGGAGCCCATGAAGTTGTGACAAGCAGCTCCCCAGATTTGCTGGGGAGCTGCTCACCTTTTATGCCGTCCTTTTGCCCTGCGTGCTACTTTGAAATCATTCGGGAGTACGTAAACCGATGAAGGGGGACTACCGATGACACAGGCCCAACAGATTCTTTCTGGACTTGGGGGACCTTCCAACGTTGAGACGGTGGAACCGTGTATTACACGTCTGCGCGTTGAGGTGGTTGACCCGGCACTGGTCGACAATAAGGCTCTAACCAAAGCCGGCGCCTTCGGTGTGGTCCAAGTTGGGCAGACTGTCCAGGTTGTAGTGGGTCCTATTGCGGACAACTTGTCGGACGAAATCGCAGAGCTGCGCTGACGCCGCACAAACGGAAAATGCCGCACGCGGACAATCCGCGTGGGGTTTCCGCATTTAAGGGGTCTTCATGAAATGCGCTGCGGGCGGGGTGAGTATTAGCAAGCCTTGCCAACTCACTTGCAAGCGACACCCTGAGGAAGCTGTGCCCGGCCCCCGCCCTAGCCCCCCATTTCTTCACGCATGACTTTGAAGAGCTGGTTTTCCTCACCGTTCGCAAGGTCCTCCAGCCAGACGCGGTGTCCGTCTCCGTCCGCAAGCGGAACCATCCAGTTCGGGTACTCATGGTTTGTGCCGGGTAGGTTCTGTGGGCGCTCCTCACCCACTGCATCCACAAGTGCTGCGGCAACCAAACGCGCGGGCGTACGTGCGATGTACCTGTGGAGACCCTGCAGGTTTTCATCCGCATCCGCGTCTTGCGGCATGAGCCCGTATTCCACCAAACGCACGTTCATCTGCTCTTGCTCTTGGGCATCTAGCGCCTTCACGTCCTCGACATCATCGACCAGCAGGCCCAGCTTGTCCCTGAGCGTCGTCTGGATCCCGTTGATGTACCCGCGCGTGGGCGGCAGGTCGTGGGTATTCACGGTGCCCAAAATGTCACGTCGATACTGGTTAGCGTGAAGCGGCCAGCCTGACCCTTCCTTCTCAAACCAGAGGACGGAGGTGCCAAGAATCCCCCGACTTGCCAGGTACTCCCGCACCCAAGGCTCCACGGTTCCCAAGTCCTCCCCGATCACCACAGAATCGGCGCGCTGCGCTTCCAGCAGGAGGATCCCCACCGTCGCCTCATGGTCGTAGTAAACGTACGTTCCCTCCGCGGGAGAGCCACCCTTCGGCAGCCACCAGAGCCTAAACAGCCCCAAAATATGGTCGATCCGCAACGCCCCTGACAGTGCCATAGTTGAGCGGATAACCCGCCGCATCGGCTCATACCCGGACTTAGCCAGCTCTTTCGGGCTGTAGGGCGGCTGGCTCCAGCTTTGCCCCTGCTGGGAGTACATGTCCGGAGGCGCACCAACGTACGTGTTCGGCGCAAACATGTGCGGGTGGGACCAAACTTCCGATCCGAACGGGTGAATACCAACGGCCATGTCGGCCATGACCCCAATGGCCATCCCCAGTTTTTTGGCGATCTTGTTGCCCTGGGAAAGCTGCTCTGAGGCAACCCACTGCAGCCACTTATGGAACTCAATCTGCGACTCATGCGTCTTCGCGAACTCACGAACCGCCTCACTATGGCAGTCCTTATATTCGTCGGGCAGATCCGTGGAGCCATTCTCCTCCACCAACGCACACCACAGCGCGTGATTTACCAGCCCCTCCCCACCTTCGCGACAGAACTCCCTGTACTGCGCCTGGCGTGCAATGCTGCGGGGAACGTCAAAGATTCGGGCGAGGGCGTCACGCTTCGCGATCCACGTGGCGTCCCGGTTGATCAGTGCATCATCGTCCTCGTTCATGACGGCGCGGCGCAAATCCTCTACCTCATCACGCGCACCGTCCGGCAGCATCGCGTATTCGGGGACCGCTTCTGGACGGACATAGGAGACGTTCAGCCACTGCCTGGAAACCGGGAGGTAGGGGGAGTTCTCTATCGGTGCAACGGGCTCCGCGGAATGCAGAGGGTTGATCAGCAGGAACTGCGCGCCCTCCTTGGCGGTTATCGCAACCAGGTCGTCAAGGTCTGATGAATCCCCCACGCCCCACGAAGTGCGGGACTGAACAGAATACGCCTGCGCGTTCACGCCCCAAAAACGCCGGTCGCCACGCAACGCGGAAGGATCAATGCGGTGCGGGACCACTATCAGCGGCGCAGAAACCGCATCGGCGCCGTCCACGGACGCAAACACGTTGTGGTACCCCAGCGGGAGGTTGCCGGGGATCTCAAACGTCGCCCGCCCTCGCCACTCTCCGTGAACCTCACGCGGCGGGACGTAGCGGTCAAGCTGGGCCAAGTCACGTCCCGTACCGTCCTCCAAAACGCACCACACATGGACTGATTGCCCGTGAACCACGTGAACCAACAGGTCGCGCCAGTCCCCTTGGCGCACAACCGTGCATGTTGGAAGCGTCAGCAGCCACGGGGCGTCCTCAGTTTCACGGATCGCGTCAACAACCGCCTGATTGTCACTGTCCGGGCGAACGTTCACGCCGAGGGCGCCAAGGGTGCGCAGCAGGTTCGCGGGTTCGACCTGCTTCTGTTCACCCACCCAAGTCCAAAAGTACGTGGCGACACCATTTAGGTCCGCCAACCTACGCACGAGGTCGGGGTCAGCATCAGTACTAATGATCGTGGAGCTATCAACGTCGTTGTTCATTGCATCCCTCTGGTTAAATGAGCGGTCAACACTAACGAGGATAGTCGATTGCACTCTCCCCTGCTGACGAAAAGTTATCGTGACTCACATCCTCCCATAGCCCTCCACGCGGGACAATGGGCATATGGCGTTTGGAATCGATGTCCCCAAGGTGCACACGGAGCCCGTTGCGTCCGTACTGCGGACCCTAGACCTAAAACCGCTGGGAGATGACCGTTTCGAAGCGGACTCGTTGGCTCAGGTTCGCAGGGTTTACGGAGGGCAGGTCATCGCGCAGGCACTCCTTGCTGCCAGCGCGACCGTGCCTGACACCGCGCGCCTCCCGCACTCCCTGCACTGCTATTTCCTACGTGGCGGGGACCCGGACTCTCCGTTCGTGTTGGAGGTGACCCGGTTGAGGGATGGGCGCTCATTCTCAAATAGGTCAGTCGTGGCGCAGCAGAACGATCGGGAGATCTTCTCCATGGTCGCCTCTTTTCAGGGACCCGAGGACGGGTTGAACTTCGCTTCCCCCGCCCCGGTTGTCCCGCCCCCTCAGGATTTGCCCAGTGCACTGGAGCTTTTCAGGACCATGGACCACCCGGTCGGAAAATTCTTGGGTAAGACCGCGGCATTCGACGTGCGCCACGTACAGCAGTCCCTCTACACCGGGCCGGACCCCACGCGGTCACAGTCCCAAGAGGTGTGGATGCGGATCCGTTCAGAGATCCCCGAAGACGCCCCGCAGGTGGTTCAGCGCGCGCTGCTGGCCTATGTCGTGGACCAGATCATGCTTGAGCCGGCACTGCGCGCAGTGGGGCTGTCTTGGATGACCCACGGGCTCTCCCTTGCCTCCTTGGATCACGCAATGTGGTTCCACCACGATGTCGATGTGAACGAATGGCT